>CAUQQW010000028.1:0-21720 GCA_963520365.1 uncultured Kingella sp.
CGGGCGGCGGCGCGGAGCACGAATTGGAAATCGCCGCCGACGCGCTGCGCCTGCCGGAATGGGATGCCAAAATCGGCCATCTGTCCGGCGGCGAAAAACGCCGCGTCGCCCTGTGCAAACTGCTGTTGAGCAAACCCGATATGCTGCTGCTGGACGAGCCGACCAACCACTTGGATGCGGAATCGGTCGAATGGCTGGAGCAATTCCTGGTGCGCTTCCCCGGCACGGTGGTCGCGGTAACGCACGACCGCTACTTCTTGGACAACGCCGCCGAATGGATTTTGGAACTCGACCGCGGCCACGGTATTCCGTGGAAAGGCAATTACTCGTCTTGGCTGGAGCAGAAAGAAAAACGCTTGGAAAACGAGGCGAAATCCGAAGCTGCGCGCGTGAAAGCGATGAAGCAGGAATTGGAATGGGTGCGCCAAAATGCCAAAGGCCGCCAAGCCAAGTCCAAAGCGCGTTTGGCGCGTTTTGAGGAAATGAGCAACTACGAATACCAAAAACGCAATGAAACGCAGGAAATCTTCATTCCCGTTGCCGAGCGTTTGGGTAATGAAGTGATTGAATTTGTGAATGTTTCCAAATCGTTCGGCGATAAAGTGCTGATTGACGATTTGAGCTTCAAAGTGCCTGCGGGTGCGATTGTCGGCATCATCGGTCCGAACGGCGCGGGTAAATCGACGCTGTTCAAAATGATTGCGGGCAAAGAGCAGCCCGATTCGGGCGAAGTGAAAATCGGCCAAACCGTGAAAATGAGCCTGATTGACCAAAGCCGCGAAGGTTTGCAAAACGACAAAACCGTGTTCGACAACATCGCCGAAGGCCGCGACATTTTGCAGGTCGGACAGTTTGAAATCCCCGCCCGCCAATATTTGGGACGCTTCAACTTCAAAGGCAGCGACCAAAGCAAAATCGCGGGGCAGCTTTCCGGCGGCGAACGCGGACGTTTGCACTTGGCAAAAACCTTGTTGAGCGGCGGCAATGTGTTGCTGCTGGACGAACCGTCCAACGACCTCGACGTGGAAACCCTGCGCGCGCTGGAAGACGCATTGTTGGAATTTGCCGGCAGCGTGATGGTGATTTCGCACGACCGCTGGTTCCTCGACCGCATCGCCACGCATATCTTGGCGTGCGAAGGCGATTCGAAATGGGTGTTCTTCGACGGCAACTATCAGGAATACGAAGCCGACAAAAAACGCCGCTTGGGCGAAGAGGGCGCGAAACCGAAACGGATTCGGTATAAGCCAGTTACCCGATAGTTAGACGGATAGGCAGCCTGAAAATGGGTTTCAAGCTGCCTTCCCATTCCCCCCATCATCGCAAAGGAACCCCCTATGCCCTTCACCGAAACCCAAACCGCCAGCCTGCTCGCCGTAAAAGGCGTAGGCAAAACCGTCTTGCAACGCTTGCAGCAAATGGGCTTGGACGATGTTGCCAAGCTGGCAGCGGCAGCCCCCACCGATATTTTGCAGCAAGGCGCATTGCTCACAGGTTCAAGCTGCTGGAAAAACAGCCCGCAGGTCAAAGCCGCCATTACCGCCGCCGTGGCATGGGCGCAGGCGCAGCAAAGCGGTGAGGCAGCCTGAAAACAAGCCAAAAGCAAGATTTCACGTTTTCAGGCTGCCTCAACCCTTTTAGCTTCGCAGAAACCCGCCGCGCTCGTTTTAGCTCCGCTGAAACTCACTCCGTTCGTTTTCAGGTAGCCCAACCCCTTTGCGAAAGGACAACCCATGAACCTAGAACACTTCGCCCGTCTATTCCACCTGCAATACCTACCCCAACCGCGCGAACTGCCGCCGCAGCCCTATTTCCCCCACGACATCGGCTACGGCGCACACCGTGTGCCGCACAGCGAACTGCCACCGATGGGCGGACTGCCCGAAAACATGGGTGCGCTGGGCGGTTTTTACCGCCATATCCGCATCGGCGAATTGAACGAAAGCTACGGCTTCCTGCCGCTGTTGGATGGCTTATTCGTGTGGCTGGAATACGAGGAATTGGCAGATGCCCCCGAAGGCTGGTCTATCGGCGTGGACAGCAAAACCCACGAGCTTGCACCCACAAAGGGCTGGCAGCCAAGCTGGGTGATTTTCGCACGGCTAATTGACGATTCCGTGCTGTTCGCCGACACCGCCCTGCCCGAATGCCCTGTGTTCTGGCTGCCCACGGGCTACGGCACGTTGGATAACCGCGTGCCCGTCGCCCCAAACTTGGCAAGTTTTATGCAAACGTTGGCGGCGTTGCGCGAGTTGGAAATGGCATACGAAAACAGCGGGTGGGCAATTTTTTGCGATGACGATGAGTACGAGTTTGCCGAAGCATGGTCGCAAGACGCGCGGGCAGTGGTGGAACAATATCTGCCCGAACACGTGGCGGGGTTTTGCGGAGCGTTGGAAGTATGCGGGGAAGCGTAGTCCAGATTAAAAGACAGCCTGAAAGCATCCTTTCAGGCTGTCTTTTGCCATTATCCATCTTTGGTGAATTGAGTTTTCAGGCTGCCTATGCGGTTGCGTTAAGGCAGCCTGAAACCTGACCACCTATCCCAATCGCCTAGCCGCCATAAACGGACTGCCGAACCAAGCCCACCATCAAATACACATAGGCGGCAATATTTATCCAGCCGCCATACCAGCCCAATCGCGCCAAAGCCAAGCCACGCGCGGGCGTTTCACGCAATTCCAGCAAGGCGATGCCGCCAAAAGTTGTCGCGCACACGCCGCCCACGCCGATAAAGCAAATAAACGGTGGATACACCCACGCCAAAACTGCAGCCAACGCGCCGATAACGGCGGCTTCATTCCAATGTGGTTGGTTCATTGTTCTCTCCTGTAAACGTGTATCAGAGCGCTATCTATCCATCTCCAAACTGTTTTCAGGCTGCCTCCATCCCAAAGGCAGCCTAAAACACATCCACACCCCCTCACCGCATCACATTCGCCCAATCCTGCTCAAAATACGCCACCAGCCGTTGATTATTCAAATAATTCGGCTCAACCGCTCGCCGCGCCATATCGGCAGGAAAGCGAAACATCTGCACCATCTCCGCTGCGTTTAAAAATCGCGTGGGCACATCCACGCGGTTAGGCAGCCTGAAATCGGCTTCTGCGCCCGCCAACACATAGCCCCATTCGCCGAAGCTGGGCACATACACATGATACGGCGCGGTTTTCAGCCCCGCCGCTTCCAGCGTCGCCACCACCGACCAATACGCGTTGGGCGCAAAATAAGGCGAAGTGGATTGCACCACCATCTTGCCGCCCTGCGCCAAATGCCGCGCCACCAAGCGATAAATTGGCACGGAATAGAGTTTGCCCAGTGAAAAGTTGGAAGGATCAGGCAGGTCAATGATGATCACGTCAAACGCCGCTGCCGTGTGTTGCAGCCATTGCGCGGCATCGTCGTTCACCACGCGCAGCTTGGGGTGGTTGAGCGCGTTTTGGTTTAGAGCAACGAGTTTGGCGGACGTTTGAAAAGTGCGCGTCATGGCAGGGTCTAAATCCACCAGCGTAACTTGTTGAACTTGCGGATATTTCAAAACTTCCCGCGCCGCCAAGCCATCGCCACCGCCCAAAATCAACACGCGGCTGTGTTGCGCGGCAGCCTGCATGGCGGGAATTACCAGTGCTTCGTGGTAACGGGCTTCGTCGCGCGAAGAAAACTGCAAATTGCCGTTAATATACAAGCGCGTATCGTCTTTCCATTGCGTTACCACCAGCCGCTGATACGGCGAATGGCTTTCAAACACCACGGGGTCGCCAAAATAGCGCTGCTCGGCTTGCATCACCCAGCGGTTGGCAAAAATAAACGCAATCAGCAAAATCAGCAAAACAGCGTGGCTGCGCCATTTCAGGCTGCGATAACGCGGCAAATGCAGCCTGAAAACACGGGCGGTGAGCAGGGCAACGGCGGCGTTGAGCAAGCCAAACAGCAAGGCAGAACGCGCCATGCCGAGCTTGGGGGCGAGTATCAGCGGAAACAGCAGCGAAACAGCAAGCGCGCCCATGTAGTCAAAGGTTAAAACGCGGGCAACGTTGTCTTTAAATTCAAGCTGTTGCTCGTTGAGCACACGCATCACCAGCGGAATCTCCATGCCAACAATCGTGCCGATAATGGCAACCAGCGCATAAAGCAGCGTGCGAAACGGCGCGGCGGCGATGCCAAACGCGGTAAACAAAAACAGCGCGGAAACGCCGCCAATCAGCCCCACCAGCAGCTCGATTTCTATAAAGCGGTGCAACACGTCTTGATCGGCGATGTAGCGCGTGAGGTGCGCGCCGATGCCCATAGAAAACAGATACAGCCCGATGATGAGCGAGTATTGAAAAATGCTGTCGCCCAGCAGATAGCTTGCCAGCGCGGCGGTGATGAGTTCATACGCCAAGCCGCAGCTGGCAACGATGAATACGGAAATAATGAGCGTGCGATGCGGTTTCATGAAAGGATGCGGAGAAGTTTAGAAAGGATTGGGGCTTTACCAACGCGTGCAAACTGGTTTTCAGGCTGCCTTTGGCGGCGCGGGCAATCCCCAAAGGCAGCCTGAAAATCACTCGGGCAGGCGGCGGGCGTGCACGCCGTTTTCGTCTAGCAGCAAATAGCCGCCCTTGTCGCCATACCAATCTTGCAACACATGGCGCTCAATGCGGCGCTGCTGAAAGCTGTGCACATGGCTAGTGGGGCGGTGCGTATGCCCGTGGATGATGATTTCGGTTTGCGGAAAATCGTTTAAGGCAGCCTGAACGCCGTGTTCGGTTACATCGGCGATGGCGTAGTTTTCAGGCTGCTTTTTGCGCTCGCGGCTGGCGGCGCGCAGCTTGGCGGCGATGTTTTTGCGCGTGCGAAACGGCAGCGACAGCAAGATTTTCTGCACGATTTTGTTGCGCATGACTTTGCGGTAGCGCAGATAGCCAATATCGTCGCTGCACATTTCATCGCCGTGCGAGAGCAATATTGTTTTGCCAAAATATTCAACGATTTGTCGCTCGGGCAACAGCGTCATCTGGCATTGGGCGGCGTAGCGTTTGCCCAACAAAAAATCGCGATTGCCCGCGATGAAATACACGGGCGCAGCGGCGGCAAAGGCAGCAAGATTGCGCGCCACTTCGGCGGCGGTGGCGCTGTCGTCATCATCGCCCGTCCAAGCGTCAAACAAGTCGCCCAAGATATACAGCGCGGCGGCTTTGCCTTGCCAATCGCGCAAAAACTGGGCAAACAAGGCGTTCAGGCTGGGGGTATCATCCGATAGATGCAAATCGGCGATAAAGAGAATCGGCTTTTCAGGCTGCCTAGCAATCACGATGGCTTTCCTTGTGGATAAACGGCGGGCGCAAGTTTAGGCAGCCTGAAACAGCGCGGCATAATTCGCCGCATCAAAGCCAACGGCGATTTGCTCGCCCAACAGCAAAACAGGGCGTTTAATCACGCTGGGATGCGCCATCATCAGGGCAATCACGCCGTCTTCTGTGTTGGCTTGCGCTTGCTCTTCGGGCGTGAGCTTGCGCCATGTGGTGCCGCGCTTGTTGAGCAGGGTTTCCAGCGGCACGCGGTTAAGGCAGCCTGAAAGCCAATCGCGCGTGGGCGCTTGGGTTTTGAAGTTGATGAATTCGTAGGCGATTTGTTGTTCTTCTAGCCATGCGCGGGCTTTTTTTACCGTGGCGCAGTTGGGGATGCCGTAGAGCTGTGGGGTCATGTTTACATTTCCTTAAAATGGGTTGCGCCCTGCCCGCTTGGGGCTTGGCTTTGCCTTGATGGCGGGCGGGGCGGGGATAATCATAAATGGCATTGTACGAAATCATGCTATTTTTGTCTTGTCGCAGGCTGGTTTTGCCGTTATCCTTGCTTCTTTCGCAAATTTTTGTAAACAATATTTTTTGCAACCAACTTTTGTAAACGCGGAGTGAATCATGAAAAAATTATGGGTTTTGAGCAGCGTGTTGTTATTGGCGGCTTGTGGCGGTAGCGACAATTTGTCTAAATCTGCCGTGCAAAAAGCGGTGAACGCGTCGGCGAAATTTCATTCGGTGTGCGTGCCGTTTCAGCTAACAGTGGACACGCGCAAAACGGGCGATAACCCTGTGTTGGGCATGCCCGAAGTGAAGCTGGTGAAACGCCAAGACAACGGCAAACGCGCCAATTTAACCGCGATTGACCAAATGGAAGTGCTCACCGATGCGGGCTTGTATCGCCGCGATAAAGAACAACGTGTGGGCGAAGGCGATGAAGCAGTGCGCTACATGGTTTACACGCTTACCGAAAAAGGCGAAAAAACATTCCGCACCCTGCCCAACGAAGAAGCCTTGATGTGCATTGGCAACGAAAAAGTGGAAAAAATCAATTACTTCACCGCGCCCACACCCAGCAACGGCGTAACCATCACGCAAGTGTCTTACGAGGCGAAAATCAACGCGGAACGCTGGGCGAAAAAATTGCTCAAAGACAGCCCGTATTACAACGGGTTGAACCAAACGCAAACCAAACACGCCACGCTGGTGAAAACCAACGATGGCTGGCGCGATATTATGGAATTGCGTAATAACTAATCTAATCAAATGATTAAGGCAGCCTGAAAACAGGTTTTATCGGTTTTCAGGCTGCGTCTTTATGTTTTTGTTTACCAATAGGCAGCCTGAAACTTGGGCAAGCGTTTTGCTGTTTCAGGCTGCCTTAAATGCTTGTTTATTGGAAAGAAAACCCACCATGCTTGACTACACATCCGTTCCCGTTCCCCTGCGCATCATCGGCATTCAACAGCGCACCACATTAGACAAAGTTCACGAAACATTGGGCGAAATGTGGCGGCAATGGGAAGGCAACCACAAAGCCAACCGCCTGCCATCGTTCACCATGACAATTTACTGCGTGTACCAATATTTTGAAGACGCGCCAGATGACGTGCTCATCACCATCGGGCGCATCACCGCCACCGATTTTCCGCTGCCAAGTTTTGCTGGCGAAACTCACATCGCCGCGCAAGACTATGTGCGCTTTGTTGTGCCCGAGCAAAACGCGCAAAGCGTGTACCAAACATGGAGCGAGATTGAAGACAACAGCAGCCTGAAACGCAGCTTCACCACCGATTTTGAAACCTATATGCTGGACGGACTGCCGCGCATTTATGTGGGCGTTGAACCGCCGCAAGCCGCATAAAGGCAGCCTGAAAATGGAGATCGCCCAATTTTTGCGCCAAGCCGCATCCGTGTTGCGCCGCCTAGACGCATGGCTGCCACCCGAAGCCAGCGAACCCGATTGGCAAAACTGCATCGCCTATCGCTGGCGCCAAGCAGGCAGCGCAGGCATATTGCAAGGCTTGCCGCGCCCGCACACCTTTCCGCTTGCCCGCCTTGCCGCCATCAACAGCCAAATGGCGCGGCTGGTGCGCAACACCGAGCAGTTTCTAGCCGGCCGTCCCGCCAACAACGTTTTGCTCACAGGCGCGCGCGGCACAGGCAAATCCTCGCTGGTGAAAGCCCTGCTGCACGAATACGCCGAACGCGGCTTGCGCCTGATAGAAGTGGACAAAACCGACTTGGCAACCCTGCCCGCGCTGCTGGTTTTGCTGGAAACGCGTCCCGAAAAATTCATCGTGTTTTGCGATGATTTGTCGTTTGAAGACGGCGAAGATGGCTACAAAGCGCTGAAAACCGCGCTGGATGGCAGCTTGTCGCGCCGCGCGGAAAATGTGTTGGTGTATGCCACCTCCAACCGCCGCCACCTGATGCCCGAATACATGGACGACAACGCCAACACGCACACAGGGCGCGGCGGCGAAATCCACGCCAAAGAAGCGGTAGAAGAAAAAGTGTCGCTGTCTGACCGCTTTGGCTTGTGGCTGAGCTTTTATCCGTTTGACCAAAACGAATACTTGGCGGCGGTGGAAAACTGGCTGGCGGATTTCAGGCTGCCTTTGGACGAAACCGCCCGCCATGCCGCGCTTAACTGGGCGCAAATGCGCGGCAGCCGCTCGGGGCGCACGGCGTATCAATTCGCCTGCGATTGGGCGGGACGCTTGCCTGATGAGCGCAAGGTGTTTGAATAGCGCGATAGTGGCAGCCTGAAAATGGGTTTTCAGGCTGCCTTTTGTTCTGCACTTGCTACATTAAGAAAACAAGGCAATAACAAGGAATAACCCAATGGAATTAACATTTTGCGACAATATCCCTGAAACTTATCAACGTTTCATGGCAGAGAAAGACAAGTCTCTTGAACTTTTTTACACTTTTAAGCGAAAAAAGAAGCCAACCACCTTAAAAAAGGATTACTAGCTATGGAGCGAGCGATATTTAGCCAAAAAAGTGTTTTCTGATAGCGCATACAATTACCAACTGTTAGCAGACGATGAGCGATATTTTAAAAATATTGAAGGCATAACAGAAGGAATCAGCGTTGAATATATAAAACAATCCTTTGTATTCGGCATGGTTTATGGCGAGAGCGGATTTATATTTTTCCATCCTGAAAACCATTCTGTTTGGGAAATTTATTTGGATGATTTATATATTTGCCCACTGGCGGATAGTTTTGATGAGTTTTTAGCAAATGCTCGGTTGGAGCGGACAAGGTTATCTGATCATTGAGCTGTTTTGATTAGGCATGGCTCGGCATAACGTGGGGGCAGCCTGAAAATGGGTTTTGGGATGTTATTTTGGCTTTAATTCGTTTTCAGACTGCCTTGGTTATGCGTATCGGTACGCCAATGGATCGTCAGTGGCTCGCCGACATCTTGGCAACAAACACCGCTGCTGCCGATGCCCGCTCCTAGTGTCTCCCAGTACCATTTGGCGACGAGCCGTCGCCGCTCCATATTGCTGTGCTGTTTGCGATGGCACATGGCTTTCAGGCTGCCCCAATGCAACAGGGCAGCCTGAAAGCGTTTTAAACCGTCTGTTTTAGCGTAATATTTTTTACGCCGTTGTTTTACGCCGTTGCATTCACACCAATCCCAAGCGCCGCAATTCGCCTTCAATATCGCCGCGCGTCCAGCGGTTGGCGGCGGCGAGCATCATCAGGGCGGTGGCGGTTTCCAGATTGCAGCGTCCACCGTTAATTGCGCCTGCTTGGCGCAGGGCGTTGCCTTGGGCGTAAACGGCGGTGGCGTTGCCGTGTGGTACTTGGCTGATGTTGATGAGTGGTTTGCCTGCTTGGGTGTAGCGTTGGATGGCGGCAAGCAGCGCGGGGTGGGCGGGGGCGTTGCCGTGTCCGTAGCTGAGTAGGATGGCGGCATCGCTTTCGTTGGGGTTGAGTTGGGCGGCGGCGTTGTCCAGCATATTGCTGGGGGTTAGGATGATGGGGACAACGCGGGTGTTGGGGTTGAACTGGCGTTTCAGGCTGCTGTTATAGGGGGCGGGGGTGGTTTCAGGCTGCCTATTTTCAATTTGCCATGTGCCGAAGTGGGGGTTGGCGAAGCCGTTGTCGTGTTCGGTGCTGATTTTGCTGCTGCCGATGGGCGGGATGAGTGCGCCGTTGAAGGCAATGAACACGCCTTGCACGGTGGGGTTTTGGATGGCGGCAAGGGCGGTTTGCAGGTTGGCGGGTGCATCGCTGCTTGCTGCGCCGAAGGGTTTTTGCGAACCTGTGAGAATGATGGGTTTGCCTTGCGGATTGAGCGTGAGCGCGAGCAGGTTGGCGGTGTAGGCAAGGGTGTCGGTGCCGTGCAGAATCAGGATGGCGTCGTGTTCGCAAAGGGCGGTTTGCAGCAGCGCCAGCCAGTTTGCCCAGTCGTGCGGATTGAGCGCGGAGCTGTCTATCAGCGGCTGGCAAATGTGCCATGTGGTTTGAATGCCGCTCTCTTTCAGGCTGCCTGAATGGTCTTGCAAGGCGGTGGCGACGATTGCTTGGCTGGGGTGCAAGCCTTGCGGGGTTTGGGTCATGCCGATGGTGCCGCCAGTGTAGAGAATGTAGAGAGATTTCATGGGGTGGATTGTTTTGTGGTGGATTGAGTTTTCAGGCTGCATCAAGCGGTTAGGGCAGCCTGAAAATGGGGTTGGGCTTTGTGGCAAACGCTGTTTGGAATTGGTAATTGGGTTTTCAGGCTGCCTTGGTTATATGAAACAGCCTGAAACCTTTGCAAAGCCTGCAACCGATGGCGCGTCGGCGGCTCGCCGACATTTTGGTAAATCGATAACGCTGTTTAATCTGCTATTTGACGACGAGCCGTCGCCGCTCCATTTGGTTTTCAGGCTGCCGCTGGGCGATTAGCGGCAGCCTGAAAATATCTGTGGGCATGGGTTGCTATGGGTGGTTTACACCTTGCCTGCAAACTTGCGCTTGCGGCGGCGTTGCCATTCCCATGCGTAGCCGCCGATGATGGGCAGGGCAATCAGCACGGCTTTGAATGTCCATGTGGCGTACCACGGTTTGTTGAGCACGATGACGCTGGTGGCATCCACGGCAACGGTGTGGCGCAGGGCGAACCAGTCTAGCCACGGACACCAGCAGGCAACAAACAAGCCGAGCAACACGGGGTAACACAAAAAGGCTTTTTCGTGTGTCCACAGCCAGAAGTAGGCGATGAGCCAGAGTAGCGTGCAGCCTGTGATGATGAAGGTGTATTTGACGGATGCGGCGGTTGCCCAGCCTGCAAGGAAGTAGGTGGCGGCGAGAAAGGCGATGCCAAGAATAATAAGTAGGATTTCTTCGGGACGTTTGAACATGATGCGTTCCTTTTGGGTGAGGGGAATAATTTGAGTTTCAGGCTGCCTGATGGTAGGGAATGGTTAAGGCAGCCTGAAAAGGGGTTGCGCGTGGGGTGCAGGGGCTTGCCCCTGATCGTGGTAGGCGGCGAAACGCCTGCTCTGGCAAAAAATAGGTAATGCGCGGGCATGATGAAATAAACAACCGCCCTACTCTGCGCCTTGCCCAACGCCTGTTTCAGGCTGCCCCAAATCTCGCGCCAGCGTTTCCAGTTTCGCCAAATGCTCGGGAAACTCGCGCGCCAGCTCGCGTTCGCTGCGCGTGGCAGACATGGCAAAGCGCACATCGCCATCGGGGGAAAACAGCAGCCAAGCGCGTTTTTCGCGCACATAAAACATAAAAATCGTGCCCAGCACCAGCAGCACCGAGCCGATGTAAACCAAGCTCGCGCCAGGCGATTTGGTCATCTGCAAGCCCGACATATTCACTTGCTTAAATGCGTCCATTTGCAGCAGCACGGGCGATTGAAATTTGGTCAGCGCGGTGTAGCCATCCATGCTGTTCAAAATAAAACGGTTGCGCGCCTCGCCCGCAGCCATAGTCGGCAGCCTGAAATCGTTTAACGCCTGCGTGAGCGCCACATCCATGCTGCTATACAAAATCTGATACATGATTTCGCCCGTTTTTTGCTGCGCTTCGGCGGGCACATTTTGCTGAATATGCTCGTTAATCGCCACATAGCCGCCCTCGGCAAACTGGCGCAGCAGGTTTTCCACCGCCAGCTTAAAATCGCCACGCATATTTTCGTTCACATTGGCAACAGCAGTTTGCACAATCTGCGCGCGCTTTTCAGGCTGCATCAGCGTGGCGCGCAATGCCATAAAGCTATCCAGCTTGTTTTGCGCGTCGGCGGGCAGCATCAGCCAACGATAGGGCGCGTTGATGTCGCTGCGCTCGCCTGTGGCAAAAAACTTCGCGCCCTCGCGCTCCAGCGGCAGCATATAGTTCACATACTCATGCGCTTGCCCCGCCGCATCGCGCAGCTTGAAAACAATCGTTGGACCTACGTTTTGAAACTGCTTTGGTTGCGCCACGCTGCGCACATCATGCGTTGCCGCATCGCCATCTGCCGCCGTGTTTTCCACGTTAAACACGCGCAATTCGCCCAGCTCAAATTGATATTTTTCCGTGCCCATGTCTAGCGGAAACGCGCGTTGCGACACCACATCCAGCGCAACAGGCGCATTCGTGCCGCGCAAATCCCAGCTTTGGAAACGCACATCCGAGCCGCCATCGCCATAGGTGGATTGATAAATCGTGATGCCGTTGATAGTGAGCGGATGGTTCACGCGAATGGTCTGCGCCACTTGCTTGCCGCTGGCTTTATCGGTTACCACAATGTCGCTGGCAAAATCTTTGGGCATCCCCGTGTTGTAAAAATCAATGTGAAACTTTTTCAGTTCCAGCGTAAACGGCAGCTCTTGCAGCAGCAAGCCCTTATCGGCATTGATAAACGCCGATTCAATCGTTTGCCCTTCCACCACTTCGGCATTGGCGCGAAACGATAAATTGCTCGCCGACAAGCGCGATGCAGCCTGAAAATCACGCGCGTATTGGCTGCTGGTATCGGGCACGATTTTGCCCGTGAGCATGCCGATTTTCAGCAGCAGATTACTGTCCACCAAGCCGCCCAAGCAAATCACGATAATCGCCGCGTGGGCAAAAATATAGCCCCATCTGTTCATCGCGCCTTTTTTTGCCGACAGCAGCACGCTGCCATCCTCGCGCGATGTTATCCGCGTTTGAAAGCCGTTTACCTGCCAATATTTTGCCGCGATTTCCGTTTTCAGGCTGCCTAAACTGCTGGGCAACAGCGCGGTGTGTTTCATGTGCGCGAGCGATTTGGCGGTGGTTTGCGTGCGAAACGAGCGCATCTCGCGCAAAAAAGGCGGCACATTGCGCCATAAGCATAAGCCCGTGCTCAACACCAAAAACAGCATAATCAGCGTGAACCACGCCGAAGCATACACATCAAACAAGCCCAAAAATTCAAAGATTTCCGTCCAAAACGCGCCAAATTTGACCACATAATTTTGCTTGGGCTGATTTTGCTGCAACACTGTGCCAACCACCGAAGCAATCGCCAGCACCGACAACAACGCCACCGCAAAACGCATGGAGCTGAAAAAAGCAAACCACGGGCGGCGAATTAACGGGATTTTTTGCGAAGACGATTGGGGCATGGCGGGGGATGTTTACAAAGTTAAGATGGGAAAAACCAGATGAAAACGCGGATTATTAGGCAGCCTGAAATCCAAAATGAAGTGGCGACGGCTCGCCACCGAATGGCTGATTAAACATCGCATGACTGATTTGCCATGATGTCGGCGAGCCACCGACGCTCCATCGGTTGTAGATTTTGCAAAAGTTTCAGCCTGAAAAGGCGTTGCAAAGCATAACAAAATACATTTCAGGCTGCCTAACTAAAACTACATTAGGCAGCCTGAAAGCCTTAATTGCCCTTACTTCAAGCCTTGAATATAAGTGCTCACCGCGCGGATGTCGTCTTCGCTCATGCGCGAAGCAATGTCTTCCATGATGCTGTTGGGCGATTTGCGCTCGCCTTTGGCATACAAACGAAGCTGGTCGGCAACATAGCCTTCATGCTGTCCGCTCACGCGCGGGAAGCCAGCAAACGCTGTGCCGCCAGCAGGATAGCCCGCGCCCGCAGGTCCGTGGCAAGACATACACGCTGGAATGCTCTTATTCGGCAAGCCCGCGCGGAAAATGGTTTTGCCCAATTCAGGATTGGCTTTGGGGTTAGCTTCGCCTGGTTTGGATTGCTGCGTGGCGTAATAAGCGGCGATGTTGCGCATATCTTCTTCGCTCATGTTTTGCACGATGGGTGCCATCACCGCCGAATTGCCCGTTTTGCGCTCGCCTTTTTTGATGTCTAGCATTTGTTTGAAAACATAATCGGCGTGTTGTCCCGCAATTTTGGGATACATGGCGATGGTGCTGTTGCCATCAACCATGTGGCAGCCTGAACAAACCATTGCCGATTGCTTGCCTTTGTTCACATCTGGGGCTGCCGAAGCCAAGCCGCAAGCAGCGAAAATTGCCAACAGAGTTAAACGTTTCATGGATAAAGTGCTCCTGAATTTTTTAATTGTGTAGTGGTTAAAAACCGAGAATCTTTCAAACGTGGTATTCTATACCAAATTCACAAATCTTTACAGCCATGAACAATCTATTCAAAAACGCTAAATTTTTCACCACCGTAAACCACCTAAAAGACCTGCCCAACACCCCCGCCGAAATCGCCTTTGTGGGGCGCAGCAACGCGGGCAAATCCAGCGCAATCAACACCTTATGCAGCCATGTGCGCTTGGCTTATGTGTCCAAAACCCCTGGTCGCACGCAGCACATCAATTTTTTTGAGCTGGCAAACGGCAATTTTATGGTGGATTTACCAGGCTACGGCTACGCGCAAGTGCCCGAAGCCATCCGCGCCCATTGGGTGAAGCTGTTGGGCGATTATTTGCAAACGCGTAAACAATTGATTGGCTTGGTGTTGATTATGGATGTGCGCCATCCGATGAAAGATTTGGACAAGCAAATGCTGGATTTTTTCGCGCTCACTGGCCGCCCTGTGCACATCCTGCTTTCCAAAGCCGATAAATTATCCAAAAACGAGCAAATCAAAACGCTCACCGCCGTTAAAAAAACCTTGCAGCCTTTTATGGAACGCCAGCCCGTTTCGGTGCAACTGTTTTCCAGTCTCAAAAAACAAGGCATAGAAGAAGTGAACAACGTTGCCGCCGCATGGTTTGCCAATTTTCAGGCTGCCACTGCCATCCCTGCCGCGCCCGATGATGCCAACGCATAATATCCGCAGCCATTTTCAGGCAGCCTGAAAATGCTTTAAAATTCGCCCCGTTATTCAACCGCAGCCTGAACCGTTTGGCAGGCTGCCTTTATTATTGATTATTGGAAAGCCCATGAACCCATTATTACAAGACCTATCCAATCGCGGACTCATCGCCCAAACCACCGACATCAACGAACTCTCCAAGCTGTTAGACAGCGAAAAAATCGCGCTCTATTGCGGCTTTGACCCCACCGCCGATAGCTTGCACATCGGGCATTTGCTGCCCGTGTTGGTGTTGCGCCGTTTCCAAAACGCAGGGCACACGCCCGTGGCGCTAGTGGGCGGGGCAACGGGCATGATTGGCGACCCCAGCTTCAAAGCGGTAGAACGCAGCCTGAACACGCCCGAAACCGTGGCGGGCTGGGTGGAAAGCATCAAAAACCAGCTCACGCCGTTTTTAAAATTTGACGGCGAAAACCCTGCCATTATGGAAAACAACGCCAATTGGTTCGGCAGCATGAACTGCTTGGACTTTCTGCGCGACATCGGCAAGCATTTTTCCGTGAACGCCATGCTGGCAAAAGAATCGGTAAAACAACGCATTGAGCGCGAAGACCAAGGCATCTCGTTCACCGAATTCTCCTACGCGCTGTTGCAAGGCTATGATTTTGCCCAGCTCAACACGCGCCACAACGTGCAACTGGAAATCGGCGGTTCCGACCAATGGGGCAACATCACTTGGGGCACGGAAACCACACGCCGCCTCAACGGCAAAACCGTGCACGGCATGACGCTGCCGCTGGTTACCAAGGCGGACGGCACCAAATTCGGCAAAACCGAAGGTGGCGCGGTGTGGCTGGACGCGAAAAAAACCTCGCCCTACCAGTTCTACCAATTCTGGCTCAAAGTTGCCGATGCTGATGTGTATAAATTCTTGAAATACTTTACTTTTTTAACCATAGAACAAATTGACGCGATTGAAGCAGCGGATAAAGCCAGCAGCGCCAAGCCCGAAGCGCAACGCATTCTCGCCGAAGAAATGACGCGCTTGATTCACGGCGAAGCCGCGCTGGAAGCCGCGCAACGCATCACGCAAAGCCTGTTTTCAGGCGATGAAAGCGGCTTAACCGAGCAAGATTACGCGCAATTGGCGCTGGATGGCTTGCCTGCGCTGCACGTTGCAAATTCAGGCAGCCTGAATGTGGTGGAAGCCTTGGTGCAAGCGGGCTTGGCTAAATCCAACAAAGAAGCGCGCGGCTTTGTGCAAAGCAATGCGGTGTTGATTAACGGCAGCCCTGTGGTTGCCAACAATCCCAACCACGCCGCCGAAAAACCCGATGATTTGTATCTGCTTACCGCTGAACACAAACGCTTTGGCAAATACACCATCATCAAACGCGGCAAGCGCAACCACGCGCTGTTGGTGTGGGGCTAACCAGCCAGTAGTCGGGTTTTGCGCCCGACTTTTTTGTGCATTGTTTTGTAACCAAGGCAGCCTGAAAACAGCCATGCCGCATTTTCAGGCTGCCGCAATTCATGTTGATTGGCTTACTGATGAAACCAACCCTATTCAAACCGCACATCATCCTAATCGCGCTCAACGCCGTTATCTTTATCCTGCAAGAAGCGGGCTTTGATTGGCGCGAACAAGGCGCGCTATGGCAGCCTGAAAACCCGAATTACCATATTTGGCAATGGTTTACCCATCTGTTTCTGCACGAAAGCCTGATGCACTTGGGCTTTAATATGTTTGCGCTGGGCTCGTTTATGCCGCATTTGCTGCGCGTGTGGACGGCGAAACGCGTGTGGGCGCTGTATTTTGCATCGGGCTTGGCGGGCGCGGCGGCGTATTTGCCGTTTATGGGCAGCAACGGTTCTATGCTGGGCGCATCGGGTGCGGTGTTTGGCGTGTTGGCGGCGTTTTCTGCGGTGTATCCCAAAGCGCCGTTGTCGCTGATATTCATCCCCGTGCCTGTGCAGGCGCGCTATTTGGTGGGCGGTTTGGTGTTATACGAAGTGTTTGCCCAGATTTCGGACGTTTCCTTGTTTGGCGACAACATCGCCCACATGGCACACGGCGGCGGCGCGTTGATGGGCTGGGCGTTTGCATGGCAATGGCAACGGCAAATGCAACGTTGAGATACTAAAAGGCAGCCTGAAACGAGAAAATGCCGTTTCAGGCTGCCTACACCCCCCCGCTCCATCCCCCCGCCGCCAACTGTTAAACACTGTAAAGCAGCCTGAAAACACGCTATAATCGCCCCCGTTTTTTTTCAGCCCATCAACAAGAGACCCCATCATGAATCTCCACATCATTGACCACCCATTGGTTCGCCATAAACTCACCCTGATGCGCGAAGCCGATTGCAGCACGGGCAAATTTCGCACGCTCACCAAAGAACTCGCCCGCTTAATGACCTACGAAGCCACGCGCGATTTTGAAACCGAGCAGCACGAAATAGACGGCTGGTGTGGCAAAATCCAAGGCGAGCGCATCAAAGGCAAAACTGTAACCGTTGTGCCCATTTTGCGCGCAGGCTTGGGGATGCTGGATGGCGTGTTAGACCTTATCCCTGGCGCAAAAGTAAGCGTGGTTGGCTTGCAGCGCGACGAAGAAACCTTGCAGCCCGTGTCGTATTTTGAAAAATTGGTGGACAAAATGGATGAACGCCCCGCGCTCATTATTGACCCCATGCTCGCCACAGGCGGCTCCATGGTTGCCACGATAGATTTGCTCAAACAAAAAGGCTGCCGCAACATCAAAGCGCTGGTGCTGGTTGCCGCGCCCGAAGGCGTGCAAGCCGTGAACGCCGCGCATCCCGATGTGAAAATCTACACCGCCGCTCTAGATAGCCATTTAAACGAAGATGGCTACATCATCCCCGGGCTTGGCGATGCGGGCGACAAGATTTTCGGCACAAAACATTAAACCCAGCCCCCAAAGGCAGCCTGAAAACGGCAAACGCTTTTATTCATTGCCCTACCCTGTTTTCAGGCTGCCTTACATCTCTTCAAATTCTCACCACTCAAATAAAGGAACACACCATGTCATTCCAAGAAAATCTCGCCCAAATGCCCAGCATTGACCATTTAAGCGGCTTAAACGTATGCGATGCCGCGGGCAATGTTGTGCACCATATCCCAGCCGCCGAAGGCAAATTAGGCAGCCTGAAAGTGTATAACGCGCTGGCTGCCGAATTTAACGGCGAGCTAAACCGCTATTCCGCCGAACAGGGTTTGGCGTGGTTTGACGAAATCGTTTCAGACGCGCAGAAAAATCCCGGCAAACACCCCAATATTGATTTGCTGCTCAAAGTGCAGGACGAAGATTTGTATTACACTCTGCAACCGTTTGCCAAATAAATATAGCGGATTAAAATGAAAATGATACAAGGAGAGCCAACGCTGTAACATTGCGATTTTAATCCACTATAAAACGGTTTTCAGGCTGCCTGAATCGGTATTTTCAGGCAGCCTGAAGTTCTCCCTATCTTCACCCAAGGAATCCCCATGCCGCAACCGCAACTCATCAAACTGCACCGTTCCTACCAACATCGCATGATTGCCGGCGTGATGGGCGGCATTGCCGAATACCTCGGCTGGTCGCCCACGCTGACGCGCATCCTGTTCGTCATCATTTCCTGTTGCAGCGTGGCCGTGCCGGGTATTTTGGTTTACCTCATCCTGTGGATTCTCATGCCCAACGCCACGCCCGATTCCTATCTCTGACGCGTTTCAGGCAGCCTGCACCCCGTAAGGAAATCCCGATGAAACACACCGCTCTGATTTTAACTACAAGCCTGCTGCTCGCCGCCTGCCAAAGCACCGGCACGGTGGCGAAACACCAAAACGCGGCATTCCATCCTTTAACGCACGGTGAAAACAGCCACGAAGAATTTGCACGGTACTGCGCCGCTGAACACGGCACATTGGGCGTGGTGCAGGCTGCCGAACACCGCCAAGCCTACACGCTGGTCTGCCGCAGCGCAGACGGAACACTGGCCTACGGCTACGGCATCGGGCGCAGATAATTCAGGTAGCCCGAACCCCGCCAACCGACAACCCACACAAGGACACCCCATGGACATCCTCTTCATCGCCGACCCGTTGGCCACCTTCAAAACCTACAAAGACACCACCTACGCCATGATGCGCGAAGCCGCCAAGCGCGGGCACAAATTGCACCACACCCTTGCCGGCGAACTTTCCGTGCAAAACGGCAAAGTAGTGGCCCAAGCCGCGCCTTTCCAATTCATCGGCGCAAAAAACGACCATGACCACGAATGGTTCAAACCGCAGGACAAAGTGCAGGCTGCCTTAACCGAGTTCGATGCCGTGATTATGCGCACCGACCCGCCGTTCGATATGCAATATTTATACAGCACCCAGCTACTCACCCTGGCCGAACAGCAGGGCGCCAAAGTGTTCAACAGCGGGCAGGCCATGCGCGATTTCAACGAAAAACTCGCTATTTTGAATTTTGCCCGATTCACCGCGCCCACCCTTGTTTCCACCCGCGCCGCCGACGTTCGCGCCTTTTTGGCCCAACACGGCGACATCATCGTCAAACCGCTGGACGGCATGGGCGGCATGGGCATTTTCAGGCTGCGTCAAGACGACCCCAACATCGGCAGCATCCTAGAAACCCTGATGCAGCTAGACAGCCGCACCATCATGGCGCAACGCTACATCCCCGCAATTGTGCATGGCGACAAACGCATTCTCATCATCGACGGCGAAGTCATCCCCTATGCCCTTGCCCGCATTCCGCAAAACGGCGAAACGCGTGGCAACCTTGCCGCAGGCGGACGCGGCGTGGCGCAAGAACTATCTGAGCGCGACCGCGAAATCGCCCAAACCCTTGCCCCGCAGCTTAAAGCGCACGGCATCTTGTTGGCAGGGCTAGATGTTATCGGCGACTGTCTCACCGAAATCAACGTAACCAGCCCCACAGGCTTCCAAGAAATCATGAAGCAAAAAGATTTTGACGTCGCCGCCCAGTTTGTGGACGCAATAGAACGCAACGCAAAGGCAGCCTGAAAATGGATTACTTCGCCCCCGATTATCTCGCCCGCATGCGCCAATATCCCGTTGAACGCACTCTGCTCGGCAGCGGCGATAGCAGCGATCAAATATTGCTGCGCATTGGCACGCCCGAAACCGCATTGCCGCTACCGAGCGACACCGATTTTCCCAACGACGACGGCGAAGCATGGCTCAAACAAGCCTTCGGCATCGCCAACGCCACAATAGACCATTCCGCCTTTCACGGCACATGGCTGATTATTAACATATATTATTGATTATGAAACAGTATTTAGACCTACTCCAACACATCCTAGACAACGGCACCAACAAATCCGACCGCACAGGCACAGGCACGCGCTCCGTGTTTGGCTACCAAATGCGCTTCAACCTTGCCGACGGCTTTCCCGTGCTCACCACCAAAAAACTGCATCTCAAATCCATTATCCACGAGCTATTGTGGTTTTTATCGGGCGACACCAACATCCGCTATCTCAAAGAAAACGGCGTGCGCATTTGGGACGAATGGGCAGACGAAAACGGCGATCTCGGGCGCGTGTATGGCGCGCAATGGCGCAGCTGGCGCGGCGCGGACGGCGAAACCATTGACCAAATCCGCAACCTTGTCGCGCAAATCAAAAGCAATCCCGACAGCCGCAGATTGATTGTGTCCGCATGGAATCCTGCCGAAGTGGACAGCATGGCGCTGCCCCCTTGCCATGCCCTGTTTCAGTTTTACGTTGCCGATGGCAAGCTATCCTGCCAGCTTTACCAGCGCAGCGCCGATGTTTTCCTTGGCGTGCCGTTTAACATCGCCAGCTATGCCCTGCTCACCATGATGCTCGCCCAAGTTTGCGGCTTGCAAGCGGGCGAATTTGTGCACACGCTGGGCGATGCGCATTTGTATAACAACCATTTTGAACAAGCGCATTTGCAGCTCACGCGCGAGCCACGCACCCTGCCCACCATGCGCATCAACCCCGATGTGCGCGATATTTTTGCGTTTAAATTTGATGATTTTGAATTGCTGAATTACGACCCGCATCCGCATATTAAGGCGCAAGTGTCGGTTTGATTGGCGCGGCGTGTTTGCCAATACAAAGGCAGCCTGAAAACGGGAAAGCGGTTTTCAGGCTGCCTAATCGTTTGCAAGTTTGTTTGCAAGACTAAGTCAAATTCCCATTCTTCGCTTGCCAAGCAGGCGGTAGCTTGGGGGCGTTTAGCGCGGTAAGGGTTTCGCGTTCCACCAAGCGTACGAGCGAATCCAGCGGTAGGTTGTTGTCTTGCCGCCCGAAGGGGTCTTCCAGCTGCCCGCTGAGCATATCTAACCCGAGAAACATATACACCAGCCATGCCACCATTAAGGGCGTCCACAAGCCGAGCGCGGCTTCTAGCCCAAAGGGCAGCATAATGCAAAAGCTGTGGATGGCGCGGTGCAGCAGCACGGAGTAGGCAAAGGGCACGGGGGTGCTGGCGATGCGGTCGCAGCCTGCTTGTATCATGCCCAGCGTGTTGATGTGGCTGGAAAGATGGGTGTAGCTGATGTCGCTGATTTCTTGCTGGCGGTGGGCTTGAATCAGGTCGTATTGGATGCGTTCTAGCGCGTATTGCGGTGGGTTGATGTGGGTGGCGAAGGCTTCAATTTGGTCGGCTTGCATTTGCCCGTATTCTAGGAATAGCTCGGGGTGGGCGGTTTGGTAGCGCAGGCGGTCGCGCAGTAGGTGGGTGAACACGATGGTTTGGCGCAAAATCAGCTCGCGGCGGGCGTTGGGCAGAATTTGGCTTTCGCGGATTAGGTGGCGCTGGGTGGCGATAAGCTGCCCCCAGAGTTTGCGCCCTTCCCACCATCGGTCGTAGCTGGCGTTGTTGCGAAAGCCGAGAAACAGCGACAGGATGATACCGAAGATGGTGAAGCCGAGCACGGGCGGGGTAGGCAGGCGAAACCAGTGGTAATGCGCGCCGATGCCAAGCATAAGAGAAACGCTGGATAACAGCAGCATGGCGGGCAGCACTTTGGGCAGGATGGTGCCGCGCCATGCGAATAGAAGGGCGAGGGTGTTGGTTTTTTTTCGGATTATCATGGTGGTTTGTAAAGTGTGGGGGATGGGTTTTGGTTTTATTGAGGCAGCCTGAAAATTAAAGGGGCTGTCCTAGATAACTAGGACAAATTACTTCTTACCAATTGTTTTAAAATG
>CAUQQW010000029.1:0-20868 GCA_963520365.1 uncultured Kingella sp.
TTGGTGGGAATTTAGGGGATTTTGGGGAATTTTGCAAAGGTCTCAGGCTGCCTTTATCGCGCAAGCCAAGGCAGCCTGAAAACCCTATTTCTTATCAAAATCAATAATCTCCGACACCATGCTTTTTTTGGCAACCAAGCTCAGTTGCAGCGTGGCAAGCTGGCTAAACAGTTTGTCTTTTTTCACTTCGGGATTTTTTTGCAGCGTGGTAAACACGCGCTTGGCTTCGTCAAACCGCCCCAGCTTGCGCAGCATTTCGCCGCGCAAAAATTGCGTGTTAATCGCATCTTTGCTGCTGATTGCCTTGTTTGCCAACACCTTATCGGCGTATTCCAGCGTTTTGCTAAACGATTCTTGGCTCTCGCTTTGCCAACTGGCTTGCAGAAAAATATTCATCATGTGCTGGGCATCTTGGTTTTCGCCTGCCAACTCCATCATGCGCCCCCAAGCAAAGTAGCTGGGCGATTGCGCGGCGATTTGCTGGTATTCCGCGCTGTTCACCACGCGCTCAAATTTCGCCAATTCTTCTTTGCTAAACGTGTCTTTAAATATCACAAACTTATTGCTCGGGCATTGCGCGATGGAAAAGGGCGCGGCGATTGGCCCAACTGGGCGCGTGTCGGTCATCATGCCGAAGCTAGTGCCCGATGTATCCATCACTTGGGTGAATGTTTCGCCGCCAATTGGGCAGGTGAATTTTTGCTCGGCGGCGGTGTGCGCCCATGCGGATGCGCTGGTGGCGATAAACAGAAGGGCGAGCAGCTTGGTTTTCATGGGATTCCTTTCGTTCTGAGGATGCGATGAAGGGGCGGATTGTAAGGGGTTTTAGGCAGCCTGAAAATTATTTATCCGTGCGCTGGCGCAGGAAAGTGGCGAAGCGCGGCGTGCCTTTATTGGTGAAGCCGCGGTATTTATAGGTGATGGTGCTGCCGATTTTGGGCGGATTTTTGCGCTCGGCATCTTTAAAGCCCGAGCCGATGCGAAATTCGCCCAGCTGGTTTTTGCACGACAACGCGCCGAGCATGCCTGCATATTTGCCTTTGCTTTCATGGTGTTGCGTTACCACGCATTCGGCATCGTGGGCGGATTTGAGTTTTAGCAAATTGCTGCTGCGCCCGCCTTGATACGGCACGTTTGGGTTGCGCAGCATCACGCCTTCGCCGCCTTGCGCTTCAATTTCGCGCAAAAATTGCCGCGCGTGGGCTTCGTCTTTAACGGGCGTTTGCGGCAGCACGACAAAATTGGCGTTGGGATGCTGGGCGAGATGGCGTTTGGCGCGGTCTAAACGTTGATACAAATTGCCGCTTTCGTTTGGCGCATCAAATACATAGAGCTTGATGCCCTGCCAAGAATGCCCTGCTGTGCGCACCGCCGCCGACACGGCTTCAAACTTGCCGCGCCCAATATACAACTCACCATCCAAGGCAAAGGGCGGAAAGTTTTGCGTGAAGCCTGCGGGCGGTGTGAACACATTGCCTTGGCGGCTAATCAGCTGCTTGCCGTCCCAATAGGCGCGCACGCCGTCCAGCTTTTCACTCATTGCCCAGCCTTGGATGTTTTGGTTTTTGTATTCTTGCGCGAGGATGAGATTGGGCGCGGCTTGGGCGAGGGGGATGGATGCAACAAGGGTGAATAGGGGGAGGGCGATAAGGCGCATAAGGTTTCCTTTAAATGATGGATGCGGCTAAGGCAGCCTGAAATAATGCGGCAGCAGTTAAACGGGCTTTTGGCATGGCGCGCAATGCCGTAAACTTCGCCCGCCGTGGCAGCCGCGATTTGCTTCGTAGAAGACTATAAACCCGCTTTCAGGCTGCCTATTTTGTCTTTTTGTAAACGAGTTAACCTATGAAACAGATGCTTATTTTGCTTGCGCTGGGCTTGCCGCTGATTGGCTGCGCCCAGCCTGTTGCGCACTACACCGCCCGCGTTACCAGCGTGCACGATGGCGATACGGTGCGCGTTGTTGATCAACACGGTGCCAAACGTCGCATTCGCCTTGCTTATATTGACGCGCCCGAGATGGATCAGGCGCATGGTGTTGCCAGCCGCGATGCGCTGCGGCAGCTGATTGACCAGCAAACTGTGCAGCTCACCATCCACGATACCGATCGCTACAAGCGCCAAGTTGCCACCATCACGCTGGGTGGGCAAGACATCAACCTTGCGCAAATTCAACACGGCAATGCGTGGCACTATCGCAGCATTGCGCGCAAGCATCAGGACAAGGCAGATTTTGCGCGATACCGCCAAGCCGAGACGCAGGCGCAGCAGGAGCGAGTAGGCTTGTGGCGCAGTAGCCAGCCGCTTGCGCCGTGGACGCATCGGCAACAACAACGCGAGATGCGGGGCGATTATCCGTAGGCAGCCTGAAAATGGTTTTGCCGAAGCTGGCTTCATTTGTTTTAACTTCGGTGCGGCCTTTGGTTTTCAGGCTGCCTTTGTTTCCCCAACCCAAAGGCAGCCTGAAAACGCTGTTTAACTCAATCACACAAGGGCAGATTCTCGCTGCCCTTTTTGTTGGCGCGCGATTAGGGCAACGGCAACGCCTTGCCTGCTTCGCTGATAATCTGCAAGCCGCCGATTAGGTTGTAGCGCAGCAGCGTTGCGCTGGCGTTGGGCACGCTGCGGTAGGGGATGGCTTGCGGGTTGATGCTGCGCAGCAAGGCGGTAATCGCCATGCCGTGGGAGACGATTAACACGTTGGGCGTTGGGATTTCGCCGCTGCTTTCGGTTTTCAGGCTGCCTTCGGTTGAACGCGCAAGGCTGTCGGCAATAATGTGCTGAATGCCGCGATGTAGGCGCTGGATAAACTGGCTTTCTTGCTCGGCGCGTGGGTCTATGCGGTGGAGCGTGTGCATCAGTTGGTTGTTGCTGTGTTTGCCGCTGCGGTAGTCGGCGAGCCAATCTTCCACGCTGCCGTAGCCGAGTTCTTGGGCGATGGTTTGGTGGATGTGGCTGGATGGCTGCCCTTCAAATGAGCCGAAGTGGTATTCGCGCAAATCGTCCAAGGGCGCAGGCGCGATGTGCGGCTGCTGCGCGTGTTGCAGGATGATTTGCGCGGTGGCGGCGGTGCGCGGGCTGGTGCTGCAATAGGCGGCAGCAAAGCGGATTTGGGCTTGGGCGATGGCGTTGCCCGTTTGCGCGGCGCCTGCTTTGCCTTCGGCGGTGAGCGGGGAATCGCACCAGCCTTGCACGATGCCTGCGGTGTTGTATTCGGTTTGCCCGTGGCGGATGAGATAGAGATTGAGCGTGGTGGGCATAGGGTTCTCTTTTGGTTGGGTTTGTTTAACGGTGTTTCAGGCTGCCTTGGGATGTTTGGGGCAGCCTGAAAACGCGTTTGCGGGCTGTTGCGAAGTGAAAAGCGCAAACTGCAATGGGGTTAAAACAGTTGAACAAGATAAACCAAAGGCAGCCTGAAACAATAACCCCATTTCAGGCTGCCTTTTGCGCTATGCCACCCAGCCATAGACCCCATAAGCCAAGCAACCGAGCAGCGCGCCTGCGGGCAGGTCTATCAGATAATGCTGCTTGGTGTAGATGCACGATAGGGCGATAAACAGGGGGAAGAGCAAACCCCATGCGCCTAGGCTGCTCCATGCGTGCAAGGTGGTGAGCATGGCAACGGAAACGTGCATACTGGGAAAACAGTTGGTGGATTGGTCAAATTTTTGCACAAACAATAGGAATTTTTCGGAATAGGTTTTGCCTGTGTTGATGCTGCGCCAATGCTCGGGCGTGGAGACGGGAAACAGCCAGAAAAAAATCATCTGCATAAACAGCAATACCAAAAAGCTGAACGCCATTTTGTTGAAATGGGCGCTGTCTTCGGCAAGCAGGTTGAGATACAAAATCGCAGGGTAATACAAAAAGCTATACACCCAAGACCATTGCGGTTTGAACGGAATGGATTCATCAATGGGCGAGCGCCAAACAATCGGCTTGCGCAGCGGATGGCGCTGGGTGAAAAAATAAAACTGATACGCGCCAACAATCAAGATGCCGCTTAATACGAGATTGACGAAATAATCGCTGAATTCCATGAGTTGCGTTCCTTGGGTTTGAAAGCGGCGGATGCTGCCTGAAAACAAGGCTTTGTGCAAGATTTTCAGGCTGCCTTGGGCGCGAAACGGCTATAATCGCGCGTTTTTGAGTTTACGAGTGATCAAGATGGTTCAACGTTTGATTATTGGCATCAGCGGCGCAAGTGGCTTTGCGTATGGCTACAAGGCATTGCAATTGCTGCAACCGCTGGCGCAGATTGAAACGCATTTGGTGGTTTCCAAAGGGGCGGAACTCACGCGCGCGGCGGAAACGGCGTACAGCAAAGAAGCGGTTTACGCGCTGGCGGATGTGGTGCATCCGATTGGCAATTTGGCGGCGAGCATTGCCAGCGGCTCGTTTCGCACGGCGGGGATGCTGGTTGCACCTTGCTCCATGCGCACGCTCTCGGCAATCGCCCATGCCACGAGCGACAATTTGCTCACGCGCGCGGCGGATGTAACGCTGAAAGAGCGGCGGCGGCTGGTGTTGATGGTGCGCGAAACGCCGCTTAACCTTGCCCATTTGGACAATATGCGCCGCGTGAGCGAAATGGGCGGCATCGTGTTCCCGCCTGTGCCCGCGTTATACACGCAGCCTGAAAGCGTGGACGATGTGATCACGCAAAGCGTGGCACGCGCGCTGGGCTTGCTGGGCGTGCAACTGGATGCGCTTAAAACATGGCAGCCCGAAAAATAAGCGCCCATCTTGATTTTTAGGCAGCCTGAAACTATATAGCAGCCCACTGTTTACATTATTTAAGGAAATAAAATGAACAATCAACGCACGCGTTTTATCTTTGACGAGCAGCCCATTCGCGGCATCCACGTTCAGCTATCGGATGTTTGGCAACACATCGCCCAGCAAAAAAATTATCCGCAAGCCATCCGCCGCGCGCTGGGCGAATTGCTGGCAGCAGGCGCGATTTTATCCAGCAATTTGAAACTGGATGGCACGCTGATTGTGCAAGTGCAAGGGCAGGGCAGCCTGAAAATGCTGGTGGTGGAGGCCACATCCGAAGACACCGTTCGCGCCACCGCCCGCTGGGACGAAACTGCCGCCATCGCCGATGATGCCGATTTAACCCAACTGTTGGGCGATAACAGCGTGTTCGTGCTCACCGTGCAGCCCAAAAACGGCGAACCGTGGCAAGGCGTGGTGCCGCTGGAAGGCGGCAGCATCGCCGACATGCTGATGCACTACATGACCCGCAGCGAGCAATTGCAAACCCATATCGCCCTTGCTGCGGATGATAACCATGTGGGCGGGCTGCTGCTGCAACGCCTGCCCGAAGAAGAGCTGGACGATGCCGCATGGGAACACGTTACCACGCTGGCAGGCACGCTCACCGCCACCGAGCTGTTGCACCTAGACGCGCAAAATCTGCTTTATCGCCTGTTCCACGAAACGCCGCCGCGCGTGTTCCCAGCGGAAAACTTGGAATTTGCCTGCACTTGCTCGCGCGGCAAAGTGAGCGATATGTTGCTGATGCTGGGCGGCGAAGAAGTGGGCAATGTGGTTGCCGAAGAAGGCAGCATCACGGTGGATTGCGATTTTTGCAATCAACACTATACCTTTGACGAAACCGATATTAACGCGCTGTTTGGCATGGATGTGGTGGCGGCGGTGCGGGAGCATCATACGCATTAAACCGCGTTGTGATTTTCAGGCTGCCTTGGTTGATTAGATGGGCAGCCTGAAAAGTGGGTTAGCGGTGATATGAACACGCGGGCTTCTGCATCGCTCGCTGCGTTATCGTTGTTAGCATTAAATCAAACACCCAAAGGCAGCCTGAAAATGAGTTTCAGGCTGCCTTTGGGTTGATGGCTTGTCTTACACACGCAATCAGTTTGTAGGTCAGGGCATTTATGCCCGACAAATCCTGTTGGCAAAATTTGGGCATCAATGCCTGAACTGCGGCTGCCGCTGTTTACCAAATAGGCAGCCTGAAAAACTAGCTAGCGATGATGTGAACACGCGAACTTATCCGCATCGCTTGCCGCGTTATCGTTGTTGGCATCAAATCAAACACACAAAGGCAGCCTGAAACTGATTTTCAGGCTGCCTTTTGCTTTATGGTTTATCCCACGCAATCAATCAAATTTGTAAGTGTATTGCATGCCCAAGATGGTGGCAGATGCTTTAAATTTGGCAGAAGTCGCCCCTTTGCTGTCCACATCCGTACCGATGGCGCGTGGCGCGTTGAAGCGGCTGCTGTTGATGTGCACATACGATAGCGCGGTGTCAAAAACGTGGCGTTTTTTGTAGGCATAGCGCGCGCCCACGGAGAACCATAGGCGGTTGGCATCGGGCATGGTGTTCAAGCGATCTGCCGCGCTTTTCACGGGGCTTTGGTCAAAGGCGATGCCCGCGCGCAGTTGCAAGGGTTCGCTGTATTGATACGAACCGCCGAGCGCAACTTTATAGGTGTTGCGCCAGTTGGGCGAGATGGTGGTGCGATCGGATTGCCCGTTGATCACGTTTTTGCTGTTACCAAAAATCAGGTTGGCTTTGTTGAAACGGCTGTGGCGCGTCCATGTGATGTCGCCGAAGAGATTGAGCTTGTCGCTGGCGCGATACATGGCGTGCAGCGAGAGCGATTCGGGCGTGTTGATGCGCACGGAAGCATCTTCGCTGGGCAGATAGCCGCGCCCTGCGCCCAATGCGGTGGTTGCCGTGGTGGGCGATTGGATGTAGTTCGCCAATGCGGGTGCTTTCACCACCGCGCCCGCAGGCTGCCATTTTGCCGTGCCTTTCAGGTTGTGGCTGATTTTGGAGCGGTAGGCAACGCCCACGCGCAATTTGTCGTTCACATCAAACATCCAGCCCAGATGGTAGCCAAAGCCCCAATCGTGCCCTTTCACATCGCCACGCCCTTGCCAGTTGGCGCGGTTGGTGGTGGCGCTGGCGGGAATGCCCATGCGTTGCAACACGGCGGCTGTGCCTGCCAGAACGCGGTCGTTGCGCGCGGCGCTCCAATCGGCGTATTTGGTGAGTTCGGCTTCGGAATATTGGGCGATTAAACCCACGGCAAAAGAGTGTTGTTCGTTGAATTTGAAGGCAACGGCAGGTTCAAGCGCGATGCTGGTTAGCCCGAGTTTTTTAATGTTGTAGCGCAAGACGGAGTCGTCTTGATAATTGGTTTTGGAGCCGAAGGGAATATACATCCCCATGCCGAGCGTTACGCGGTCGTTGAGTTTGTATGCGCCGTACACATGGGGCGCGGCGGTGGTTTTGGTTACCTTGCCGCTGGTTTTGCCTTGCACGTTGCCGCCTTGGTAATAAGTGGCGCGGGCGTCTTTGTATTTGAGCGATGGGGCAACGATGTTGAGCGCGCCTGTGATTTCGGCTTTGCTGTCCAGATGAGTTAAGCCTGCGGGGTTGTAGAACAAGGTGCTGGCATCGGCGGCTTCGGCTGCGGCGGCGTTGGCGGTGCTTTGTGCGCCCACCGATTGCGTGCCGAAATGGTAGCCTGATGCGGCGGCGTGTTGCGCGATGGCGATGCCGATAACGGCGGCGGTGATTTTAATGTGTGTTTTCATGGTCATAACTTGTTAAATAGGCAAAAAATTCAGGCGGCGTGAAAGGTTCAGGCTGCCTGATGGAAAGGAGTTAAACTAGAAGCATTATTCTAGTGGGATTTGTTTGGATTGTGTAGTGCTTTGTTAAGATTTGTGGCGGAAATTTTGCAGGATACGAGATTTTGGACAAAAAAGGCAGCCTGAAAAACCGAATAGGGGTTTTCAGGCTGCCCTAACGGCTTGCCCCAAGGCAGCCTGAAAACCGCAAACTCCCACAATAAAACAGGTTTGCGGCTGCGGCGGAATCCATCTTATCCGTCTAACAAAAAACCGTTTGGTATTTCCCAAGCGGTTTTGTTTTTCAGGCTACCTAAACCATCTTCCCTGTTTGCGCGGCATCTTGTTCCAAATAATAAATAAACGCTTCTTCCATATTGGGCTGCCCGCTTTGCTTGACGATGTTGGCAGGGGTGTCCATCGCCAGCACGCGCCCGCGGTGCATTAGGCTGATGCGGTCGCAGCGTTCCACTTCGTTCATAAAGTGGGTGGTAACGAAAATGGTGATGCGGTCTTGGCGCGAGAGTTTGAGCAGGGTGCGCCAAAACATGGCGCGGGCGGCAGGGTCCACGCCTGATGTGGGTTCGTCCAAAATCAGCACTTCGGGCGAATGCAGGCAGGCGGCGGCCAGTTGCAGGCGTTGGCGGATGCCCAGCGGCAGGCTGGCGGGCTTGGTGTGTTCTACGGCGGCTAGGTCAAAATCGTGCAGGGCTTGGGCGATGGCGGTTTTGCTGTTGGCGATTTGGTAGAGCTTGGCGTGCAGTTCTAGGTTTTGGCGCACGGTGAGTTCTTCGTATAGGGAGAAGGCTTGCGACATATAGCCCACGCGTTTTTTGGTAGCAAGGCTGCCTGCGTCTATCGGCTCGCCCAGCAGCTTGGCGCTGCCTGATGTGGGTTCTAATAGCCCGGTGAGCATTTTCATGGTGGTGGATTTGCCGCAGCCGTTTGAGCCGAGAAAGCCGAAAATCTCGCCTTTTTGGATTTCAAAGCTAACATGATCAACGGAAGTGAAACTGCCGAATTTTTTGGTTAAATCGTGCGCTTCCATGGCAAGCGGGGCGTTGGCTTCGGGGATAAAGGGCGGCAATACCAAATCGGCGGCGTTGTCTTGCTTGTCTTGTGGCAGGAGTTTGATGTAGGCATCTTCTAGCGTGGCGGCGTTCAGCCGTTGCATAGCGGCGCGGGTGGGCTCGTTTGCCAGCAGGCAGCCTGAATCCATGGCGAGCAGGTGTTGGAATTGCTCGGCTTCGTCTATATAGGCGGTGGCGACGATAACGGTCATGCCGCTTTGTTCTTGTTGCAGGTCGTGCACCAGTTGCCAGAATTGGCGGCGCGATAGAGGATCTACGCCAGTGGTGGGTTCGTCCAGAATCAGCAAATCGGGGCTGTGCACTAGCGCGCAGCACAGGCTGAGTTTTTGTTTCATGCCGCCCGATAGCTTGCCTGCGGCGCGGTTAGGGAAGGGGGCGAGTCCTGTGGCATCCAGCAGGCGTTGGATGCGCGCTTGGCGTGCTTGGCGGTTTAAGCCGAACAATCGGGCGTGGAAGTCTATGTTTTCTTGCACAGTGAGCGTGGGATAGAGATTTTTACCCAAGCCTTGCGGCATATAGGCGATGCGGTGGGATAGGGCTTGGCGCTGGTGTTTGTTTGCCATGTCGCCGCCGAGCACGCACACGCTGCCTGTTTGGATTTTGCGCACGCCTGCGATGATGGACAGTAGGGTGGATTTGCCCACGCCGTCGGGTCCAATCAGCCCCACGGTTGCGCCTTGAGGAATGCTCAGGCTGATGTTGTTCAGGGCTTGGTTTTTTTTGTTGTAGCGATGGGATAGGGCTTGGATTTGGACGGCGAAAGACATGGGGAATACTCGTAAACAAGGGATGCGGTTGGCAATGGGGCGATTATAGTTGGCGCTTGGACGGGTGTCCAAAGTGGGGCGCATAAGGCAGCCTGAAAATAGGTTGGCAGCCTGAAAATGCGTTTACGCGCTGTTGCAAAGCGAAAATGGGGCGGCGGTTTATGGGAGAAATCAGCGGATGATGGTCATCACTTGATAGGGTGTGGCATCCAGCAGCGGCTCGTGTTCCAAAGGAATATGGCGCTCGGCGCAGAAGGTTTTGATGAGCCGCAGCTCGGGTGTTTCGTTGCGCGGGGCGATGAGCACTTTTTCAGGCTGCCTGCGCAAGATGGCGCGGGTGGCTTCGGCGATGCTAGGTTTTAGGCGGTTAAGGTCGGCAATGCGGTGTTGGCGTTGGATTTGGGCGAGACTGGCGAGCAGTTGTTTTTGCGGAATTTTGTGTTCGCGGCTCAAATCGGGCAAAACGGCTTGCGGCAAAACTTGCTCCACTTGGGCAACGAAGTGGTTGAACGGCGCGGTCTCGGCGGTGTAATGCTGGGCGATTTGGTCGTAATAATAAACCGCGTGTTGTTGGGGATAGGCTTGGTATAGGCTGCGCGAGATAAAGCCTGCGATGGGGCTGCCGAGTATGCCAAAGGGGATGAGCCAGTCGCCGCCGTAGGGGCTGTAATCGGATAGGTCGCAGGTGGGGTCGGATAGGGTGAGCAGCTGCATGGGGATGCGCGGGGCGAGTTGTTGCCAGCTTTGGCGCAGGTTGGCGCTGATTGCGCCTTTGCCAATCCAGCCGTCTATGCAATAGATGGCGGCTTGGGGATGGCGGGCGAGAATGGTTTCCAGCGCGGCGCGGTCTAGCCCTTTGTCTTTGATGATGGAAATGCCGTAGTGGTGGGTGGGGTGTTGCTTGGCGAGATGGCGTTTGAGCAGCACGCCCAGCGGCAGCCCTGCGCGAATCAGCGATAGCAGCACGATTTGCGGCTGTTTTTTCGTTTCAGGCTGCCTGAAAATGTAGTCGCTCAGGGCAATGATGCCTTGGGCGATTTTGTGGCGATAGCGGGCAAGGTATTCGTGGTAAATCGCCATTTGCAATGCGGTTGGCGGCGCTTCGGGCTGGATGAAGTCGGCATAGTGGGCTTTGCCGCTTTGGATCAGTCGCTCTTTTTCGGCGACGGGCAACATTTTGAAGTGTTTGTGGTTTTGCGCGGTTAGGGTTTCCAGTTGCAGGATAACGTCGTCGGGGGAATAGATGAGCTGGGTCATGGTGGTTTGGGGGCAGCCTGAAAAGGGGTTAGCGGTATAGGTCTTCTTGGAAATGTTGCTCGGGTTGGGTGTGTTGCAACAGGCGGTGGATTTGCGGATTGGTTTGGTTGGGGGTGATTAGGTAGTCCATCAGTAGCATAAAGGGGAGATCGGATGTGGCGTTGCCAAAGCCGATGTTTAGGCTGTCGAGCGGCTGCTGTTGCAGGATTTGCGCGACGCGGTGTTCTTTGGTGTAGGCATGGGGGATAAGCACATAGTAGCCGTTGCGCACTTTGCGTAGGGCGAAATCGTGCCATTGGGCAAGCTGTTGGGTTAGGCGGGCGCGCAGGGTGGCATCGGCTAGGGTGTCGTCTTTGATTTTGAGATAGCAGGGGATGTGGTTATCGCTTTTGATTTCTACGCGCTGGAATTGGGCGGAAAGCGCGGTTAAGGCAGCCTGAAAAGGGGCGGCGCTGGGCTGGTTTTGCAGGTCAAAAAGTTCTATTTGGTCGGGATGGCTGGCGCTGGTGCGGAGCTTGGCTTGGATGGCGCCGAAGTTGGCGATTAGGTGGATATGCGGTGTGGCGCTTTGGGCGAGAAAGGGGGCGAACAGCGGGGCGATGTTGTGGATATTGGCGAGATCGCGCGCGGTTACGGCATAAAAATGGGCGGGGCGGCTGGCGAGCAGTCGGGTGAGCAGGTGTTGCTTGCGGCTGATGATTAGGTTGTTGCCGATGCGCTGCTGAATTTGGGCTTGGGCATTGCCGGCGGTTTCGCGCGCGTGGCGGTTGGCGGAGCTGGCGACGGTGTCGTCAATATCAAAAAACAGGTTGAGACGCATGGGGTGTCCTTTGGGGGCGATAGGCAGCCTGAAAATGGGGGGCGCGGTTTTAGCTTTGCAACGCAGGCTGCCTAGATTAGGCTGAATAGGCGGGGGATATGGTGGATTAAGCCGTGCGAATAAATGCCTTGCGCGTTGGTGGCATAGGGGACGACGAAAACGGCATCGTAGTCGTGGTCGGGCGGCAGGTTGTAAACAAAACGGCTGCCTTGCGGGGTGTCTATTTCGGCTTTGTGGCGGATGGGGTAGCTAGCTTGGGGTTGGCATAGGATGGGCGATCGGGTGATGGAGCCGAGCCAGATTTGCGCGTGCGGCGCGTGTTGTTGCAGGGCGCGGGCGGCAAGCTCGCTGTGGTAGTGGTTTTCGCCGCACGCGAGCACGAGAATTTTGCGCCATGCGCGGCTGTTGCCCCAGTTTTGTGGATTGAGCCGCTGCGCGATTTGGGCTTGGTGCGTGCGGATGTGTTGCGCGTGTTCGGCGCTGGCGGTTTGCCGGTGCAGGGCAAGCTGTTCCGTTTGGAAACGCTCGGGCAACGGCGCGGCATCGTGCAGCCAGCTTTGCGCGTGGTCTAGGCTTGCTATATCGGCGCAGTTATCGGCAGCCTGAAAATCAAACCGCCCTTGCGCGAGACTGAATGCGTGTTCCGTCCATGTGCTGTGCGGCGCGTGTTGCTCGGCGATTTGGCGCAGCTCGCCGATTTGTTCGCGCCAGTCTAAAAAAGACAGGGTGATGATGTGTTTGGGGCTGGGGTGGGTGAAGCATTGCGGATGGCGGGCAAGGATGCTTTTCAGGCTGCTTTTAAGCGTGTTGCCGGTGCTGTATTCGTCGTCGATGAACACCAGCGCGTCAATCTGTTGCAGCGCAGGGTTGGGCAGGTAGTGGCGCGTGTGGTGGCTGTGGCTTTCTTCAAACTGCGCCCAGATGTGCGCAGGGCTGGGGAACAGCGCGGTTTCGCGGGTGCTGGCGATGTGGGTGATGTGTTGATGGGGCTGGGGGCGCAGTTGTTCTAGAATTTTGAGCCCGATTTGGGTGGCGGTTTCTGCCATGGAAATCATCAGGATGCGGCTTGGCGCGGTTGCGTTGGGCGGCGCGATGCGGGCGAGATATTGGCTGAGCGCTTGGGCGAGCGATTGGTAGGCGGCGGCGATGGTGGGATGGTGGATGGGCTGGGGGATATGGCGCGATAGGATTTTGCTGACGAATAAATAGGCGCGCTTGGGGTTGATGCGCTCAGCAACGGCGTAAAGCTCATCGGGCGCGAAGGGTTGCCCCGTGCGGTGGTCGGGCACAAGGGTGCGCTGGGGGTGGTTGGATGGGGTGTGTTGGATGATGAGCGTGCCTTGGTGCAGGCGGTGGATGTGTTGGGACATGGTTGGGTGGGCTTGTTTGGGTGGGTGGCGTGGTGTGGCGGCAGTCTGAAAACGGAGTTTCAGGCTGCCGTTGGCGCGTATGGTTTGGATTGCTAGTCGGGTTGCTGCATGGCAAGAATGCGCTTTGCCCATGCGTAATGCGTAGTGGGTTCTATCATGGCTTGCTGGTGGTTGGACACGCCGCCGTGCAAGCCGCCGTTTTGTTCGGCTTGTTGGCAGATTCGCTGGGCAAGGGCAACATCTTCTCCCGCCACGGTGAATTGTTGGTTGATGGCTTGGCATTGGCTGGGGTGGATGGCGGTTTTGCCCCAAAAGCCGAAGGTGTAATCCTGTTGCAGCTCTTGGGCGAAGGCGTGTTGGGTGTCGGCATCTTGGGCAAAGTATTCAAACACGGGCGCGCTCACTTCAAAGCCGTTCAGCCGCGCATGGATGATGATTTGGCTAAACAGCCCGATGAGCGGCGTGTCGTATAGCGTGTGTTTGCCTTGCGGGCGTTTCATCCGTATGCCCCGCAGCAAGTCGTTGCCGCCAAGCCGAATACTTAATATTTGCGGCGCCAGCGGGCTTTTGCGCAGTTTTTTGAAGATTTTGGCGATGTTTTTCGGCTGGTAATAATCTTCGGTTTCCAGCGTTATCATGTAATACAACGAATTTTGCTGGGCGGATAGAGCGTCTTGCCAGGCTTTGAGATTGGCGGGGGTGAGCTTGGGGATAACGATGCCAGTGAGCTGTTGCAGGCAGGCGGTGTTGAGCTGGTTGAGCAGGTCGTGGAAATTGTTGATATGGCGCACGCGGATAAAGATATAGGGGCGGCGGACGGGCTGGCGGATTTGGGCAAAGGCGTGATTGAGATTGGCGATGCCTTTGTTGATGTCGTTGATGGGCAGCGCGTCTTCAAAGCACAGCACGATGGCATCGGCGTGGGTTTTTTCGGGACGGCTGATGATTTCGGCGAGCTTGCTTTGCGTGGCGGGCATGTATAGGGTGGAGCGGATGGCGTAGGGCGTCATGTTCAGGCTGCCTTCGGGGCGGGATTAAAAGGCGGCATTGTGGCATAGGTGTTTGATTTTTCAAAATTCAAATCATTCGGCGCGATGCGGTGCGCCAAGCCAAAGGCAGCCTGAAAACCGTGTAAACCCGTTTTCAGGCTGCCTTTTTTGCGCGGATGATTAGTCCAACAGCGCGTCCACAAAATCTTTGGCGTTAAACGGGCGCAAATCGTCAATGCTCTCGCCCACGCCGATATAGCGCACGGGAATGGCGCGGTTGCTTGCCAGCGCCGCCAACACACCGCCTTTGGCGCTGCCATCCAGCTTGGTAACGATTAAGCCCGTTACGCCGAGCGCATCGTCAAACGCAATCACTTGGTTAATCGCGTTTTGCCCGATGTTGGCATCCAACACCACGATGATTTCGTGCGGCGCATTGGGCATGGATTTTTGCAACACGCGTTTCACTTTTTTGATTTCTTCCATCAGGTGCAACTGCGTGGGCAGCCGCCCTGCGGTGTCCGCCAACACGATGTCAATTTGGCGCGCTTTGGCGGCTTCCACCGCATCAAAACACACCGCCGCGCTGTCGCCCTTAGCTTGCGAAATCACGGTAACGCCGTTGCGCGCGCCCCATTCTTGCAACTGCTCGCGGGCAGCGGCGCGGAAGGTGTCGCCCGCCGCCAAAATCACCGATTTGCCCTGCGCTTGGAAATATTTTGCCAGCTTGCCGATGGACGTGGTTTTGCCCGCGCCGTTGATGCCCGCCAGCATAATCACAAACGGCTCACCGCTTTCTGGCAAAACAAGCGGCTGTTCCAGCGGTTTGAGCAATTCATACACCGCATCTTTCAGCGCTTGGCGCAGCTCGTTGCCGTCTTTAAGCCCTTTGAGCGACACGCGATCGCGCACTTCGTTCATCAGATGCTCGGTGGCTTCTATGCCCATGTCGCTGGTGAGCAGCACAGTTTCCAGCTCTTCGTATAAGTCTTCATCAATCTGCCCACCACCAAACACGCTTGCCAACGATTTTGCCATGTGGTCGCGCGATTTGGTTAAGCCTTGTTTTAGGCGGGCTGCCCAGCCGAGTTTTGGGGATTCGGGGGTTTCAGGCTGCTCGGTTGTGGCAGATTGGGCGGCGACAGCGGTTTCAGGCTGCGTTGTGTTTTCAGGCTGCGTTGTTGCAGCGGCTTCGGCAGCGTTTGTTGCGCTGGTTTCAGCCGCTTCGGCGTTTTCAGGCTGCCCTTGCTCGGTGGATGCTTGTTCTACCGCTGCTTGCGCCTGCTGCGCTACGGTTTGAGTAGGCGCATTTTCGTTTGCCGCCGTTTCGGCTGGCGTGTTTTGCTCGGCTTCATTGGCTGCGATTTCGTTTGTCGCGGTTTCGTTCGCGGCGGCTTCGGGCTGTGCGCTTGCTGCTGTTTCGCTGCTGGTGTTTTTGCTTCGCAGAAGCTCGCTTTGCTCACGTTCAGACTGCTGTTTCTCTGCCGCGCTTGCCCAACTGTTGTGCTTTTCGGCGATGGCGGTCATCGTCCAATTGCGCACGGGTGGTTCGTTTTCAGGCTGCGTTTGGCTTTGCGCTTCGGTGGTTTCAGGCTGCTGTTGTGTTGCGGATGCTTGCTCCGCTGTTTCAACCGCGTTCGCTGCGGTTTGAGCGGGCGTGGGTTCGTTTGCCGCATTTTCAGGCTGCGTTTCGGTTTTATCTGTGGCTACGGCTGTGGCTTCATCCGCACCGTTTTCAGGCTGCCCATCCGCTGCTGTTTCTGCTTCCGTGGCTGCAACGGCGGATTGCTCGGATGAATCGGCATCGCCATCAGCATCAGCAGCCACTTCGTTCTCAGCCGCATCGCCATTTTCAGGCTGCCCTTGTTCGGCAGCATCAACAGCCTGCGCGGTTTCAGCCGCTGTATTCTCATTTTCAGGCTGCGTTTCGGCGCTGGTGGGTTCGCTTGCTGCGCTGTCGGCAGGCAAAGGTTCGGCAGCCGTTGGGTTATTGTTTTCAGGCTGCGTTTGGGGGTCTTGTGCTGGGGTTTTTGATTTAAACAGTTTGCTAAAAAAGCCTAGCATTGGAAGTGCCTCGTGGCGGGTTAATAAACTGCGCGATTGTAACCGATTTCAGGCTGGCTATGGGCTGTTGGTACGCAGTTTGCGCGCTGGTTTGGGGCGGAAAAATCGGCTTGGGCGCGATGGGCGCGGATTTTGCCAACAGCGTCGCGCTTATCGTTTGCATGATGCTTTTGCAACAGGCGCAACGGCGTTTCAGGTTGCCCCTTTACCCCCTTGGCGTAATCCAGTAAATTCCAGCCTTTCTCACCCATTGCAAAAGGAATGCGCTATGCCTGTTAATCTGAAAAATCGGCATTTGCTCAGTCTCACGCGCCACACACCGCAAGAAATTCAATTTTTGCTGGATTTGGCGCGCGATTTAAAACAAGCCAAACGCGCGGGCAGCGAGCAGCCGCGTTTGCAAGGCAAAAACATCGCCCTGATTTTTGAGAAAACGTCCACGCGCACGCGATGCAGCTTTGAAGTGGCGGCGGCAGACCAAGGCGCGCGCGTTACCTATATAGACCCCATGTCGTCGCAAATGGGGCACAAGGAAAGCATGAAAGACACCGCCCGCGTGCTGGGGCGGCTGTATGATGCGATTGAATACCGCGGCTTTGCGCAAAGCACGGTGCAAGAGCTGGCGGATTGGGCGGGCGTGCCCGTGTTCAATGGGCTCACCGATGAATGGCACCCCACGCAAATGCTGGCGGATGTGCTCACCATGCTGGAACACAGCGGCAAGCCGTTGCACGAAATCAGCTATGTTTACTTGGGTGATGCGCGCAACAACATGGGCAATTCGCTGTTGATGATTGGCGCAAAGCTCGGCATGGATGTGCGCATTGCCGCGCCGCCAGCCTTGCAGCCCACGGCAGAATTGCAGGCGATGTGCCGCGAAATGGCGCAGCAAAGCGGCGCGCGCGTGTTGGTTACCGATGATATTCAGGCTGCCATTGATGGCGTGGATTTTGTGCACACCGATATTTGGGTGAGCATGGGCGAGCCTGTTGCCGCTTGGGGCGAGCGCATTGCCGCGCTGCTGCCGTATCAAGTAAACAGGGCGCTGCTGCAGGCAACGGGCAATCTGTGCGTAAAATTTATGCACTGCCTGCCCGCGTTTCACAACTGCGAAACCAGCGTTGGCAAAGAAATCGCCGCGCAATATCCCGCGCTGGCCAACGGCATTGAAGTAACCGAAGACGTGTTTGAATCGCCCTATAATATCGCGTTTGACCAAGCCGAAAATCGGATGCACACCATTAAAGCCGTGATGGTGGCAGCGCTGGCATAGGCAGCCTGAAAACGCGTTTCAGCGTAGCCCATTGCCCAAACAAATTTTCAGGCTGCCTATCGCAGTCCTATCCATCCCAACCCCCTTAACAAGGAAAGCAAAAATGAACAAAAAAACCCTGATTGCCAGCGCAGTTGGCATCGTCTTAGTCGGCGCAGTTGGCGGCAATGTTGTCGCAGGCAAAAAGCTGGAAAGCGCGTATCAAAACAATTTCAACATCCAAGACAAGCGCTTTAAAGTGCAGCTTGCCGAATTCAACATGGGTGTGCTATCGGGCAGCGCCAACTGGACAGGCGAAATTGCCGCCGATTTGTGCCAGCCTGAATATCGCCCCGTTTTCCGCAGCGAAGACACCATCACACGCGGCTTAACAGGCTACACCGTCGTTTCCAAAATCTACGCCAAAAACCCCGACAGCCAAAAAGAAACCTATCTGTTTGACATCCGCAGCAAAACCACATGGAGCGGCAATATAGACAGCGAAATCGTTATCCCCGCCAACTCGTTCACCGAAAACAACGGCACCATCGCTTGGGAAGCCATCTCCGCCGCGTTCACGCTCAAAAGCGGCAAAGACGGCAGAGAGCTGCACAACCTAAAAGTCAAAATCCCCAGCATCACGTTCAAAGACCCGCAATACAACGGCGCGATTAAAAACGTCAGCTACCAAGCCGATTCGTTTAACTTTGCCATGCTCGCAACAGGCAAAGCCAGCGGCAAGGTGGAATCCATCACCTTCTCCGCAACGGGCGACACGCCGTTTGAATTTAGCCTGAGCAATCTGGAAAGCAGCGCCGACACCGCCATCAAAAGCGGCAAACTGGTTTACACTGGCACCAGCAAATTGGATGAACTCAGCTTCAAGGGCAAGCCTCAGCAAAATGTTAAGCTGGAACAAATCCGCTCCAACCTAAGCATGAAAGACGTGGATGCCAAAGCCTTTGAAATTCTCGCTAATCTGTTTAAAGCGCAAGGCGAACGTTGCGTGTCCGCTGCCGAAAGCGAAAAAGCTGGCGCAGAATTTGCTAAAGCGCTGTTGCAATCGGGCGGCGCGTTTGAATCCAAAGACAACCAAATCGTGCTCAACGGCAGCAAAGCCACCATGCAATGGGAAGGCAGCATCCCTGCGACCGTTGTCAATGAAAAAATGACGGAAGAACAACTACAAGAATTGGTGAAACAGGCGAAAGCCCAAGGCGAAGTGCGCATTGATAAAAAATTCATCCGCGAAGCCTACAAAATCTTTACAAACATCATCGGTGCGCCAATGGACGATGCGCAGCTTGAACAAACCGCGCAGGAGTTTGAAAAAGGCATCTTGGAGCTGAACAACAGCGAATTCAAAGACAGCATGCAAGCCAAAGCAGACGGCGAGCAGCTGGTAATCACTTTCACCAAAGAAGCAGGCAAACTGCCCGCCGCGCTGGATAAAGCAGCACGCCGTGGGGCGCATTCTTCGGCGGAAGTGATGCCGTAATTGGATGGTTAAAACGCAAAGGCAGCCTGAAATGGGAAATCTTGTTTTCAGGCTGCCTTTTGCTTGGGATAGGGCAGCCTGAAAATGCTCTGCACGCCGCGCGGCGATAATGTTCACACAACGCTGTCGCCAAAATTAAAAACAACTGGGAAATATGAAGCCAGTCGTTTTTTGTTGTTTACTCGTTTTCAGGCTGCCTTATCGCTTCAATTAAGGCAGCCTGAAAAACAAAAAACCCTGCATCAAGCAGGGTTCTTATTTTGGCTTACTTATTTTTCTTTTCTTCTGCCGCTTTTTTCTCATCGGCTTTCTTTTTCTCTTCCGCTAATTTTTGCACGCCCAAGCCCAAAGATTTTTGCCATTCGCTTGGGTTGTTCAGCAAATCCAGCGCCTTGCGCAATTGCTCGTCTTTGCTGGGGTCGGGTTTGCGGCGCGAAGACAATTCTTCCAGTTTTGGTTTCGGCTCGCTGGCGGCGGCGGGCTTGGTTTCTTCTTCCTTGCTTTCGGGCTCGGAAGCGGAAACTGCGGTTTTAACGCCGTTTTCGCCCAATGGGTTGTCAATATGCCCTGATAAATCTGCTTCGTGGCTTTCAAAAGTGCGCGTTTTGTCTTTCACTTCCACATCGGGCACGATGCCTGTGGCTTGGATGGAGCGATCGTTTGGCGTGTAATACAGCGCGGTGGTGATTTTCAACGCGCCGCCGCTAGACATCGGAATCACTGATTGCACCGAGCCTTTGCCAAAGCTGCGTGTGCCCACGATTACTGCGCGTTTGTGGTCTTGCAATGCGCCTGCCACAATTTCCGAAGCCGAAGCCGAGCCTGAGTTAATCAACACGGTAATCGGCATATTTTTGATTTCCGCAGGCAGCGAAGCCAAGGGGTCGGCGCCCACCGACAAAATATAATCCTCGGGGCGCGCTTTGAGCAGCATGCCTTGCTTGTTATCGCGCCCTTTGGTGCTCACCACCACCGCATCTTTGGGTAGGAACACGGCAGATACGCCCACCGCGCCGTTGAGCAAGCCACCAGGGTCGTCGCGCAAATCCAGCACCAAGCCTTTGAGCGGCGCTTTGTTTTCTTTGGTTAATTTGGTTACTGCTTCGGCAACCGAAGCCACGGTGCGCTCTTGGAATTGGGTTACGCGGATGTAGCCATAGCCGTTTTCCAGCAAATGCGCGCGCACGCTTTGCACTTTAATAATGGCGCGGGTAAGGTTTACGATAATCGGTTTATCCGCATCTTTGCGCGATAGCGTGAGCGTGATTTTGGTGCCGGGTTTGCCGCGCATTCTTTTCACCGCGTCGTTCACCGTCATGCCGCGTGTGGATTCGTTATCAATTTTGACAATAAAATCGCCGCTTTTCACGCCCGCGCGCTCGGCGGGGGTGTCTTCAATCGGCGCAATCACTTTCACAAAGCCGTCTTCCGAGCCGACTTCCATGCCCAAGCCGCCAAATTCGCCCGTGGTGGACTCTTTCATTTCGGCGTAGCCTTTTTTGTTCATGTATTCTGAATGCGGGTCTAGCCCTGCCACCATGCCTTTGATGGCTTCTTCCAGCAGTTTTTCGTCGTCTGATTTGTTTACATAGTTGGCTTTAATTTGCCCATACACTTCCGCCATGGTTTTGAGCGATTGGATGGGCAAGTTGTCGTCGTTTTTTTTGTCGGCGGCGAAACTTTGTGCGCCGATGCTGAGCGCCACGCCGCTAATCGCGCCACAGGTGTAAAGTGCAATTTTTTTCCAAGTTTGAGACATAGTTGTGTGTCTTTCCTTTTGTTGTCATGTTGTTTCAGGCTGCCTGAAAAACGCAAAGGCGTAAGAGTAGGCGATTTTGCGGGTTTAGAAAAGGGCGTAAACGAAAATTAACGAAAAATAAGGGGATTAGGTGTTTTCAACCTTGCGCTTTGCGCTGCGGCATAACCATTAGCTTTGCATAAGTTCGCATGGCTAAATCAAAGATTTAGATGCTTACTTAATACCCAAATCAAAGATTTGGACAAATGGATAAGGCTGCTTTTGTGGGGTGGGGTAGGTGGAGAATGGTTGGTGGGTGGTTTTGATGGGTGCTGGGTTATGTGGATTGCGAAAGGCAGCCTGAAACCTTTGCAAAACTCCCAAGAACCCTTTAAATTCCCCCCAT
>CAUQQW010000030.1:0-20630 GCA_963520365.1 uncultured Kingella sp.
ATTTCCATTTTAAAACAATTGGTAAGAAGTAATTTATCCTAGTTATCTAGGACAGTCCCAAACAAAATCCAATCGTTTCAGCAAAATTCATTCGCCATTGCACATTTTTTGCCCCCACTCTTTCGCCCATCTACACCGCTATCCGCTATAAAAACAAAGCATTGTAATCAAACACACCCCACCACAACGCCCATTTAAATTTAGTAAACACAGTCTAACAAACATTAACAAACCATCTTGACAGACTACATGTAACTACAATACATTACCCCGCACGGCATCCCGCCGTCTCAACCACACCAAAAAAGAAAACAAACCATGAACACAAACACCACCTATCCGCGCGATGTCTATTTCTTTGGCACGTGCATCTTAGATATGTTTATGCCACAAGCAGGCATGGATGCCATGACGCTGCTTGAATCTTTGGGCATAAACGTTCATTTCCCCATGGAACAAAGCTGCTGCGGGCAGCCTGCTTATACATCTGGGCACGAACAAGAAGCATTTAATGTTGCCAAAGCCCAGCTGGATTTATTCCCCGAAGATTGGCCCATTGTGGTGCCATCTGGCTCGTGCGGCGGCATGATGAAGCTGCATTGGCCTACCCTGTTTGCAGGCAGCGAATACGAAGCACGCGCCAAAGAATTGGCAGATCGCGTGGTGGAATTCACCCATTTTCTGCTCAACATCGGCTATCAGCCCGAAGACAAAGGCGAGCCGATTAAAGTTGCTGTGCACACATCTTGCACCGCCCGCCGCGAAATGAACGTGCATCTTTCAGGCTGGAAATTGATAGACAGCCTGAAAAACGTTGAGCGTGTGGTGCATGACCACGAAAGCGAATGCTGCGGCTTTGGTGGCACATTCTCGGTAAAACATCCCGATATTTCAGGCGCAATGGTGAGCGATAAAGTTGCCGCGTTAAAAGAAACGCAGGCGGTGGAAATTGTGAGCGCGGATGCAGGCTGCATGATGAACATCGGCGGCAAAATTGAAAAAGACGAACCCAATATGCCGCGCCCCAAACACATTTCTACCTTCTTGCTGGAACGCACGGGAGCGAGATCATGAGCGCACGCGAAAACATCTTAACCAAGCTGCGCCAAGCCAATGCTTACCCAATGGCAGAGCCGCAAACCGATGATTACTATAAAGAAATGTCGCCCACATGGGAAAACGAAGTAGAACGCCTGAAACATTGGGCAAAAACCATGCGCGCGGTGAAAACCGAAATTTTTTGGGTGCGCGAAAGCGATTGGGAAAAAACGCTGGTTGAAGTTGCCCAACAAAAAGGGCTGAGCAATATGCTGCTTTCGCCGCAAACCGCGCACGGCAGTCGCGCCGAAAAAGTCCTAACACAAGCTGGCTTGGCAACGCGCGGTTTTGAGCAAAAAATTGATGATTGGAAAGACGATTTTTTTGCCAACGTGGATGCAGGTTTTACTTCATCGCTGTGCGGTATTGCCCACACAGGCACGGTGATGCTGGTTTCTTCAGTGGAAGAGCCGCGCAGCCAAAGCCTTGTTCCGCCTGTGCATTTTTGCTTGTTTGACACGCGTAAGCTGTATGACACGTTCTACGCGGCGTTAACAGGCGAAAACTTGGTTGCCGATATGCCCACCAACATCATCTTGATTTCTGGGCCTTCTAAAACCGCCGATATTCAGCTCACTTTGGCGTTTGGCGCGCATGGGCCGCGCGATTTGGTGGTGCTGGCGGTGTTGCCTGAGCACATCAACCCTGCCGATTTGGAGGAACAAGCATGACCACGCAAGTAATCAAAATCCACCCCCGCCCCGAAACCTTCAAACAAAACACCCAAGCCGCGCTCGCCGATAAACCGCTGCGCAAAAGCCTGCGCACCGCCATGGATATGCTGATGACCAAGCGCAAGATGGTGTTATCAGACGAGCAAGAATTGGAAATGCTGCGCACGCTGTGCGAGCACGTCCGCCAACACGCGCTGGCCAAACTGCCCGATTTGCTGGAACAGCTGGAAAGCAATCTCACCCGCCTTGGCGTACGCGTGCATTGGGCAGAAACCGTTGAAGAAGCGCAAAACATCATCTACGGCATCATGGAAACGCACAAAGCCAAGCTGATGGTGAAAGGCAAATCTATGGTGAGCGAAGAGATTGAACTCAATCATCATCTGGAAAGCAAAGGCATGCGCGCGGTTGAAAGTGATTTGGGCGAATTTATCGTGCAAATGGCTGGCGAAAAGCCCACGCATATTGTGATGCCTGCCATTCACAAAACCAAAGAGCAAGTAAGCCAGCTGTTCCACGACAACCTTGGCACGGAACTCACCGACGATGTGGACAAGCTCACAGGCTTTGCCCGCCAAGCCCTGCGCGATGTTTACCGCACCGCCGATGTAGGCTTAAGCGGCGTAAACTTTGCCGTTGCCGAAACGGGTACGCTGTGCTTGGTGGAAAACGAAGGCAACGGGCGCTTGTCTACCACCGTGCCGCCCGTGCACATCGCGATTACGGGCATTGAAAAAGTAGTCGCCAAACTCACCGATGTGGTGCCGCTATACAGCCAACTGCCGCGCACTGCCATCGGGCAAAACATCACCACCTATTTCAACATGATTACTGGCCCGCGCCGCTGCGAAGAGCTAGACGGTCCGCAAGAAATGCACCTTGTGCTGCTGGACAACGGGCGCACGCAAGCCTACGGCGAAGAGCAAATGCGCCGCACATTGCAATGTATCCGCTGCGGCGCGTGCATGAACCATTGCCCTGTTTACACGCGCGTGGGCGGTGCTGCTTATGGCACAACTTATCCCGGCCCGATTGGCGAGATTATTTCGCCGCATTTGATGGGCTTGGACAAAACGCGCGATTTGCCCACCGCCTGCACCATGTGCGGCGCGTGCGTGGAAGTTTGTCCCGTGAAAATCCCGATTACCGAGCAAATGCAACGCCTGCGCCAAGAAGCGCAACGCTCGCCTGCCGAGCAAGTGCCCTACCCCATCAAAGGGCAAGGCGCATCGTATAGCACAGGCGAAACCATGGCTTGGCGCGTGTTTAAAGGCTCGTTTGGCAACATCAAACTTTATCGCACGCTCGGCTGGGCGGCGACCACGTTCCGCGCGCTCACCCCGCCTTGGCAGCTGAGCTGGACGGAAAACCACGCGCCGATGAAGCCCGCCGCAAAAACCTTGCATCAGATGATGAAAGAGAAAAACGCGGGTAAGAAATAATTGAACGCGTTGCGACCGCCATGATGCGGTGATGATTAAGGCAGCCTGAAAACGTTAGATTGGCGTTTTCAGGCTGCCTTTTATCGTTGGCGAAATGGAACATCGGCGGCTCGCCGACAAAGCGCTGTGTAGGCTGTTTATCTATTTTCAGGCTGCCTATATCGTCTCGCCAATCAAACCAAAGGCAGCCTGAAAACATATTCCCCGTTTTCAGGCTGCCTTTGTCTAGCAATTAAAACAACGCTATCACTGCTCCAACTCACTGCGTTGCGTTCAATGCCTGATCCAAATCCGCATAAATATCATCCACATCTTCAATGCCGATGGATAAACGCAGCAAGCCCACGCGGATGCCCAAGCTCATTTTCACATCGTGCGCCATGCCGCTGTGCGATTGCGAGTAGCAATGGTTCACCAAGCACTCCACGCCGCCCAAGCTGGATGCCAGCGTAAACAATTTGCTGTGCGCGATAAATTGGTTTGCCGCTTCGCGTGTGTCGTTTTTCAGATAGATTGTTACCACGCCGCCAAAGCCGCGCATTTGGCGTTTGGCTAATTGGTGATGCTCGTGGCTGGGCAAGCCAGGGTAGAACACGCGCTCAACGGCGGGATGACAGGCGAGTTTTTCGGCGATGATTTGGGCGTTTTCCAAATGCTGCTTCATGCGCACGGCAAGCGTTTTGATGCCGCGCAACACCAGCCAGCAATCCATTGGCCCTGCCACGCCGCCTGTTTCCACCATCATGTTGGCAAAGGGCTTGGCAAGCTGGGCATCTTTCAACACGGCAACGCCCATCAACACATCAGAATGCCCGCACAAATATTTGGTGGCGGAATGGAACACAATATCGCAGCCCAAATCCAGCGGATTTTGGCAATACGGCGTGGCAAAAGTGTTGTCCATGCCAACTAACGCGCCGTGTGCTTTGGCTTTTTGCGCCAGCAATTCAATGTCCACCAAGCGCAGCAGCGGGTTGGATGGGCTTTCCAGCCATAATAATTTCACTTGGTGTTCGGCAAGGATGCGGTCTAGGTTTTCAGGCTGCGTTAAGTCGGCAAAGATAACGTTCACGCCCCATTTGGCGTAAACATTGGTGAGCAAATCGTAGCTGCCGCCGTAAATATCAGACACGGCAACAATGGTGTCGCCTTGTTGCAGATAGGTGCGGAAAATGCAGTCTATCGCCGCCATGCCGCTGGCAAAGGCAAAGCCGTGCGTGCCGTGTTCTAGCTGGGCAACGGTGTCTTCCAAAATCTTGCGCGTGGGGTTGCCCAAGCGCGAATAGCGAAAGGGGATGTTTTCGCCCAATTCGTGCATGGCAAACATGCTGTTTTGATACAAAGGCGGCATCAGGGCGCGATTATGCTCATCGGGGTTGTAGGCAGAATGGATGGTTTGAGTGGCAAATTTCATGGCGATTCCTTTGCAAATGGGCGGTTGGTTTTCAGGCTGCCCCAATGCTTTTGTGGCAGCCTGAAAAAGAAAAATCAAAGGCGCTGATTGTATTTCAAAATAAGGCATAGTGATATACTTGCGCCGCTTTTGGGCAGCCTGAAAACAGCTAAAACCGCCCATTCAAACCCTTTCAAATTTTGCCTACACCCCATCAAGGATAATTCAATGACCCCCATGCCCGATGTGCAAAGCACGCCCGATGTGCGCAACATCCCCATCAACCAAGTTGGCATTAAAGACCTGCGCTTTCCCATTCGCATTCTCAGCCAAACAGGCGAACAAGCCACCGTTGCCCACATCAGCATGACGGTGGCGCTGCCTGCCGAGCAAAAAGGCACGCACATGTCGCGCTTTGTTGCGCTGATGGAAGAACAACGCACCGCGCTGGATTTTGCCGCGCTAGAAACGCTCACGCGCAATATGTTGGCGCGGCTAGAAGCCAACGCAGGCAAAATCAGCATCGCCTTTCCCTTTTTCCGCCAAAAAGCCGCGCCCGTTTCAGGCTGCCTATCTTGGCTGGACTACGATGTTGCCCTAATCGGCGAAATGCAAAACCACGCCTTTATCGGCAGCCTGAAAATCACCGTGCCCGTAACCAGCCTTTGCCCCTGCTCCAAAGAAATCTCCGATTATGGCGCGCACAACCAGCGCTCCCACGTTACGCTCACCCTGCGCTGCCGCGAGCCTGTTGCCATAGAAGAAGCGATTGATTGGGTGGAAAGCCAAGCATCGTGCCAACTTTATGGCTTGCTCAAACGCCCAGACGAAAAATTTGTTACCGAGCGCGCTTATGAAAACCCAAAATTTGTGGAAGACATGGTGCGCGACATCGCCACCGTGTTAAAGCAAGACCCGCGCATCGCCGCGTTTAGCGTGGAAAGCGAGAATTTTGAATCTATCCACAACCATTCGGCTTATGCGTTGGTGTCGTATCCTTAACATCGCGGCGTGTGTTTTATGCTTTGCGGCAGCCTGAAAACCTGTCCACCGCGTTTTTACTTCGCCACAACGCGCCAACTCGTTTTCAGGCTGCCTTCAATGCCAAAATGCCAACGCAAAACAAAACGAGTGCCAACCATCGCACTCGTTTTTTACCGCCCACCACACCCAACCATTTTGCAACACCGCCGCGCGTTTTCAGGCTGCCGATTTGCCAAGCCGAGCGCGTCTCGTTATATTCCCCACTTTCTCCACTTCAAAAGGACGCATCATGAAATTCAAATACATCATCGCCGCCCTATTGCTTGGCAGCAGCCTAGTTGCCAGCGCTGAGCCGCAACGCATCGCCGACAAAGACGAACAACACGCCATCCAAATGGCAAAACGCATTTCCCACGGCGGCTTGGTGGTTTCCACCGATAAAGACTGGTTTAACTGGGATGTGAACATTCTCAGCGGCTGCACTTACTATCGCATTGAAGTTTCGCATTCCACAGGCGAAGTATCCAGCAGCAAAAAAGAAAAACTCTGCGGCAACCCCGAAGCCCTGCGCGAACTACGCGCCAAAGCCGCCGAATTTCGCCGCACCACCAACTTCTAAGGAATCCGCATGAGCTACCCCGCTTGCCCGCAATGCGCATCAAATCTCACCTACCACGATGGCAGCCAATTGGTTTGCCCCGAATGCGCCTACGAATGGATAGAAAGCGAAACCGCCGCCGATGAAGGCGAAATCGTTAAAGATGCCAACGGCGCAATTTTGCAAGACGGCGACACCGTTATCCTGATTAAAGATTTGAAAGTAAAAGGCAGCAGCCAAGTGATTAAGCAAGGCACCAAAGTGAAAGGCATCCGCCTGCAAGAAGGCGACCACAACATCGGTTGCAAAATTGACGGCTCGCCGATGAATCTCAAATCAGAATTCGTTAAAAAAGCATAACGCCCTTTTCAGGCTGCCATCCATTGCGGGGCAGCCTGAAAATTTGTCTGCGCCCGCCAAACCGCATCATTTAAGGCAGCCTGAAAACGCATCGCGCCGCTTATCGCCCGCTTTTTCCGTTTTCAGGCTGCCTTATGCCCCATAATTGCTTACAATCCATTACAATCCAAACTTTCTATCCACCCCATTTCATCATGAATATTTTTACGCAAACGGCAGCTTTTATCGTGAGCCGTAGCATCTTTTTATTGGTTTCATTTTTAACTGGCATCCGCGCCAAATTTGAAGGCGACATCGCGTTCAGCCCCGAGCGCAAAGTCTATTTTGCCAACCACAACAGCCATGCCGATTTTATTATGGTGCAGCTTGCCCTGCCCAAGCGCTGGCGCAAGGTTGCCCACCCTGTGGCTGGCGCGGATTATTGGCTCAAAGGCGCGTTTCGCCGCTTTTTGATTAACCATGTTTTCAATGGCTTGCTGATTATGCGCAATGGCAACGACCCCAAAGCCATCACCCAGCAAATGTCCGATGCGCTCGCCGCGCAATCTTCGCTCATCATCTTCCCCGAAGGCACGCGCAACACCGACGACAACACGCTGCTGTTGCCGTTTAAAAGTGGCATCTATCATCTTGCTCGCCAAAATCCCGATGTCGGCTTTGTGCCGATTTGGATTAACAACATCAACCGCGTGTTGCCGAAAAACCAAGTCATCCCCGTGCCGATTTTGTGCGATGTGATGATAGGCGAGCCGCTGTATCTGCAAGCCGATGAAGACAAAGACGCCTTTTTGCAACGCGCCCGCGCTGCCATGCTTGCGCTGGTGCCGCCTGCCAAAATTGCCGAATACGCGGAGAAATCAACATGAGAGCGGATTTTTATCTGCCTGCCACGGTGGGCATCGTGTTTTTTGGCATTTTTTGCGCGTTGGCGCTCGCTTCGCTGGCTGGCAAGTATTACGAACGAAAACAAGGCTTTGAAGTGAGCCACATGGTGCGCGAATGGAATGCGCGCGTGGCATCTTGGTGGGTGCTGACTACGCTGCTGCTGGTGATGTTTTGGCTGGGGCGCGGCGGCATGATTGCGCTGTTTGTTGCCGCATCGTTTGCCACCTTGCGCGAATTTATCAGCCATGTGTACCGCCATCGCGCCGACCATCTCACCATTGCGCTGTGTTTTTATCTGCTGCTGCCGTTGCAATATTATTTTGTGCTCACCAATTGGTTCAGCATGTTTACCGTGTTGATTCCTGTGTATGCCTTTTTGCTGCTGCCCATCATCCGCAATATGGCAGGCGACAACAGCCAGTTTTTTGACCGCACCGCCAAAATCCAATGGGGCGTGATGATTACGCTGTATTGCCTGTCGCACGTGCCCGCGCTGTTGAGCTTGGAAATCAAGGATTACAACGCGCCCAATATTGTGTTGCTGCTGTTTATGCTGGTGGTGGTGCAAAGCGGCGATGTGTTTGCCTATTTATGGCGACGCGCGGGCAGCCAAATTGCGCCGCCGCGCACGCTGCCCAGCGCGTATATCAGCGTGCCACTTTCCACGCTGCTGGCGGCGAGCCTTTATTGGATAACGCCGTTTACCCCGTTTCAGGCTGCCCTTGTCGGCTTGATGATTAGCCTGATGGGCTTTTTTGGCAATGAAGTGATGCGCGCCATCAAACGCAGCCTTGGCATCCGCCATTGGGGGCACGCATTCAGCCGCAGCAGCGTGTTAGACCGATTAGACAGCCTATGCTTTGCCGCGCCCGTGTTTTTTCATGTGGTGCGCTATTATTGGACGTAGGCAGCCTGAAAACCCACTCTCAACCAAAAGGAAACCCAAATGCGCCGTTTACCCATTTTTCTCGTTATAGACGTATCCGAAAGCATGGTCGGACAACCCCTGCGCCAAATGCAAGAAGGCATCAGCCGCCTGATTGAAACCCTGCGCCGCGATCCCTACGCGCTGGAAACCGTCTATCTATCCGTCATCGCCTTTGCTGGCATCGCCAAAACACTCGCCCCGCTGGTGGAACTGGTCGCGTTTTACCCGCCGCGCTTGCCCGTTGGCTCAGGCACATCGCTGGGCGCAGCATTAAATCACGCGATGGACGAAATTAACCAACACGTCATCACCAATTCCCCCGAGCGCAAAGGCGACTACAAACCCGTGGTTTACCTAATGACCGACGGCGGCGCAACCGACAACCCCACCCCAGCCATCGCCCGCTGGCAGCGCGACTTTGCCCGCCGCGCCAATCTGGTTTCCATCGGCATCGGACCTTTTGCCGATTTGTCGCAGCTTGCCCCCATCAGCCACGGCGTATTGCGGCTGGATACCGACAACGAAGCCGATTTCAAAGCCTTTATAGACTGGATTTCGCAATCCGTCTCATCGCAAAGCCGCAGCTTGGGCGTGGATGTGCCCGTGAGCCTAGACAAAGCCGAGCAGCCCTTTCTCTCGCTGATTAAAGACTTGGAACAAGCCGCCGCCGTGGACGAAAACTACGTCATCATCAGCGGCTTATGCAGCAAAACCAAGCTGCCCTATTTGATGAAATACGAACGCGCCCCGCTGATGGATGACGTGCCGTTTTTCACCAAACAGCAAAACGCGCAAGTGTTTGGCTATGTAGGCGTTTTTCCTGTGGAAGCCGATTATCAAGAATGGTCGGACACGCGCGTGAACACCAACACCATTTCCACCACATCGCTGATGGGCGGCGGCGGATGCCCCCATTGCGGCGCCAGCAGCGCGCTGTGCAAATGCGGCAACTGCGGGCAGATTTTCTGCGCCAACGACTACGACAACGTCGTCACCTGCCCTGGCTGCCAACGACAGCTCACCTTGTCATCTTCTGCCGATAATGTGGATTTTGACATTACCCGCGCACGTGGTTGATGGGTTGGATTTTCGGATTGAATTTTTGAGCAAACCGCTGTTTGTTTTTGGCATGAGATAAGGAATAAGCGCATGAAAAATTTGAAAGATTGGCAAGCATGGCTGAACAACATCAGCGAGCCAGAATGGGCGGCGTTTATGGCGCAGCATGGCGGCGAAATGGATGCCTTGCGCAGCGCTTGGGCAAAGTTTATGGCGCAACGCGTGTTGGGGCAGCCTGAAAATGGCGTGGATGATTTATCCCAAAGGCAGCCTGAAAACGATGTGAACAACTCATCCCAAACGCAGCCTGAAAACGCAGTAAACAATGAAACCAAGCGGCAGCCTGAAAGCATTAGGCAGCCTGAAAACACTCAAACCGCTGTTCAGCAAAACCAAGCTGTAAACAACGCCGCGTCAAGCAATCAACCCACTCAACCCGATAACACCGTTTCAGGCTGCCTTTCTGATACCGATTTACCCAGCGCAAATATTCAAATTCAAGCCGAGCAAGCCGCAAGTGAAGTTGTAACCAGCGATGTGCCTACCCAACCATCAAACCAAACGCCAGAGCAAGCGCAAAACGATTTAATGCAGCCTGAAAGCACGGTAAGCAATGAAACCAAGTGGCAGCCTGAAAATAGCGTGGGTAATCCAGCCCAAAGGCAGCCTGAAAATACCCAAACCGCTGTTCAGCAAAATCAAGCTGTAAACAACGCCAAGCCGAACAATCAACCAACCCAGCACGATAACACCGTTTCAGGCTGCCCTACTGATGCCGATTTGCCCAGCGCAAATATTCAAGTTCAAGCCAAGCAAGCCGCAAGCGAAGTTACAACCGCCGCCACGCCTGCCCAACCGTCAAATCAAATGCCAGACCAAACACAAAACGTTTTACAGCAGCCTGAAAACGTTAGGCAGCCTGAAAATGGCGTGGGCAATCCACCCCAAACGCAGCCTGAAAACGCAGTAAGCAATGAAACTAAGCAGCAGCCTGAAAACATTAAGCAGCCTGAAATCCCCCCATCCCCCCTTCAACACCCCCACTCCCCAATACCCATGCCCACCCCACACACTCTCCCCCCGCTCCCCAACGCCCGCTGCGGCGAACCCTACCGCGCCGCGCTGCCCGCCGATGCCGCCCATGTCAAAATCACGCCCGAATGCAGCTTAGTCTGGGATGCCAAACACCACCAAATCAGCGGCACGCCCAGCCAAGCAGGCGACGTAGAAATCCGCTACACCATTCCCGAACACGGCGCGGACACCCCCGTCCGCCAAACCCTCTACATCAACCCCGACCCCAAAAGTCTGTGGCAAAACCAGCCCAGCGACCCCACCGCCCCCTTCGCCAAGCCCGACACCGCCCACAAACGCATCCCCACCCCGCAAGGCAGCCTAATCGCCGCCCGCGTGCGCGGACGCAGCCACGCCCACAACGGCACCCATTGCGATGACGACTACCGCATCGCCCACCATGAGCGCACAGGCTTGCACTTTATCGCCGTTGCCGATGGCGCAGGCAGCGCCGAATTCTCCCGCTATGGCTCGCAGCTTGCCGTCAATGCCGCCGCTGATACCGTATGGCAACTGCTGGACAACAATGAGAAATTTTTCAGGCTGCCTGAATCCGAGCCAGACGCCCAAAAACAAGCATTGCACAGCCTAATCAGCAACGCCGCCTATCAAGCCTTTGTCGCCCAAAAAAACGCCGCCGAAGCAGAACAAATGGACATCAAAAAACTCGCCTGCACCCTGCTCATCGCGCTCGCCCTGCCCCGCGCAGATGGCACATGGCTAATCACCGCCTATTGGGTGGGCGATGGCGCCACCGCCGTATGGCAGCCTGAAAACCAAGCCATCACCCTGCTGGGCGAAAGCGATGGCGGCGCGTATTCAGGCGAAACCGTGTTCCTATCCGCCAACGAAGTCCGCCCAGAAAATCTCAAGCAACGCATCCGCGAGTGGCAGGTGCAACAGCCCCCCGTGCTGATGCTGATGACCGACGGCGTTTCCGACCCCAAATTTGAAACCGATGCCAACCTTGCTAAAAGCGAAAAATGGGCAGCGCTGTGGCAAGAATTGCAACCCATCTTCCAAGCCGAGCAGCCCGCCGCCGCGCTAGAAGAATGGCTGGATTTCTGGTCGCCGGGTAACCACGATGACCGCACGCTCGCCCTGTTCTTGCCAACAAAGGCAGCCTGAAAACGATTAAGGCAGCCTGAAAGCGAGTTTACGAGCTTCTGCGAAGCTAAAACCCAACACCCAAACCGAAAGCCCACCATGTCCAACATCATCACTCTCACCGCCACCAACGGCGAAACCATCCAATTTGTTGATGAAATCAAAGCGCAAGGCGGCATGAAAGACGTCATGTTCTCGCCCAATCGCGACTACGTTGTCGCCTTCTTCCGCGAAAAAGCCGACCCCGCCACCCGCGAACGCCTAGAACAAATCACAGGGCTCTACCGCGAACGCATCTTCAACCAAGAAGGCGGCGAATACCTGAAAAAACTCTACTGCTGGCCCACCGCCGTAGTAGAACACAACGGCAAACTCGGCGTAGTGTCCCCGTTTTACCGCGACTGCTTTTTCTTTCAATACGGCAGCCGCAACAACGATATGCTCAGCATCAAAGGCAAAGACAAAGACGGCAAATGGTTCGCCAGCGCATCCAACCGCAATAAATTCCTAGACCCGCGCGAACTGGGCGACTGGATGACCCACCTAAAAATCTGCATCATGCTCGCCCGCGCCGTGCGCCGAATGCACATGGCAGGGCTGAGCCACAGCGATTTAGGCTACAAAAACTGCCTGATAGACCCCACCAGCGGGCAAGCCTGCCTAATAGACATCGACGGGCTCGTTGTGCCGGGCAAACATCCGCCCAGCGTAGTCGGCACGCCCGATTTCATCGCCCCCGAAGTCGTCGCCACCGCCCACCTGCCCAAAGACGACCCCCAGCGCAAGCTGCCCAGCCGCACCACCGATTTACACGCCCTCGCCGTGCTCATCTATATGTATCTGCTCTACCGCCACCCCCTGCGCGGCGACAAAATCCACGACCCCAACGACAGCCAACGCGATGAAGAACTCAGCATGGGCAGCCAAGCCCTATTTATAGAACACCCTACCGACCCCAGCAACCGCATCAAAATAGACCAATGCAAACCCAGCGAGCTGCCGTGGAAAGACACGCAAAAAATCCCCTACACCATTTGCGGCGCATACATCGCCGAGCTATTCCGCCGCGCCTTTATTGATGGGCTGCACAACCCTGCCGCCCGCCCCACCGCCGACGAATGGGAACACGCGCTGGTGAAAACCGTAGATTTGCTGCAACCCTGCGCCAATCCACAATGCGAGCAAAAATGGTATGCCTTTGATAACAAAGTCAAACCCGCCTGCCCCTTCTGCGGCACACCCCATTCAGGCAGCTTGCCCGTGCTCAATCTCTACTCCGCCGCACCCAACGGCAGCTACCGCCCCGACAACCACCGCATCATGGTGTTCAGCGGGCAATCGCTGTTCAAATGGCACGCCAACAGCAATATCTTCCCCAACGAACGCCTAAAACCCGAAGATGCCCGCCGCGTCGGCTATTTCGTGCAACACAACGGCGATTGGTATCTGGTAAACGAAAACCTGCCCGAAATGTATGACGTGGTAAACAAAACCCCCATCGCCATCGGCGGCAAAATCAAACTGGAAGACGGCGCACAAATCCTGCTGGAAAAAGGACAAGGCGGGCGGCTGTTGATGGTGCAAATGGCGGGTGGGTAAGTTTCAGGCTGCCTTACATAAACGGTTTTCAGGCTGCCTTTAAACAGCACGCATCCGCCAAGGCAGCCTGAACACAAAATGGATCGGCGACGGCTCGTCGCCAAATCCCACGCAAAACAAACCGCGCAGGTAGCAAACCCATGTCGGCGAGCTGCCGACGCTCCATTTTCAGGCTGCCTAATTCTTATTCAATGGCGTTAATTGTGCCTTGGTTAATGTTTGTGTCGTATTTACCCTTTCGCCTTATCGCGGCGGGCGACTTACTTTCTTTGCTTCGCCAAAGAAAGTAAGCAAAGAAAGGCGACCCCGACGTTGCAGGTCTGCTTCGCAGACTTCCCTCACTCCGCATGCTTTTTTCGGCGCGTGTGAACTAGCCGCGCTACGCGCGTCGTCGGACAAGCACACGCTTTTTCCCGAAAAAAGCATGCTGCGTTCGGCTACACGAAGGGGAAGTGCTGCAACATTAAACATTCATGATGATTGAGCAGCCTGAAAACGCAAAACCCTGTAAACAATGCTGTTTACAGGGTTTTGCCATGCCATACGCGCTTATTTTTTCTTATAAATCGCTTCCAAGCGATGGCGTTGCGGTTCAAGGTCAATATTGGCAAGGCTGGCGGCCTTAATCAGGCTGTTCACTTCCACGCCGCGCCGCGCTTGGTTCAACGCCCAAAGCATGGTGGAGCGTGTGCCTGTGCGGCAGTATGCCATGATGGGGGCTTCGGAGTTGGCAACGGTGGCTTGGAAATGATCCAGCGTTTCATCGGTGATGCCATCCATCACTACGGGCATATAGATAACGTGTTCAATACCGTTGGCGTTGAGCCATGCTTTCACTTGTTCAAAGCTGGGTTGGTCGGGGGCTTCGCCATCGGGGCGGTTGCAAATCACAGTTTTGATGCCATAAGACGCGGCGCGTTTGGCAAAACGCTCGTCTTTCAGCTGGTCGGATACATACAAATAATCGGCAATTTTTTCTATCATTTTTAACTTTCCTAATGTTGTTTTGGTTGTGTTACGGCGTTATTTTAAACCGTTTTGGGGCAGCCTGAAAACGAGTGCAGCGCGTTTTGGCAAAGCTAAAACGGTGCAAAACGGTTTTCAGGCTGCCTTTGCCCGCTTGGCAACGCCCAATTTACCTTATTTTTGCGCCAACCATGCTTGCAAGCGTTGCGCGTCTTCAATTTTCAAATACGCGGTGCTGGCGGCTGCGGCTTGCACGGTGAGCGTGGTTTCGTGCAACACGCCATGGCGGAAATAATGGATGCGGTGCGTGTCGCCGATGGCGGTTTCGGTTTGCGCGACAAAATCGGTGCAGGCGTAGCCGTTGATGGCGATGATGCTGTCGCCTGCTTTGAGCGCGGCTTGTTCTGCGCTGCCGCCTGTAAACACATGGCTGATGGTGGCGCGGTCGGCTTGTTGTTTGGCGCGGCAGCCAATGTCGGCGGCGGGTGCAGCTTCGGGGAACGCGCTTACCAGTTTGCCCAAATCGCTGCGCGGGGTGCTGTACCAGAGCAGTTCTATGCCCAGCGTTTTCAGGCTGCTTTCTAGTGGCAAGTCTGCGGTGCTGTATAAGGCAGCCTGAAAAAAGTCGGCAAGGTTAAGCTGGGTGATGTCTTGCACAAATTGTTGCCATTCGCTGGCGGTGTAATAGCTGCGGTTGAGCCGCGTTTGCATATATAAGCTGCGCATCACGAAATCCAGCGGCGGGCGGTGGTTTTGGCGCAAATGGGCATCTAGGCACAGCGCGGCGAGTGCGCCTTGTTGGTAATAGCTGGTGATGGCGTTGGGGCTGTTTTCGTCTTGTTTGTAGTATTTATGCCATGCGGCGAAGCTGGATTGGGCAAGGGTTTGCTGTTTGCGCCCTGCGTTGCGGTGCACGCGGGTGATGTTTTGCGCCAGCAAATGCAAATAGGCTTCGGGGCTGATCACTTGGCTGCGTGCCAGCACCAAGTCGTCGTAATACGACGTGATGCCTTCATACGCCCAAAGCTGCTCGGTGTAGGCTTCTGTGTCCAAATCGTAGGGCACAAATTCGGCAGGCTTAATGGTTTTCACATTCCATGCGTGGAAGTATTCGTGCGAGATTAAGCCCAACAGCGTGGTGTAATCGGCGGTGGGCTGCGCCATATTGCGCGGTGGCAGAGCTTTGCGGTCGGCGTGCAGCGCGGTGCTGTTGCTGTGTTCCAAGCCGCCATAGATGTTATCGCCCAGATGCAGCAAAAACAGATATTGCGCAAACGGCGCGTTTTCCACGCCAAACATCGCCAGCTCGTGTTCGCAAATTTTTTGGCAATCATCTAGCAAGCGCTGGCGGTCAAAATCGGGGTAATGCCCGCTTAACGCGATGCGATGCGGAATGCCATGCGCGGTGAAATGCAAGGTTTCCATATCCGCGCCCAGCTCAAACGGGCAATCGGTTAGCTCGGCATAATCGGCAGCCTGAAAACGGTTTTTTGCGTTTTCAGGCTGCCTTAATGTGGTCTCAATGCGCCAGTTTTCGGGCAAACCATCAAATTGCACTTGGCAGGCTTCATCGCGCCGCTCGGGCAAATAAAGAAACAAACACGCGCCGTCAATAAAGCCGCGCTCGTTGTCCAGCAAGCTGGCGCGCACGGATAAATCGTTGGCATACACCGTGTATTCAATTTGGTAATCGCCGCTTTGCGCGGGCGTGCGCCATTCGTTTTTGCTCACAGGCGTTAGCGGCACAGACTGCCCATTGCACTTGGCTTGGATGTTGATGATGTGTTTGGCGAAATCGCGAATCATATAGCTGCCCGCCACCCAATTCGCCAGTTTGATGCTTTGTGTGGCATTTTCGCCGTGGTGAAATGTAAAGATAACGTGCCATTGATGCGCATTCGGGCACGGTGTGATGGTGTAACACAACATAATATTTTCTTTCTATTTGATTTTAATGCAGTTTTTAAAACATATTAAGTATAACAATAAGCTATTTAGTATATAACTATCTGTATCTAAAAGTAGATTGTTTGATGCTAATCAGGTAACATTCCGCCGCTTTTGGTAAGCTTACGATAAATAAGGTTTTGATGTTTTAAGAAGTGTTAATTGATTCATTTTAACGGCTAAAAGCATCAAGAGTAAAACAAGCGATGGCGATTTTCAGGCTGCCATAAAACGCCAAGGCTGCCTGAAAAGCCACCCATCACACAAATAAAAGAAATATTTTCAACGTATGGAGTTGTTATGGAAACGCAAACCTATAACTATAAAGTGGTGCGCCAATTTGCCATTATGACGGTAATCTGGGGCATCATTGGGATGTTTGTGGGCGTGTATGCCGCCGCAGAATTGCGCTGGCCCGCCCTAAACATGTCGGACATTGCGCCGTGGTTTCACTTCGGTCGCATCCGCCCCTTGCACACCAATGCCGTCATTTTCGCCTTTGGCGGCTGCGGCTTGATTGCCACGTCTTATTATGTGGTACAGCGAACCTGCAATGCACGGCTGTTTGGCGGCAATTGGCTGCCCGCGTTCACATTCTGGGGCTGGCAATTGGTAATCGTGCTGGCGGTGATTACCCTGCCTCTGGGCTACACCCAAGGCAAGGAATACGCTGAGCTGGAATGGCCAATTGATATTCTGATTACCGCCGTGTGGGTAGCTTATGCCATCGTGTTTTTCGGCACGATTGCCAAGCGCAAAATGAAGCATATTTATGTGGCAAACTGGTTCTACGGCGGGTTTATTCTTGCCGTGGCGCTGCTGCATATTGTGAACAACATCGCCATCCCCGCAGGCGGCTTCAAATCCTATTCTGTTTACTACGGCGCGATTGATGCCATGGTGCAATGGTGGTATGGGCATAACGCCGTGGGCTTTTTCCTCACCGCAGGCTTCTTGGGCATGATGTATTACTTTGTGCCCAAACAAGCCAATCGCCCTGTTTACTCCTATCGCTTGTCGGTTGTGCATTTTTGGGCGCTGATTTTCACCTATATGTGGGCCGGTCCGCACCACTTGCACTACACCGCCCTGCCCGACTGGACGCAATCTTTGGGCATGGTGTTGTCGCTGATTCTGTTTGCCCCCTCTTGGGGCGGCATGATTAACGGCATCATGACGCTATCGGGCGCGTGGGACAAACTGCGCACCGACCCCATCTTGAAATTCTTAATCGTGTCGCTGTCGTTTTACGGCATGTCCACGTTTGAAGGTCCGATGATGTCCATCAAATCGGTCAACGCATTGAGCCACTACACCGACTGGACAGTGGGACACGTTCACTCCGGTGCATTGGGCTGGGTGGGTTTTGTAACCATCGGCTCGCTGTATTACCTGATTCCCCGTTTGTATGGTAAAAAAGAAATGTATAGCGTGAAGCTCATCAACGCACACTTTTGGATTGCCACTTTGGGCGTGGTGCTCTACATCACATCCATGTGGGCATCAGGTGTGATGCAAGGCTTGATGTGGAGCCAGCTCAACCCCGACGGCACGCTCACGCATTCATTTATCGCATCGGTTAGCCGTTCTATGCCGTTCTATCTCATCCGTTTCTTGGGCGGTCTGCTGTATTTAAGCGGTATGTGCATCATGGCGTATAACGTCTACCGCACTGTTGCCGATGCCCAACCTGTTGAAGCAGAAATCCCTGCTTTGCCCAAAACTGAACACTAATAGAAAGGACGCTAAAAATGAAATTGCAACAATTAGCAGAAGAAAAAGTGGGCTTTCTGATTGTGTTTACGCTTATCGTGGTAAGCGTGGGCTTGATGGTGGAAGTTGTCCCCTTGTTTGGCACCAAAGAAGTGATTACCGCCACCAAAGGCGTGAAACCCTATTCGCCCTTGCAAGTGGCGGGACGCGATATTTTTGTGCGCGAAGGCTGTTACAACTGCCACTCGCAGCAAATCCGCCCTTTCCGCGCCGAAACCGAGCGCTACGGGCATTATTCCGTGGCAGGTGAATCGGTGTATGACCACCCATTCCAATGGGGTTCAAAACGCACAGGTCCTGATTTGGCGCGCGTTGGTGGGCGCTATTCTGATGGCTGGCATCGCGACCACTTAATCAACCCGCGCAGCGTTGTACCCGAATCCAATATGCCCGCATTCCCTTGGCTGGCACGTAATAAAGTGGACGCTGATGAAGTGGTGCGCCACATGAAGGCTTTGGAAAAAATAGGCACGCCTTACACCAAAGAAGATTACGACAAAGCCGCCGAAGAGCTAAAAGACAAATCTGAACTAGACGCAGTAGTCGCCTATTTGCAAGGTTTGGGCTTGGCATTGAAAAACAAAAGGTAAGAAATCATGAATATGGCTTGGGCAAATAGCCTGTTTACCATCGGCATATCCGTTAGCTTCGCTGTGATACTGTTTATCGTGTTAAACAAACGCAATAAGCAAAACTATCAAAACATCGCCAATAGCATTTTGGATGATGACGACAACCCCAGCGATAGCAAAGATGCCCAAACCCATCATGAACACGGAGCATAATTATGGAATCACAATTCACATCCCCGTTTTGGCACTATTACATCGTTGCCATCGTGGTTGCCAGTTTTATTTATGTAACATGGCTGCTGCTGTCGCAAGACAAAGTGAAAGTTAAAAAAGGCGAAGAAGTTAAAACCACAGGCCATTCTTGGGACGGCATTGAAGAATACAACAACCCCATGCCACGCTGGTGGTTTTGGATGTTTGTCTTCATGATTTTATTCAGCGCAGGCTATTTGGTTGTTTACCCTGGCTTGGGCGACTACAAAGGCGTGTTTAACTGGACCAGCCACAATCAATACGAAAGAGAAGTTGCCGCTGCGGATAAAACGGTAAACGCGCTGTATGGCAAATACAGCAAGATGAAGGTGGAAGATGTTGCCAAAGACCAAGCGGCGATGACCATCGGCAAAAACTTGTTTGCCACCTATTGCATCCAATGCCACGGCTCGGATGCGCAAGGCGCGCGCGGCTTCCCCAACTTGACCGACAGCGATTGGATTTACGGCGGCACGCCCGAAAAAATCCACGAAACCATCGCCAATGGGCGCATTGGCATCATGATGCCGTGGGGTCCAAACTTGGGCACAGACGGCGTGAAAGATGTGGCGCATTATGTGATGTCGCTCTCCAAAGGGCGCGCGCACGATGAAGACCGCGCATCACGCGGCAAGGAAATTTTCCAAGCCAACTGCGTTGCCTGCCACGGCGCAAACGGTCAAGGCACAATGGGCATCGCCCCCACGCTGAACGACGACACATGGCTATGGGGCGGCAGCGAAAAAGCCATCATTGAAACCATCACCAATGGGCGACACAGCCAAATGCCTGCATGGAAAGACTTCTTAACCGAAGACAAAATCCACTTGCTGACGGCTTATGTGTGGGGCAAATCACACCCGAAAAACCAAGCCTTGCCCACCGATAGCACACACGAGCCTGCCCAAGCGGCTGCGGCTAAACCTGCGCCTGCCGCTGCCCCAGCATCTGCTGCTGCATCTACACCAGCATCTGCGCCTGCCGCTGCTTCTGCGGCTACGCCTGCCGCTGCCAGCGCAACAGCCAGCGAACCTGCGGTAGACCAAGCCGATGTGGCTTATAAAGATGCGGTTGCCACGTTCTACTTTGCGACAGGCAAAAGCGATGTTGCCGCCAACGCCGATAAAGTGGTTGCCGACTTGGTTGCCGCTGGCAAAAACGGCAAAAAATTGGTGGTAAGCGGCTACACCGATAGCACAGGCAACGCCGCTGCCAATGCTGAGCTTTCCAAAAAACGCGCCCAAGCGGTGCAAGCATTCTTGGAAAAACAAGGCGTGGATGGCAAAAACATTGAACTGCGCAAACCTGAAAACACCACCGCCGCTGCGGGCAACAACGCCCAAGGTCGCCGCGTGGAAGTGAAAGCGGAATAAGCGCCGCGATTGGTGCGCATCAAAACCGCTCGTTCCTTTTTGGGAATGGGCGGTTTTTTGTGTTTCAGGCTGCCGTTTAAGGCGCAGGATGGGCAGCCTGAAAACTTTGATACTTGATTGATTACGAACAGCGGGAAGTCGTTGCTCAATGGCGCAACTGTGGATTGTTGGTGCACTGTCGTTTCATTCGCTTGATAGGCTTTCAGGCTGCCTTTGGGCGATGGTGATGCGGCAGCCTGAAAGCGGCTCGCCCATTTCAGGCTGCCTTTGGCAATGGAGCATCGGCGGCTCGCCGACATTTGGGCAAACTATCGGCAGATGTTTGTACGCAGCAAGCCCAGCGCTGCTTATTGTTTGCATCAAGCGCGATTTGGCGACGAGCCGTCACGGCTCCATATCTGCGCCATTTGATAGCCAGCCGTCGCGCACTATCTTGGTTTTCAGGCTGCCTAAACGCGGGCGGCAAGATTTGGGCAGCCTGAATGGCAAACCGCGCGGGGTGCAGGGGCTTGCCCCTGCTCGTGGTAGGCGGCGAAACGCCTGCGC
>CAUQQW010000031.1:0-19225 GCA_963520365.1 uncultured Kingella sp.
GCTTCGTCAATATTTCTGCAACAGCCGCGCCGCTTTGTCCAACTGCTCGGTGCAATACTGCTGAAATTCCTGCGGGCGGTCGCTCAGGGCGCGAACCTTCAATGCCGCGGGCTTCACATAGGCATCCAGGCGCGCCATCATCTGATTGTACTGCGACTGCGGCAGCCGTTTGGCGAAGGCTTCGCAGCGGTTTAGGGCTTCCAAATGCCGTTGCAGGGCGGCATCTTGTGCTGGTGTGGTGGGGCGTTGGGTGCAATACATGGGGAACGCCATAATGTCCATATTGTCGCGGAAGGTTTGTTCGCAGCGCGCCAGTTCTCCGCCCTCGGCCATGGCCAATGCGGGCAGCAACATCATGGAAACCAGATATTTTTTCATTTTTTCGTCCTTTCTTTCGGTGGGATTCGGCATACGCCGCCTTCGCATTCGGGGCGCGGCAGCAGCCATTTGGGAAATTGGTAACGGTGGCGGGCGAACCACGGGTAAAGCCGGTCGGCCAGTTTGTCCAGCAGCGGCAGATTGGCCAGTTTCACCAGCGCAAAGCCTTGGTAGCCTTCGTACATTTTGCGCACGGCGGCCATTTTTTGCAGCATCACGCCGTCGTCCGTTAAAACGTGCAGGTAGGTGAGCGCGGCTTCGGTGGTGATGCCGTATTGCGCCAACACGGCTTCGCTGCCCTGTATCGGCACGGCTTCCATAAATCCGGCGCGGCTGTCCTGCATGATTAACTCTATTTCGCGCACACAGATGGGGCATTCGGCATCGTAAAAAATTTTGTGCATCTTAAATTCTCTCAAAATACGCTACTCTTCCAGCGGGGCAAAGCCGTTATATTTTTCCGCTTGCAAACGGGGCGGTGCAGGCTGCTTTTCTGGCTCCATTTCTGGCTCCATTGCGGGCTTCACGCCTTCAAAACCGCTGCGTTGCAACACCTGAATCTGTTTGCGTACCAAATGCGCCAGCACCAGCAGCAGGCTCACGCCGCCGAACACGGCCCAGCGCAGAGCGTAAAGCAGGTTGTCCGCCAAACTGCGCTCGAAGTTCGGCGCAAACAGCAGCACGCACAGCAGCGGCGTGAACAGCGTCAGGCTCAAATACAGCCGCTGCCAGAATATGCCGCTGATTTCCTTCACTTCGTCGCGCGGGTCGTTGCACAAAAAAGCCAGCACGCGCCGCAGCGATGCGCCCAAAACCAGCCAGCACACCAGGCTCACCGCCAACGATACGGCAACCTGTATCGCCATAATGTTAAATGTTTGCATATTATTCTCCTTATGCAAGGGTTTGAAAAATCAAATGAATAGGTTGTGCAGGCTGCTTTTCCTCTCACCAGGCTGTCGGTCTTTCAGGCAGCCTGCACATTGCCTACATCGGCTTTAACACCATCAGGAAATACAGCACCACCGTGGCGCAGAAGGCCGGATAGCCCAGCATTTCCCACCAGAATTGATAGCGCTTGTAGCTCGCCGGCAGCGTATTTTCGCCCGCCTGCCAAGCCGCAGCCGCCTGCCGCGCCATCTTGATTTGCAGCCACACCACCGGCAGCCAGCATACCCCGGCCAGCGCATACAGCGCCAGCGTCCACTTCACCCACAGCCACGCCCCGTCCCAAGTGAACGGCATGCCCATGTAATGCAGCATCCACAAGCCCGAGAGCGGCTGGAAAATCACCGCCGGCGTGGTGAACCACCAATCCGCCTTCATCACCCATTTTGCCACCACCGCTTGCGCTGCCACCGAGCCTGAGCGGTTTGCCCAAAATAGGTAAAACGCGGTGCCAAAGCCTGTGCCGACCATCAGCGTTGCCGACAAAATATGCAGGGTTTTTACGATTAAATAGGCGTTCATGCTTGCGCGCTCCTGTTCACATTACATAAATAAATCAACATCGCCACAATCGGCACGTTTTTCACCAACGGCGCAAACGGGTGCGCCCACATTTGCGGCAGCCTGAAAGCGATAATCGCGCTATACGCCAGCACCACCGCTGCTTGCGCCGCCCAAAACCACGCGCGATAACGCAAACGCGTGCAACAGCCGAGACCGAATGCGATGTCCAACGCGCACGAGAGTGCGAACACGGGCAGACGACAATAGGCAGCCTGAAAGCCTACTTGTGCCAGCAAATCCAGCGATTGCGGTAGGGCAAACAGCGCGGGCTGAATGCCGCTCCATAGCCACAAAAACGCCATGCTGTACACCAAATAATCAAGCCGTTTCATCGCGCCACTCCTTTTCTGCGGGCGGCACCAACGGCGCGGGCAAAAAACACCACGCCGCCATCGCCGCCGCCACGCACAGCCCTGCCGCGTGCAGCCGCCCCCACAGCGTGCCGCGCGTGCGCCATGCCGCCAGCCAAATGCCGCACACCAGCGCAGGCAAAAAGCCATACAGCATGCTCGCTACAATCATGGGCAGTATAAATACGCCCAGCGGCAGCCCCATCACAATGCCAAACAACATCGGCGTTAGCAAAGTAAACAGCATGATAACGTTGGCGGTAGGATAGCTTTGTTTCATTTTTTCAAATTCCTAAATTTCTGTGAAAACTGAAATACGCGGTTAAAAAATTTTGCCGACCGATTTTCAGGCTGCCTGATCGGCTTTCCGCAACAGGCAGCCTGAAAACGCTATTGCGCCTTGGGCAACGCAAACGCCGATAAAACCAACGCCGACAATCCGCCCGCAAGTGCAAACATCCACGCCAATTGAATGCTCAACAGCAACGCCCCCGAGATTGCGCCCACCATCGCGCCGTAGCCTGCCGCAATCAGGCTGCTTTGCCATGCGCGGGCGAGCTGTTTTTTCGCCAGCAACACGCCGCACACCGCAGCAGGAAGGCAGCCCAAGCCGCCGCCCAGCAGCACGCCTACACACAGCAGAAACAGCAGCGAATCGCCATCAAAATAACTGCGCGATATATCGCCCAGCCACAAAAACGCCAACACCAGCAGCACGCCGCCAACGCTGCCACCCAGCAGCGTAAACGTGGTAATCACGCGTGCGTTGGGGTATTCGGGTTGGCTGGGCGCGATGTAGCGATAGCCCAGAATGGCAATCAAGCCTGCGAAGATTAAAGGAATAAGCAAAATCATAGTGTTACCGTTTTAACTCCGTTGAAGCCTGCGGCTTTCAGCAAGGGCGGATAAAATCGTCGCCGTTATCGCGCCGATAACGCCGCACGCCAGCAGCCTGCCATCCAGCGCCCAATCAACCATTAGCAGCACACTTGCCGCACCGCCGACCACCGCCGCAAAACCCGTGCTTTGCCACGATCGCACGCAACGCCGCCACGCCAAAATCAAGCCGCACAGCGTGGCGGGCAGGCAGCCGACAATCGCGCCAAGCAGCATGGCAACAATCAGCACAAAATCAAAATCAAACGGAACGACCATGATGCCCGTGAGCGCGTCCGCCATCACGTCAAGCAGCACCATCAACAGCCCGCCCAACGCACCGCCGAACAGCGCAAATGTCAAAATCACGCGCGCGTTGGGATATTCAGGCTGCCTTTTCGCCAGCCCAATGCAGCCTGAAACCGCCAACGCCGGCGCAAGCCATGCCTGTATCACAAGTGGTTCAATAATCATGGGGCAAATCCTATCGCAAAATTTTCTGGATACTCGCGCCCAGCTTCAACACCCGCGCCAAAGTGGCGCTGGATAGGCGCAACATCTCGTTGGTCCACGCGGTGAGCGTGCCGATAAAGTCGTGCGTTTGCGTGATGCGCTGCTTGACGGCTTCGTTTTCGTGTTCAAACTCGGGTGACTGCATCAGCTGGTGCAAAAACGCCAAAGTCGGCTCAATTTCGCGACGCTGGCGTTGCTCCACAATGGTGCGAAACAGCGTCCACACATCGTCGGACGTGGCGAAATAATCGCGCCTGTCGCCCATTTGATGCACCACTTGCACCAGTTGCAGCGATTGCAACTCTTTGATGCTGTTGGAAACATTGGAACGCGCCACGTTGAGCGTTTCGCAAATTTCATCGGCGTTTAGCGGCTTGCCCAAAATATAAAGCAGCGCGTGAATCTGCGCCACGGTGCGGTTTACGCCCCACTTGGTGCCCATTTCGCCCCAATGCAGGATAAATTTTTCGGTTACGGGGTTGAGTTGCATGGTTGGATTTTCGTTTGAATAGGTTTACAGGATTTTGCGTAGGTTAAATATTTTTTAAATTTCTGTCAATACAGAAATTAAAGATAAACAAAAGGCAGCCTGCGTATCGAAGCAGAGTTGCGAAGCTAAAACGGAAAATCTGCGTTTCAGGCTGCCTTTTTAATGGGAGGCTCTTGGGCTACACGGCGTGGGTGTGGCGGCGCAACGCCACGAAATGGCGAAATAACAGCATCGGCGCGCCATAAAGAAACGATGTTGCGCCATCCCCAAAGCGGTTTTCAGGCTGCCTGAAACTATATTTCGCGCGGCAGCAGCCTGTCGCCTTGCGCGCGGTGCTCCACCAATTGCGGCACGCCGTTTGCGCCGAGCTTTTGCGCCAATGCTTGCCCTGCGGCGATGCGCTGTTGCGCTTGCTCGTGCGTGCGGCTGTTGGATAACTGCGCGGCGGCTTGCGGCAAACCTTGTTCGCGCAATAAATCGGCCAAGATGGCGTAATCGGCGATGTCCTGCCCGTCTGCATAGCGGGCAGCCTGAATGAGCTGCAAAGCGGCGAGTTCTTGCTCGGGCGCGGTTTGGGCGACGGCGGTGAGCGCGACAAGGGCAGGGAAGGAATCAAACGCGCTGTGCTGGTTTAGGATGTTTTCGCGGTAGGCGTTGCTGAATAGTGCGCCGCTGATTTGCGCGATGCGCTGGTCGTTTGCCCATGCGTGGCGGGCGAATTCGGGCGACATCATGCGCCTTGCTTGGCTGAATAAGCCTGTGGGCAGCAGGCGGATGGTGTGTTGTTGCGCGAGCTGGGCAATGCTTGGGCTTGCACCGTAGCACCAGCCGCAAAGGGGGTCAAATAAATAGCTTAGGATCATGGGGTTTTTCGTATTCAATGGACAAACGAAAAGGGCGCATCACAACGCGCCCTTTGTTTGGCTGATTCAGGCAGCCTGAAAATCAATTTGCCACGGTAAAGCGTTGGAACAAATGCGCTTTTTGTTCTACATCATCGGCAATCGCCGCTGCCAAATCGGGCAGGGTGATATCGGCTGGCGAGCCGTCGGCGTTGAGCAACACATCGTCTTGCCCGATGCGATACGCGCCTGTTTTTTCAAAGCTAACGGGCGCAACGGCAAACATGGCGGCTGGCGATAAAAACGCCCAGTTAATATCGCGGCGCGGACGCAAATCGTCCAGCAGCACGCGCACGGCATTGGCGGCGGGGTAAACATCGGCAGGGAAATCAGGCGTGTCCACCAATTGCAGATTGGGGGCAACATTCAGGCTGCCTGCGCCGCCGATAATCAAGTAATACGGCAATTGCGCGGTTTTGAACGCGGCGAGCAGGTTGTCGTAGCCTGTTTTCACATCTTGCGCCAGATTGGGGTTATCCCAGCCCGCGTTAAACGCGCTCACCACGGCATCAAAGCCTGCCAGCTTGTCGGCAAAATCGGGCGCGTTCACATCGGCGGCAACGGCGGTTACATTCGTGCTTTGCGCCACTTTGGCGACGTTGCGGGCAAACGCGGTTACTTGATGATTGCGCGCGGCGAGTTCCAAAACGGTGGCATTACCCACCAAACCTGTTGCACCGATTACTGCAATTTTCATAATAGATTCCTTGTGTTAGGATTAAAAAATCGTTTTCAGGCTGCCTGAATGTTGTTCCAATCATCAAAACATACCGCGTCCGCTAGCGCTTTTTTCTTTGGGCACGGCTTGGATTACATCCCAATGCTCCACAATTTTGCCTTCGTTATCAAAGCGGAAAATATCCACCACCGCTTCGCCTGCATCATCGGGCGATAGCTGGCTGTGAACGTGCAACGCCACCAAATCGCCATCTGCCATCACGCGTTTTACGCTGGCGCGCGACTGCGGATTTTGTTTCAAAAACGGCGCAAACGCGTCCACAAACGCCTGCCCACCATCGGCAACGGTGGGGTTGTGCTGCAAGTATTCCTTGCCGATATAGCGGTCGGTCACTTCTTGCACCTTGTGTTGGTTAAACGGGCATATAGGACAAAAAAGGTGCTAAAAAATCCTGTGAGCCTTATGCAGCAAGGCTTTAAGCGGGGTCAAAACCTTTGAATGCAAAAACGCTCTTTTTGCATCTTTAAATAGGCTAAAAAAATAGTAAATAAAACAGTAAATAACGTTGCAAATACCATGTTTGCTAGTTCACGAATTCATAAAGGGGAGCACCTTTTTTGTCCTATATGCCGTTAAACGCTAAATCGTAAAACGCCAACACGTTGGCTTTATTGCGCGCTACGGCAGATTGCGCTTGGGATTGCGTGGCAGTGTGCGGCGCGTGTCGCGATACAGGCGAGCAAGCGGTTAAAGCCAAGCCAATGGCGGCTGCGGCGAGTAAAGTTTTTTTCATGGGGAACTCCTGATGCGGTTTTCAGGCTGCCTTGGCATGATGCGCCACGGTTTGATGCAGCCTGAAAAAGGTTAAACACAATGCAGTAAGCAAAACGCGGTTTGCTTTCAACGAATGCCACGCAGTATAATGTCTGAACTTATTTTTAGTAAGTACTTACTGTTTTGTAAGTATGAAATATTTTTGGAACACATTGGTTTACAAGGAAAATTTATGGAAAAAGGCAATGTTTTAGCCAGCGAATGCCCATCGCGCGAGATTTTGCGCCGATTAACCAGCCGCTGGGGCTTGTTGGTGTTGGTGGTGCTGCGCGGCGGCACGCATCGGTTTAGCGAACTGCGCCGCGCGATTGACGGCGTGAGCGAGCGGATGCTCACGCAAACTTTGCAGCAGCTGGAACAAGATGGGATGCTGCAACGCCAGTCGTTCCAAACTGTGCCGCCGCACGTTGAATACACGCTCACGCCGCTGGGCGAAGCGGCGGCGGAAAAGGTGGACGCGCTGGTGAATTGGTTGCAGGATAATTTGGACGACATCATGCAGCATCAGGCAGCCTGAAAACGGGTTAAACCGCTTGCGGCGAGCCAAGCGCGTTATGCCGATAAAAAGGGACGCTTTAATTGCGTCCTTTTGCCGTTTCAGGCTGTCTCATCATGGAGCAGCGGCGGCTCGTTGCTAAATGTCGGATGGGGCAAAGGCAGCCTGAAAACAGCCATCACACCATAACGGCGCATCGCTTAAAAACACTTTCAGGCTGCCTCAACCCTTTGCGCAACGGGAAACAGAACATGGCGTATCGCCGCCATACCTACTCTTTGCGTTGCCGTAGCGCAAGCGTTTCAGGCTGCCTTTGGGCAGCGCAAGGGCAGCCTGAAAAAGCAAAATCGTTTGGTGTTAAGCCAAACGGTTTTTTGCTGTGTAGATTGATTTTCAGGCTGCCTAACCCTCGCCACAATGAGGCAGCCTGAAACCCCCAAACTCGCTATAATTCGCCCCTCTCCCAATCACAATCAAAACCGCAAACAAAACATGAAAAACACACTCACCCCCCTATTCCAACAATGGGCATGGGACATCCTCTACCCCCTAGACGGGCAAAACCAATTCATCGGCAGCGACGGCTTCGAGCGCAGCGAAATCGCCCGCCTAATCGGCGCAGAAAACTGGTTCAACGAAGAAAACCCCTACGACCCCGCCACCGCCCGCCGCCAGCTCAAAGCCGCCTACGAAGCATGGCAACAGCAACACGATTTTGAACACATCTGGCAAACCAGCCTGCCCGAAACCCTGCGCCACAACCTTGCCCAATGGCAAGAAATGAGCCACTTCAACGAAACCGAAATCCGCCTGCTCGCCTTCGGCATCCTGCTGCACAGCCAATCCACCCTATCGCGCCTATGCGGACTGCTCGACGAACTAGACGACAGCGCCTGCTGCGAAGCACTCGCCCAACTCCTGCGGCAGCCTGAAAACCAAATCACCGCCGCCCTATCGCCCAAAGCCCCGCTCGCCAGCATCGGGCTGATGCGCCTTGACCGCAACGACGAGTACTACATGAAAAGCAAAATCGACCTGCTCTCGCGCCGATTTGCCGACCTGATGCTCAACGCCCCCACCACGCCCACCGAAATCCTCAAACGCCACATTCTCCCCGCGCCGCAAACCCAGCTCACGCTTGGCGACTTTGCCCATTTGGGCGTGCTCGCCACCGCCGCCGAAGCCTATTTGCGCCAAGTGTTCGCGCAAAAACTTTCAGGCTGCAACATCCTGATTCACGGCGTGGCCGGCACAGGCAAAACCGAGTTTAGCCGCGTGCTCGCCAGCAGCCTAGGCGTAGAGCTATACGAAATCTCATGGGCAAACGAAGACGACAGCCCCGCCGACCGCGACGACCGCATGAACGCCCTGCGCATGGCGCAAAACATCCTCGCCGGGCAAAACACCATGCTCATGTTTGACGAAGTAGAAGACCTATTTGACCGCGGGCAACACGATTTCAGCCTCAACAAAGCATGGCTCAACCGCTTTTTAGAAAACAACCGCGTGCCCACCATCTGGATAGGCAACAACGTAGAACTCATCGACCCATCCGCCGTGCGCCGCTTTGACATCGTGATAGAAATGAAAGCCCCGCCCGTAGCCCGCCGCGCCGAAATCATCGCCAGCTACACCCGCGATTTTATGGACAAAGCCCAAATCCGCAGCCTAGCCGAACACGAAGCCCTTGTCCCCGCCGTGCTCAAACAAGCCCACAAAGTAACCCAAGCCGCCAGCCAAGATTGGCAGCCTGAAAAACGCAGCGAGCTGTTCCAAAAGCTGCTGCAAAACACGCTCAAAGCCCAAGGCAACTACCACGCGCTCAAAAAAACCACCAAGCTGCCCGAAGTGTATAGCCTAGACTACCTAAACACATCGCGCGACCTACACCAGCTCGCCCAAGGCATCATCGCCGCAGGGCGCGGCACACTCTGCCTTTACGGCGCAGCAGGCACAGGCAAAAGCGCCTACGCTGCATGGCTCGCCGAACAAGCAGGCAAACAGCTTATCTACAAACGCAGCTCCGATTTACTCTCCAAATACGTTGGCGAAACCGAGCAACTCATCGCCCAAGCCTTCGCCCAAGCCGAAGAAAACCAAGCCATCCTCGTGTTTGACGAAGTGGACAGCTTCTTGCAAGACAGGCGCGGCGCAAACCAAAGCTGGGAAATCACCCAAGTCAACGAAATGCTCACCCAAATGGAAGCCTACCAAGGCATCTTCATCGCCACCACCAACCTAATGCGCAACCTAGACCAAGCCGCCCTGCGCCGCTTTGACTTCAAACTAGAATTCTCCCCACTGCGCCCCGACCAAGCATGGAAGCTATTCCAAGCCCACTGCGCCCAGCTAAACCTGCCCTGCCCCGATGAACTGCGCAGCGAAGTCGCCCGCATCAGGCAGCTGGTGGCAGGCGATTTTGCCGTCGCCATCAAACAAGCACGCATCACCCCATTTGCCGATGCCCCAGCCCTGCTCGCCAGCTTGCAACTGGAATGCAGCCTGAAAGAAGGCGGCAAAGGGGCGATGGGGTTTGTGTGAAAATACGGCAGCCTGAAAAATAAGAAATGTCGTCATTCCCGCGCAGGCGGGAATCTTGCCTGCTATTCAGAAATATTTGCAAAAACAATCTATTGTTAAAGTTCAACCTAGATTTTCACCTACGCGAGAATGACGTTGGCTGGATAGATTCATTATATTGAAAAGGCAGCCTGAAACCGAAAACTCGTTTTCAGAACCTTGCCCAACGATGCGTAAACCAGTTTACACGTTAGCAACTGTAAAATAGGAGAGTTAAAATGTTTTATCCTGATATGTCTCTATATAGAGATAGAAATGTAACTTATCAGAAAGTGCTAAATGTTGGCTGGTTAGATAGCATTCATGAATACCCAAAAGGAATAGTAAACAATAAGTTATGCAATAAATTAAAACAACTAACTTTATTGGGAAATTACCAAACATCTAAAAGCACATTAGTTATTCATGCTGATCATGTTCGTTACATTTATAGCTGCCCATTTTGTCATTCAGATATTGCTTTGTATGATGAAAAACGAAATGAAATTATGATGTTGGGAATTAATCAAATCCAAATTCCTAGTGCCAATAAAGATTATTTATTTTGTGCACCATCGTTAATTTATCACTTCATTACAGAGCATGACTATCTACCCCCATATGATTTTTTAAAAGCGATTGAATGCTTTGATATGAATACCCCATTTAACTGCGAGAGAGATGGCGGGTACTTTAATAGTAAAATTGAACATACCTAGATAATTGAAAACCTTATTACCTCTTAGATAGACATCAAAAAGGCAGCCTGAAAACGTAAAATCTCGTTTTCAGGCTGCCTTTATCTTGTTCACAACACCCCGCGCCTTATCCCATCTCCATCACGCAAAATCCCCGCCAAAGCTCATCGCCCCTGTTTCCGCGCTGCTGGTTTGTGCGCGAAAGCCTGCGAACAATTCGCGCCCGATGCCGTGCGTATTTTTGGATAAGTCTGGCGTGGGGATGTCGCGCGCGTTCCATTCGGCTTCGTCCACCAGCACATTCAATTCACCCGTTTTGGCATTGAAGCGAATCATGTCGCCCGTGCGGATTTTGCCGATGTTGCCGCCCATCAAGGCTTCGGGCGACATATGAATCGCGGCAGGCACTTTGCCCGATGCGCCCGACATCCGCCCATCGGTAACCAACGCCACTTTAAAGCCACGATCCAGCAAAATCGCCAGCGGCGGGGTGAGCTTGTGCAGCTCGGGCATTCCCATTGCGCGTGCGCCCTGAAAGCGCACCACGCACACAAAATCGCGCTCCAATTCGCCGCGCTCAAACGCTGCCAACACTTCGCGCTGGTCGTTAAACACGATGGCAGGCGCTTCTATTTCAAAATGCTCGGGTTTCATGGCAGACACTTTAATCACGCTGCGCCCCACATTGCCGCGCATCACGCGCAAGCCGCCATCGGGCGAGAACGGCGCATCAACGGTGCGCAAAATATCGGTGTTGCGGCTTTCGGCAACCGCGTCGCGCCATTCCAGCTTACCGTCAATCAAAAACGGCTCTTGCGTATATGCCGCCATGCCATGCCCGACTACGGTATCCACATCATCATGCAGCAAGCCCGCGTCGCGCAGTTCGCGGATCACAAACGGCAAGCCGCCTGCCGCCGCAAAATGGTTCACATCCGCCTGCCCGTTGGGATACACGCGAATCAACAGCGGGATGATGGATGAGATTTCGTCAAAATCGTCCCAATTCAAAATCACGCCCGCCGCGCGCGCCATCGCCACCAAGTGCATGGTGTGGTTGGTGGAGCCGCCTGTTGCCATCAAGCCTATCATGGCGTTGATAAACGATTTTTCGCTCAACATTTCGCCCAGCGGTTTCAGGCTGCCTGATTGAATGCCCTGCACCATGTGTGCGCCCGCGTGGCGGGTTAGGGCTTCGCGTATCGGCGTGTAGGGGTTGAAAAACGCGGCGGCGGGCAGATGCACGCCCATCAATTCCATCATCATTTGGTTGGAGTTGGCTGTGCCGTAAAAGGTGCACGTGCCCGCGCTGTGATAAGAGCCGAGCTCGCTTGCCAACAAGGCATCACGCCCCACTTTGCCTTCGGCAAAAAGCTGACGTGTGCGGGCTTTTTCTTTGTTGCTGATGCCGCTTTCCATTGGACCTGCGGGCACAAAAATGGCGGGCAAATGTCCGCACGACAACGCGCCTATCATCAAACCTGGTACGATTTTGTCGCACACACCAAACAGCAACGCGCCGTCAAACATTTGATGCGACAGCCCAACGGCGGTGCTCATGGCAATCACATCGCGCGAAAACAGCGACAATTCCATGCCCTCGTAGCCCTGCGTGATGCCATCGCACATCGCGGGCGTGCCCCCCGCCACTTGCGCGGTTGCGCCGTATTTTTGCACTTCGTCTTTAATCCAATCGGGAAAATCTTTAAACGGCTGGTGCGCCGACACCATGTCGTTATACGCGCTAATCATGCCGATGTTAGGCACATTGGGCTGTTGCATTTGGATTTGGATGGTTTTGGGCATGGCAGCATAGCCGTGCGCCAAGTTGGAGCAGCCAAGCTGGTCGCGCTGCACTTTGCCTTGTTTGATGTATTGGCGAATGCGCGCCAAATATGCCTCGCGCGTGGAGCGGCTGCGCTCAATAATGCGCTCGGTAATGGCTTGCAATGTGGGATGGATAGGAGGATTGGGCATGATTGTTCCTTTTTTGCTGATTAGAATGTAATTTTGCAACATATTATAGCGCGAAACCCTGTACCATTGGCAGCGAATAATTCTTGAATACAAGCAATTATCTGGCAAAATCGCCTAGGCAAAGCCCAACCGGCTATGTAGGAATGTTACGCATTAGGCAGCCTGAAAAAGCAATCGCAAGGGCGGCGCGATTTTAGAGTAGAATATTGAAGCGTATTGGTTTTAACGAAAACTAACACACCGAATGACCATAAGGCAGCCTGAAAACAAGCGTAGCGCATTTCTGCGAAGCTAAAACAAATCTCTCAAGCCTAATAACCAGCCCCACCCGTTTTCAGGCTGCCTCACCTCCTTCACCCTACCCTTACAAAAGGAACTCCAATGTCTCAAAAGCTCAACAATTTTGATATGGTTTTATTCGGCGCAACAGGCGATTTATCCATGCGCAAGCTGTTGCCCAGCTTGTATCAAGCGCACGCGGCGGGCTTGTTGCACCCAGAAGGACGCATTTTGGGCGTATCGCGCAGCCAGTTTGACACCGCGCAGTTTCTCGCCAAAGTGGAAACCGACAGCAAAATCCACATCAAACAAAATTTCACCGATGAGCTTTGGGCATCGTTTATCGCGCGGATTGAATATTTGCCCTTAGATGTTACCCAGCCTGAACACTTTGCTCGGCTCGCCGAAGTGGTGAAAGCGCGCGGCGAAACGGATAACGTCATTATCTATCTTTCCACCGCACCCAAATTTTTCGCGCCCGCCTGCGAAAACCTTGCCGCCGTGGGGTTAAATGCAGATAACGTGCGCATTGTGCTGGAAAAACCGCTGGGCACAGATTTGGCTTCATCGCAAGCCATCAACGCCGATGTGGCGCGTTTTTTCAAAGAAGAACAGGTGTACCGCATTGACCACTATCTAGGCAAAGAAAGCCTGCAAAACGTGTTGCCGCTGCGCTTTGGCAATGCGTTTCTTGAACCGATTTGGCATAAAGATTTTGTGCAATCCGTGCAAATCACCATCGCCGAGCAGCTGGGCGTGGAAGAGCGCGGCGAGTTTTACGACATCACAGGCGCGTTGCGCGATATGGTGCAAAACCATTTGATGCAAATGCTGTGCTTTGTGGCGATGGAACGCCCGAAATCGCTGGGCGCGGATGATGTGCGCGATGAAAAATTGAAAGTGGTCGCCGCGCTCAAACCGATGACTTCTGCCGATGTGGATAAAAACGTGGTGCGCGGGCAATACACCGCATCAGGCAGCCTGAAAGGCTATTTGCAAGAGTATAAAGTGCCTGCCGATAGTCGCACCGAAACCTATGTTGCCATCCGCGCCGAAGTGGACACGCCGCGTTGGCAAGGCGTGCCGTTTTACCTGCGCACGGGCAAACGCATGGCGGCGCGGTTGGCGGAAATTGTGGTGAACTTTAAGCCTGATGCGGGCGCGTTGTTTGGCAACCATGCCAACCGCTTAGTGATTCGCTTGCAGCCTGATGAAACCGTGTCGCTCAAATGGTTTGTGAAGCAAGTGGGCAGCGGCTTGGATGTTGCCCCCGCCGAAATGGTGTTGGACATGGGCAAAGCGGTGGCAGGTCGCCGCGCCGAGGCGTATGAATTGCTGCTGCGCGAGGTGATTGACGGGCGATTGGCTCTGTTTAACCGCCGCGATGAATTGGAAAAGGCTTGGGAATGGGTGATGCCGATTTTGGATAACTGGGCAACTTCGCCGATTGCACCACATGGTTATCCTGCTGATAGCTGGGGGCCTGAGGCGGCGCGGGAACTGCTGGCGCGGGATGGGAACAGATGGGTGGAAGAGCAGGATTGATTGAATTGGTTTGAATGAATAGGCAGCCTGAAAATGGGGAAACAGTTTTCAGGCTGCCTATTCATTTCCCCGCCTTACACTCCTCCGCCACCCGCTGGCGAAACCGCACCGCCGCCGCGTGATAAAACGGCTTGGGCGAAAACTGGCGCGATACCGCCGTCGCCACCAAGCCCCCCATCAGCATCCACACCAAAAGCTGCTGGCTGCCCGTCATCTCCATCACCACCACGCTTGCCGTGAGCGGCGATTGCGTTGCGCCCGATAAAAACGCCACCATCCCCAGCAACACCAGCACATTGCCGCCCAACCCCAAGCCCGCCAACTGCGCCAAATCGTGCCCAATCATCGCGCCAATGGTTAGGCAAGGCGTGAAAATGCCACCTGGGATGCCCGCCCAATAAGAAAAAATCGTCGCCAACCATTTCCACAGCGACATCCCCGCCGAAGCATGATATTGATTGTGCAACGCTTCCAACACCTGCGCCGCGCCCGTGCCATAAGAATCCCCGCCGCTAATCGTGCCCACCGCCGCCAGCAAAAGCCCCATCAGCCCCGCCAGCAAAATCGGGCGACGCTGCACCCAAGCCTTCCAGCCCGCCGCAGGAATCACCCAGCCCACGCCCTTAAACAGCAAACGGCTAAACAAGCCCCCCATCACGCCGCACACCAGCGCCACCGCCAGCACCCACAGCCACAAATGCTTCACCCCCGTGTCATAGGCGTAAAAATTACTGAAATACGGGTGATTGCCCATAATCGCCACCTGCGCAAAGCCCGCCGCCAAAATGCCGATAAAAATCTGCCGCTCCCAGCGCAGCATCACATCGCGCCCCAGCTCTTCAATCGCAAAAATCACCCCCGCCAGTGGCGCATTAAACGCCGCCGCCAAGCCGCCTGCCGCGCCTGCTGCCAGCAAATCGTTGTCCTGCAAGCCTGTAAACGCCAAATTGCGCTTTTTGCACCACCGCCCCCAGCTTGCCATCACCGCCGCCCCCACCTGCACCGAAGGCCCTTCCCGCCCGATAGACGCGCCGCACAACATCCCCAAAAACGTGAGCGGAACTTTATACAGCGTCTCGCGAAAGCCCACCGCCCGCTTTTTGGTGCGCCCATACGGCAGCGCGATGGAAGCAATCACCTGCGGAATGCCGCTGCCCACCGTGTAAGGCGCAAACCGCCGCATCAGCCAAGCAATCAGCATCAAGCCAAAAGGCAACGCCACCCAAGCAAACCACGGATAAGTTTTCACCCAATGCCGATTGTGCTCCAAAGCAAATTCCGCCATCTGCGCAAAAACCATAGACACGCTCGCCACCAACAGCGAGCCAATCAGCAAATACAACAGCGGCACCGATTTGCGCGACAGCCTGCGCATTTGCCGCCATTTTTTGCGCGCCAACAAGCGCCCGCGCCGAACAAAATTCACCCAAAACATAACAACCCCATTTAAATCAGGTTTTCAGGCTGCCTTGTGCTGTTTTAGCCAACCAAGGCAGCCTGAAAACCGCGTATCAACATCAAACTGGCGATATTGTAAAACCGCGCCTTGCCTTTGCGAAAAACATTTGCGGCAGCCTGAAAACCAGTGCCCATTTTGTTGCCCAAATTCCACACCGCGCGCCGCCCTCGTTTTCAGGCTGCCTCAATTGTAGAAATTAACCGCCCCAGCCTTTCCGCTATAATTCCCCTTTTTCCTTTTCCCCGCCGAGCCCGCCATGTCCAAACCTATCTCCCCCATGATGCAGCAATATCTCAACATCAAAGCCGAGCACGCCGATAAGCTCGTGTTCTACCGCATGGGCGATTTTTACGAACTCTTTTTTGACGACGCCATTGAAGCCGCCAAGCTATTGGACATCACGCTCACCACGCGCGGGCAAATCAGCGGCGAGCCCATCAAAATGGCAGGCGTGCCGTATCACGCCGTGGAGCAATACCTCGCCAAGCTGGTGAAGCTGGGCAAAAGCGTGGCGATTTGCGAGCAAATCGGCGAAGCCGTGGCGGGCAAAGTGGTGGAGCGCAAAGTCGTGCGCATCATCACCCCCGGCACGCTCACCGACAGCGCCTTATTGGAAGACAAACAGCCCAACCGCATCGGCGCACTTGCCGTGCTGAAAAAGCAAACCGCGCTGGCATGGGCTGCGCTGGAAAGCGGCGAATTTAAAGCCAAAATCATCCCCACCGACCAGCTGAGCAACGAAATCGCCCGCTTGCAAATTGCCGAACTGCTCATCCCCGACACTTTCAGGCTGCCTGAAAACATCGCCAGCCAAACCAGCATCACACGGCTCAACAACTGGCAATTCGCCCCCGACACCGCGTTCACCCTGCTTACCCAATACTTCGGCAGCCAAGACCTTGCCGCCTATGGCATGCAGCCTGAAAACCACCCTGCCGCCATCGCCGCCGCAGGCGCATTGCTCAACTATCTCAAACTCACCCAAAGCCAGCTGCCGCCCCATCTGGATGCCATCACGCTGGAACAAGAAAACCAATACATCGCCCTAGATGCCGCCACGCGCCGCAACCTAGAAATCACCACCACCCTATCGGGCAAAAAAGCCCCCACCCTGTTTTCCACGCTGGATAACTGCGCCACCCACATGGGCAGCCGCCTGCTTGCCCAATGGCTGCACCACCCCCTGCGCAATCGCGACCACATCCAAGCCCGATTAGACGCCGTCGCCGCCCTATTAGCCAGCGAGCAAAACCTATCAGGCAGCCTGAAAACCATCGCCGACCTAGAACGCATCGCCGCACGCATCGCCCTAGGCAGCGCACGCCCGCGCGATTTATCCGCCCTGCGCGACAGCCTATTCACCCTATCCACTTTCAGGCTGCCATCCAGCCCCCTGCTGCAAACCCTAGGCGACAGCTTCCCCGCCACCGCCGCCATCGCCGAGCAACTGCAACACGCCCTGCTGCCCGAGCCTGCCGTATGGCTTAAAGACGGCAACATCATCAACCACGGCTACCACGCCGAGCTAGACGAACTGCGCCATTTGCACACCCACGGCAGCGAAACCCTGCGCCAAATGGAAGAACAAGAACGCCAAAGCACAGGCATAGGCAGCCTGAAACTAGAATACAACCGCGTACACGGCTTCTACATAGAACTCAGCAAAGCCCAAGCCGAACACGCCCCTGCCCACTACCAACGCCGCCAAACCCTAAAAAACGCCGAACGCTTCATCACCCCCGAACTCAAAGCCTTTGAAGACAAATACCTAGCCGCCCAAGAGCGCAGTCTCGCCCTAGAAAAACAACTCTACGAAGAACTGCTGCGCCAGCTGCAAGCACAACTCTCCAAAATCCAACGCAGCGCACGCGCCGCCGCCACACTCGACGTGCTCAACAGCTTTGCCCACACCGCCCGCAGCCAAAACTACACCCGCCCCCAGTTCACCGACCACAGCAGCCTGAACATCCAAAACGGTCGCCACCCCGTAGTAGAACAACAAGTCCAACACTTCACCCCCAACCACACCCAGCTCACCCCCAGCCGCCGCCTAACCCTGCTCACCGGTCCCAACATGGGCGGCAAATCCACCTATATGCGCCAAGTCGCGCTCATCACCCTGCTTGCCCACACAGGCAGCTACGTCCCCGCCGAAGCCGCCACCATCGGCACCATAGACCAAATCCACACCCGCATCGGCGCATCAGACGACCTTGCCAGCAACCGCTCCACCTTTATGGTGGAAATGTCCGAAACCGCCTACATCCTGCACCACGCCACGCCCCAATCGCTCGTGCTCATCGACGAAATCGGGCGTGGCACGTCCACCTTCGACGGACTAGCCCTTGCCCAAGCCATCGCCGAGCATCTGATTAGCAAAAACCAATCGCTCACCCTATTTGCCACCCACTATTTTGAACTCACAAGGCTGCCTGAAAACCACCCCAGCGCCTTCAATATGCACCTATCCGCGCTAGAACAAGGGCAAGACATCGTCTTCCTGCACCAAATTGAAGCCGGCCCCGCCGAAAAAAGCTACGGCATTGCCGTTGCCAAACTGGCAGGCATCCCCAGCCGCACGCTCAACGCCGCACGCAAACACCTTGCTGCGCTAGAAGCCCAAACCGCGCAACAGCATCCCCAGCTGGATATGTTCGCCCCCCAATCCGAACCCGAATCTGAATCCGAACCCGAAAACCAGCCCACCCCACCCCAAAGGCAGCCTGAAAACGAGCACAGCGAGTTTCAGCATAACCCAACCGAAGCCCACATCCTGCAAACCCTACGCCAAACCCAGCCCGACCACCTAACCGCCCGCCAAGCCCTAGACCTACTCTACACCCTGCGCGAACAACTAGAACAAAGCGACAACCCATCGCCCAACTAATCCTGTTTAATCAGCCCAAAGGCAACCTGAAAATGAATCAACTGGTTTTACAATCCATCGCCGCAGACGAAATCAACCTACACGCACTCCATCGTGCCGATTTAAACAACGAAGATATTTTCTTTCGGCTGGTGCTCACCATCGGCATGGCAGACGGAACAGGCAGCAACTATTTCTACACCACACTAGCCACGCCCGAAGCCCTACTCAAACATGGCGGCGATTATCTATTGGTGTCAAACCGCACCCTAATCGTGCACTATTTTGATTTGCCCCAGCTTATCGCGCATTTGGAAAACATCGTGCGCTCGTGCAGCCGCGATTCATGGGAAGCATCCTGCCAAGTTTTAACGCGGTATTTTGATTGGGAATTTGAAGACTACCGCGCCAGCAGCTAACCAGCAGCCTGAAACGAGTGCAGCGAGTTTCGGCGTAACCAGAATACACATCGCGCCCCATCCGCGAAAACAAAATTTCCATTCCAAACAACCTCCTACCCACTTGCCCACAAATAGCGTTTGACACCCGCGTAAAAATCCGTAAAATGGCGCACTTCAACACCTGCCCAGGTGGCGAAATTGGTAGACGCAGGGGACTCAAAATCCCCCGCCGCAAGGTGTGTCGGTTCGAGTCCGACCCTGGGCACCAAATCCCCAAACCCTGTTCCAAGCGAACAGGGTTTTTTCATGCGCCTAATTTCACCCGCGCCTGCGGTTTTCGGAACCTGTATTCACTATTTGAGACCTTTGCAAAAAAGCCTTTCCTCCAACAGCAGAAACCCAAACACAGGT
>CAUQQW010000032.1:0-18764 GCA_963520365.1 uncultured Kingella sp.
TTTAAAACAATTGGTAAGAAGTAATTTATCCTAGTTATCTAGGACAGCCCCAAAATTTTTCCGTGTTTTTTCAGGCGGCCTAAATGCGTTTTCAGGCTGCCTGAAATGCGTTGTAAGCCGAAATTCCAATCTATTTTTAAAGAGTTAATTCTAATTGGACAATTTGACCGACAGCCGTTTTTTGCTTATAGTGTAGCCATGTGGGGGGAAGTGGTGCCAAGTGGTAAAACTTTCCCAAATTCCAAAATTTTAACCAGATTCTGTTATGTTTCGCGGCTCACACGAATTAACCCTTGATAACAAAGGACGATTGGCGATACCAGCCAAGTTTCGTGATGCCCTGTCGCGCGATTTTGATACGCAACGCATCGTTGCCACGCTGGATAGCCGCGACCGTTTGCTGTTTTATCCCGAATGCGAGTGGGAGAAAGTGGAGCAACAGCTTTTGTCGCTCAACGTAAAAGGCAAGCCCAATTTGCAGCTTTATCAAAACTTGCTGCTGCACAACGCAGAAACGCTGGAATTGGATAGCGCGGGGCGCGTGTTGCTGCCGCAAAATCTGCGCCGCTTAGTGAATTTTGATAAAGATGTGATGCTGGTTGGGCGCGTGAATCGTCTTGAACTTTGGGGCTTGGAACAAAAAATGGCAGAAACCGAAAAAGCCTTGTCTATTGACCCCGATGAGCTGGATTTTGATTTAAGCCAAACCGATTTACAATTATGAACTTAGCTGCAAAACCTAAATCATTTCAACACATAACCGTTTTATTGAATGAAGCTGTTGATGCGCTGAATATTCAAAAAAACGGTATTTATGTGGACGGCACATTTGGGCGCGGCGGGCATTCGCGCTTGATTTTGTCTAAGCTGGGCGAAAAAGGGCGGTTGGTTGTTTTTGATAAAGACCCGCAGGCGATTGCTGTGGCGCAGGATTTGGCAGCGCAAGATGCGCGAGTGAGCGTGGTGCATGATGGCTTTGCTGGTTTTCAGGCTGCCTTAGATAAGCTGGGCATTGCCAAGATTGATGGCGCGTTGTTTGATTTGGGCATTTCTTCGCCGCAAATTGACGATGCGTCGCGCGGGTTTAGCTTTCGCTTTGATGCGCCGCTGGATATGCGGATGGATACCACGCGCGGGCAATCGGCTGCGGATTGGTTGGCAGTTGCCAGCGAAGATGAAATACATGAGGTAATCAAGAATTATGGTGAAGAGCGGTTTAGTCGCGCGATTGCGCGTGCAATTGTCGCGCAGAGAAGTGAAGCGCCCATTGATACAACCCGCAAGCTGGCGCAAATCGCGGCGCAATGCGTCCGTACTCGCGAGCGCGGACAAGACCCTGCAACGCGAACCTTTCAAGCCGTTCGCATCTTTATTAACCGCGAGCTGGACGAAATCCAAGCGGTCTTACCGCAAGCGGTTGAGTGTTTGAATGCGGGCGGGCGATTAGCGGTGATTGCGTTTCATTCGCTAGAAGATAGATTGGTGAAACAGTTTATCCGCCAATATTCCAGCCATGTGCCGTTGCCCAAATGGGCGATGGTGCGCGAAGCCGATTTGCCGCAACCGCCTTTGCGCGCAATCGGCAAGGCGATTAAGGCAAATGAGACAGAAGTTTTGGCGAATCCGCGCGCACGTTCTGCGGTGTTGCGTGTGGCAGAGCGTACAACGGGGCAATTTGATTTTCAGGCTGCCTGAATGTTATTGACTGGGATGTAAAGATGTCTAAATTGAATTTTATTTTGCTGGTTTCCGTAACGCTTTCGGCGTTGTATGTAACCGATTTGCAGATGGGGATTAAGCGGCAAACGCATCTTTATGGCAAAGGACAAGAAGAGAAAATACGGTTGAATCAAGACTATGCCGAGCTGGTTTACGAGCAAAGCAAGTTGTCTGATTCTAAACAAGTGGCGCGCGCCGCCGAGAAAATGAAAATGAGACTGCCAACAGCGGAAAATACGGTGGCTGTTGGTTATTAAGCAATTGGCAATCATCACGGTTGTTTTATCCATGCTGTTATCCATGCAGGTTTCTAAAAATAAATAAGCAGTTAAGAAGAAAACGATGTTAATCCATAATGAATTTAAGCCATACATGGCACAAAAAGAAGAAACCAAACGCCAAGTTGTTGAAGGCAACAAACGCCTATCGTGGTTGATGCTGGCGATTGGTGGCGCGTTTTGTGTATTGGTTGGGCACAGCTTTCGCGTGCAAGCGCAACACCATAGCGAGTTGAGCAAATTCAGCGAAAACCGCGTGGTGCGCAGCATTAAAAGCCCTGCGCTGCGCGGCACGATCACCGATCGCAACGGCGCGATTTTGGCGGTGAGCCGTTATTTGAAAGTGGCAACCTTTAACCCGCGCGCCATTTATGCCCCCAAGCGCCAAGGCGATGAGATTAACTGGAATGCCATCAGCAAGGAGCAATTTGCCAAATTGGCGGAAATTTTAAAGCTGCCTGAAAGCGAAGTGCGCCAAAAATTGCAAGACCGTTCTAGCCAATATGTGCAATTTAAGACCGAGCTTTCTTTGGAAGAAGCGGATGCGCTTAAAGCCTTGAATATTCCTTCTTTGCGCTTTGAAGAGCGCACCGAACGCGCCTATCCAACGGGTAATTTGTTTTCGCATATTGTGGGCTTTGCCAACGATAAAGGCAAAGGCTTGGAAGGCTTGGAATTGGCTGCCAATCAGCGCTTGGCAGGCGAAGATGGGCGACAAGTAGTATTGCGCGATCGCCATAATAATATTGTTGAATTGATTGATTCGCCTGAAAACACGGCAGCAAAATCGGGTGAAACTTTGGTGTTGTCGGTGGATCAGGATTTGCAGCGCTTGGCGCATGATCAGCTGGCAGCAACGTTGAAAAACTTTAACGCTAAAGCAGGCGGCGTGGTGGTTTTGGATGCGCAAACAGGTGAGATTTTAGCAATGGCGAGCTTGCCTGATTACGATGCCAATTATTATCAAGCCTATCCTGCCACCAGCTTGCGCAATTTTGCCGTGAGCGAAACGATGGAGCTGGGGTCGGTGATGAAGCCGTTTATCATCGCCAAAGCCTTGGATGATGGCAAAATTGGCCGTAACAGCACGTTCAACACACGCCCTTACGAAATCAGCGGCAAAACCATCCGCGACACGCACGATTATCCTTCGCTGACCACGCAAGGCATTTTGCAAAAATCGTCTAACGTGGGCACCAGTCGCATTGCGGCGTTGTATGACAACGAAAGTTTGTATCATCATTTTGCCGATGTGGGCTTTGGGCATAAAACAGGCTCGGGCGTGAGCGGCGAGCAAAGCAGCGCGATTAAACCCGCTGCCAAATGGAGCAAACTGGACCGCGCGGTGATGTCTTATGGTTATGCAATTACCGCGAACCTGCTGCAAATGGCGCAGGGCTACACTATTTTCACCGCAGGCGGCAAATTGATGCCTGCCACCATCTACAAGCAAACGCAAACCCCCAAAGGCACGCAAGTGATTAAACCCGAAACCGCCAAACAAATGCGCGAAATGATGGTAAGCATCACGCGCAAAGGCGGCACAGGGCAAGATGGCGCAGTCCCAGGTTATGACGTTGCCGCCAAAACAGGCACGGCGCGAAAAGCCAGCTCGGGCGGTTATTCGGATAAATATCGCGCCAGCTTTGTGGGCTTTGCGCCCGCGCAAAATCCGCGTTTGATTGTGGCGGTAAGCATTGATGAGCCGCGCGGCAAAGGTTATTACGGCGGCACGGTGGCAGGCCCTGCATTTCGCGAGATTATGGCGGGCGGGCTGAAAAAACTGGGCGTAAAACCCACTTATGTGAATGTTGAGCCCAGCGAAAGCGTTGCCAAAAAACGATAACCCAATGCAATAGACCTTTGTGGCACTTTGGGTGCTGCGAAGGTTTTTCGTTAATAGGCAGCCTGAAAATGATGATTAAGCTGTTGTACTATGGTTTTTTAGGGGTTTTCAGGCTGCCTTATGTCGATGATGCGGCTGTTGCGATTCAACGCGTTATGCCCATCCCATAGGCAGCCTGAAAACCTATTTTGTGAAGATTTCCCATGTTTAGCCAAAAAGCCGCTCCCGCTCATCCCACTCTTCCCGCCTTGCAATGCAACGTTTCAGGCTGCCAGATGCTGCATTCTGATAGCCGCAAAATCCAGCCCAACGATGTCTTCATCGCCTGCCAAGGCGAATATGTCGATGGCAGAGACTACATCGCCGATGCCATCGCCAACGGCGCGAGTTTTGTGTATTGGGACGACGATGGTGCGTTTAAATGGCAGCCTGAATGGCAAGTGCCCAACCAAGCCATCAGCGATTTGAAACAGCGCGCAGGCATACTGGCAGCGCAAGCGTATGACAACCTTTCAGGCAGCCTGAAAATCATCGGCGTAACAGGCACCAACGGCAAAACATCCATCACGCAATGGCTTGCCCAAGCAATTGATGATTTAGAACGCGCGCCAAGCTGCGCCATCATTGGCACGGTTGGCAACGGCTTTTTCGGCGCATTGCAAGAAACCACGCACACCACGCCCGACCCCGTTGCCGTGCAAACGCTGATTCACCAATTCAAACAGCAAGGCGCGAGCCGCATCGCCATGGAAGTGTCTAGCCACGGCTTGGCGCAATACCGCGTGAACGGAGTGCCCTTCCACACCGCCGTGTTCACCAATTTAACGCGCGACCATTTGGACTACCACGGTAGCATGGCGGAATACGGTGCAACCAAAGCGCGATTGTTCTACTGGCAAGGCTTGCAAAACGCCATCATCAACAGCGACGACCCATTTGGCGCAGCACTGGCCGCTGAATTAAAACGAGACCAAGGCAGCCTGAAAACCTACACCTACGGCTTCAACGAACAAGCCGACATCCGCATCACCCAGTTCGCCGCCAGCACCCAAGGCATGAGCATCAGCTTGGCGACACCATGGGTCAACGGCAGCGCGCAAACCCAACTGCTGGGGCGGTTTAACGCGCAAAACTTCGCCGCCGCATTGGGCGCGCTCTGCGCCGCGGGCTACGATTTTCAGGCTGCCTTAACCGCGTTATCCCGCATCCGCCCCGCCACAGGGCGCATGGATTGCATCATCCAGCCCAACAAACCGCTGGTGGTGGTGGATTACGCCCACACGCCCGACGCGCTGGAAAAAGCCCTCACCACCCTGCGCGAAATCCAGCAGCCTGAAAGCCAGCTATGGTGCGTATTCGGCTGCGGCGGCGACCGCGACAAAGGCAAACGCCCGCTGATGGGCGCAGTTGCTAGCCAGTTCGCCGACCGGGTCGTCGTTACCAGCGACAATCCGCGCACCGAATCGCCACAAGCCATCATTAACGACATCCTGCCCGCCGTGCCTCATCCCGCGCTGGTAGAAGCCGACCGCAAAGCCGCGATTGAACAAACCATCGCCCAAGCCAAGGCGCAAGATATTGTGTTGATTGCAGGCAAGGGGCATGAGACGTATCAGGATGTTCAAGGGGTGAAACATCATTTTTCTGATTTTGAAGTAGCGCAAGATGCCTTAGGGCAATGGTAGATTTAGGGAGAAAACGAAAATGAGTAATACTGAAGAATTAACCACCATCAAATTTGACCGCAGTATTGCAGTAAAAATTTTGATTTTATTAGTGTTTAGCTTCGCGTCTTGTTTTGCGGCGGGCTATGGTTTTGGCTATTTACAAGTTGCGCGTGATGTGGTGGTTGGCACGCTTGGAACGACTACTTTTCTGCTTGTGTGCGCTTTTATTTCACCGCGTTGGGCTTCACGAATTTTTCTGTTTTTTGCGCTAACCATGACGCTGTATTTCTCCACAGGTTTTTTACATGGCTCGCCCACATTTAAAGTGGTGGGTTCTTTGTTGGAAACCGACCCCAATGAAGCAGGAGAATTTTTAGCCTCTATACCCATCAAAATCTATGTGATGCAAATAGCATTTTTGCTCGGCAGCTTATGGGTGTGGCGACAAACCAAGTCGCTTTTTCAGGCTGCCCCTAGCTGGCGTAAAAAAGTAAAACAATATGTGGTTATCGCATTGCTGGTAATGCTTGTTGCACCGATTACAGGTACATTTTTAAGTGGCGGTAGTTTGCAAGATGATGAAACCGCTATTCCCATCCCAATTATCGGTTTTTATGTGGATGCTATTGCTGCGCCAAAAATTTATTGGGCGAAAAAACAAGAATTAGTAAACCAAGCCAAGAAACCAGTGGATTGGCATATTCAATCGGTAAACGCTAAATATAAAAATTATGTGGTAGTAATTGGTGAAAGTGCGCGCGCAGATTATATGAACGTGTATGGTTTTCCTATGGATGACACGCCTTTTTTTAGTAAAACTAATGGATTTTTTATTGATGGTTACATTTCTGCGGCAGAAATGACTATGGCTTCCGTACCTGCTACGGTAAGTTTGCCTGGTAAAATCAATGACAGCATTGTTACCTTAGCACGCAAGGCAGGCTTTGCAACCAGTTGGTTGTCTAACCAAGGAATGTCTGGCTTTTTTGTGCGCGATATTTCTATTTTTGCTTTCCAAGGTGAACATCAATACTATACACAGCATGGCGATTATCAAAAAAGTATTTCTATTAGCGACACTCTCCTTCTACCCGAATTCAAAAAAGTGCTCGCCAAACCCGAATCGCGCCCGCGTCTTATCGTGGTGCACATTATGGGTTCGCACGCCAACTTTTGCGATCGTTTAACCAACCCCGTTGCCTTCAAACTATCCAGCCCATCGCTATCTTGCTACGTGAGCACCATCAAGGAAACCGACAAGCTGTTAGAGGACATGGTTGATATGTTGAAAGAAAAAGGCGAAAGCTATTCGCTGATTTATTTTTCCGACCACGGCTTAAAACACGTTGGCAAAGGCGCGGAACAATCACTTACTCATGGCGGCGATACTTACGAATCCTACGCTGTTCCTTTTGCCAAAATCTCATCAGACGACACCGAACACAAAGTCATCAAAGTGCAACGCAGCGCGTTTAATTTTCTTAAAGGATTCAGCCAATGGACAGGCATCAAAGCTGCCGAGCTGCCCACTGATGGCTACGACTTTTTCGGAACACAGCCCGATAAACCCGACGGCACTAATTTAGACCGCGTTAATAAACTGCCCCAAGACCCGATAACCGTTCGCGTGCAATAGGCAGCCTGAAAATCACAAACCCAACCTTATTCCCAATCCCAACATGACAAAACCCACCCACAACCCTCTCCCCATCTGGTCTATCGCCCTGCCTATTGCCGCATGGCTGGTGTATTTCATCGGCATCAAAGGCAGCGTGCCGTTGCAGTTGATTGGCGGCGCGATGCTGATTGGCAGCGTGTTATCCGCCGTGCACCATGCCGAAGTGGTGGCGCACAAAGTGGGCGAACCGTTTGGCACGATTATTCTGGCGTTGGCGATTACCGTGCTGGAAGTGGGGCTGATTGTGTCCATGATGATGGGCGGGGGCAGCAACGCCGCCTATTTGGCGCGCGATACGGTGTTTGCTGCCATCATGTTGATTTTAACGGGATTATTAGGTGTGTGCCTGCTAATTGGTGGCTTGAAACACCGCGAGCAATTTTTCAATAAAAAATCGGTGAGTACCGCGCTGGTAACGCTAATTTCCATTTTGGTGCTCACGTTGGTGCTGCCCAATTTCACCACCAGCACGCCATCGGGCAGCTACAACACGGCGCAGCTGCTGTTTATCGCCGTTGCGTCTTTTGTGCTGTATTTTTCCTTTATCCTGACCCAAACCGTGCGCCACCGCGATTATTTTTTGGCAGACGATGAAGACCCCAGCCACCATGCCGAGCCGCCGCCCACCCAAATCGCGCTGGCTAGCTTGGTGTGTTTGGTGGTGTGTTTGGGCGTGGTGATTGCGTTGGCAAAAGCCCTGTCGCCCGCCATTGAAAGCATGGTGGTGTCGTGGGGCGCGCCCAAGGCGCTGGTGGGCGTGATTATTGCCGCTGTGGTGCTGATGCCCGAAAGCCTCGCCGCGCTCACCGCCGCCCGCCGCAATCGTTTGCAAACCAGCATCAATTTGGCTTTGGGCTCTGCCCTTGCCAGCATCGGGCTCACTATTCCCGCCGTGGCGTTGGTGTGCTTGATTTACGATATTGACGTGGTGCTGGGCTTGGACGCCAAATCCATGCTGCTGCTTGGGTTGAGCACGTTTACTGTGATGCTGTCGCTGCATTATGGCAAAACTAATATGCTGTATGGCATTGTTTTGCTGGTAAATTTGGCGGCGTATGTGTTTACGGTGATTGTGCCGTGAGCGATGAGGCAGCCTGAAAACCATTTTATTGAGTGAAAACCATGACCGCACTAACCCAAAACTTCGTCCGCCGCGTTTTCAGGCTGCCTGAAAACGCCACAGACGGCGTAATCAACCAAATCACCACCGACAGCCGCACCGCCCAGCGCGGCGACCTATTCTTCGCCCTAGTGGGCGAGAACCACGACGCGCATGATTTTGTGCCGGACGTGCTCGCCAAAGGTGCGCTGGCTATTGTGTCGCGCGGCGATTTGGCCGGCGTTGCAGGCTGCTTTTTTGTGCCCGATACACTGAACGCTTTGCAACAACTGGCGGCGGCGTGGCGCAAGGCCGTGAACCCGTTTGTGTTCGGGATTACCGGCTCCAGCGGCAAAACAACCGTGAAGGAAATGCTGGCGGCGGTGCTGCGTACCAAATTTGGCGCGGACGCGGTGCTGGCGACGGCGGGCAATTTCAACAACCACATCGGCCTGCCGCTCACCCTGCTGAATTTGCGCGAACACCACCGTTACGCCGTGATTGAAATGGGCATGAACCATTTCGGCGAGCTGGCGGCGTTGACCCGTATTGCCGCGCCCGATACCGCATTGGTGAACAACGCCATGCGCGCGCACATCGGCTGCGGTTTCAACGGCGTGGCGGACATTGCCCGCGCCAAATCCGAAATCTACCAAGGGCTGCCTGAAAACGGCGTGGCCCTGCTGCCCGCCGAAGATGCGAACCTGCCCGTGTTTCAGGCAGCCTGCAACGGTTTGAAAACGCTGACGTTCGGCGCGGAGCAGGGCGATATTCACGCCGAAAACATCGATTTGCAGCCGTTGTCCAGTACGTTTGATTTGGTGTACGGCACGGAGCGCGTGTGTGTGTCGCTGCCGGCGGCGGGTCGGCACAACGTGGCCAATGCCTGCGCGGCGGCGGCTTTGGCGATGCAGGCGGGCGTGTCGTTGGCGGAAATCGCGGCCGGACTGGCCGCGTTCGGCAACATCAAAGGGCGGCTGCAACAGAAGCGCGGCATACGCAACGCCCTGATTTTGGACGATACCTACAACGCCAACCCCGACAGCATGAAGGCCGCGCTGGACGTGTTGGCCAAGCAGCCTGCACCGCGCGTTTTCGTGATGGGCGACATGGGCGAACTGGGCGAGGCCGAAGCACCGAAAATGCACGAAGAAATCGGCGTTTACGCGCGCGAATTGGGCATTGAATACGCCTATTTCGTGGGCGACAACAGCGCACAGGCTGCCGAAAAATTCGGCGCGGCTGGGCTGTGGTTTGCCGACAAAGACCCGCTGATTCTGTCGCTGGCGCACGATTTGCCCGAAAATGCCAGCGTGCTGGTGAAAGGCTCGCGGTTTATGCGGATGGAAGAAGTGGTGGCTGCCTTGTTGGCATAGTTTTCAGGCTGCCTATCATGCAAAAGGCAGCCTGAAAATCAAAATAGAACGGTGGTGGCTCGCCGCCAACGCGCCATCAGTTGCAGGCTTGGCAAAGGGCAGCCTGAAAATAGCAGAAGGAATGGAATGAAAATCGCCAAGTGGATAGGGATACTCGCCGTGCTGTTGCTTGCTTTTTGGCTGGGGATGTGGACGCAGGCGCAGTTGTATCAAGATCAATGCTTGGATTTGGGCGGCGACAAAAATCATCCCGATGCAGGCGCGTCGTTTCCCATTTTTGTGCTGGATGTGGAAACCTATCGGCAGCGACACGCGCGATAAGGCAGCCTGAAACGCCGCTTTGCCTAGCAACCGCAAAGGATTCATCATGACGCAAATGCCCAGTCCCACGCCGCGCACCACCAACACGCTTGCTATCATCAGCTTTATTTGCGGGCTCTTGGGCTTGGTGGGTAGCATTCCATCGGTGGGCGTGCTTAACATCGTTGCCATTGTGATGGGGCACATGGCGCGTAGCCAAATCCGCCAAAACCCCAACGAAGACGGCGCAGGCATGGCGTTGGCAGGCTTAATCATGGGCTACATCGGCTTGCTGATTATGCCGCTGCTCGGGCTGACGATTGTGGTTATCGTGATGATTTTATTGTATGGAATGAGTTTTGATGCCGCTGTAAACGAATTGTTCAAGTGGCTGTTGTCGCTGCTGCAATAGGCAGCCTGAAAACCGTTTAATCATCATAAATTTTATCAACACCACTCCCCGCGCCCATTCCCCTATAATCCGCGCGGTTTTATAAACAACAACTTAAACTCTCACAACGGCAGCCTGAAAACTGCCACCAAGCAACAAGGAAGCATTATGCTGTTATGGCTCGCTCGTTTGAGCAACTGGATTTCCGCCCTAAATATTTTCCAATACACCACCTTTCGCGCCGTGATGGCGGCACTCACCGCCCTAGCGTTTTCGCTGCTGCTCGGGCCGTGGACAATACGCAAGCTCACCGCGCTTAAAGTTGGGCAAGCCGTGCGCAGCGATGGCCCGCAAACGCATCTGGTCAAAAACGGCACGCCCACCATGGGCGGCTCGCTGATTCTCACCGCCATCACCCTGTCCACCCTGCTGTGGGCAAACCTTGCCAACCCCTATATTTGGATACTGCTGATTGTGCTGCTCGCCACAGGCGCGCTCGGCTTTTATGACGACTGGCGCAAAGTGGTTTACAAAGACCCCAACGGCGTATCCGCCCGCTTCAAAATGGTGTGGCAGTCCACCGTGGCGCTGGGCGCGGGCTTCGCGCTGTTTTACCTTGCCAAAAACAACGCCAACAACATCCTGATCGTGCCGTTTTTCAAACAAATCGCCCTGCCGCTGGGCGTGGTGGGCTTCATCATCCTGACCTATCTCACCATCGTGGGCACTTCCAACGCAGTAAACCTAACCGATGGCTTGGACGGGCTGGCCGCGTTCCCCGTGGTGCTGGTGGCGGGCGGCTTGGGCGTTTTTGCTTATGTAACAGGGCATTACAAATTTGCCGAATACTTGCAACTGCCGTTTGTGGCGGGCGCAAACGAAGTCGCCATTTTCTGCACTGCCATGTGCGGCGCGTGTTTGGGCTTTTTGTGGTTCAACGCCTACCCCGCGCAAGTGTTTATGGGCGACGTGGGCGCGTTGGCATTGGGCGCAGCGTTGGGCACGGTGGCGGTGATTATTCGCCAAGAGTTTGTGTTGGTGATTATGGGCGGCTTGTTTGTGATGGAAGCGATTTCCGTGATGCTGCAAGTGGGTTGGTATAAAAAAACCAAAAAACGCATTTTCCTGATGGCGCCGATTCATCACCACTACGAGCAAAAGGGCTGGAAAGAAACGCAAGTGGTGGTGCGCTTTTGGATTATCACCATTGTGCTGGTATTGATTGGGTTGAGCACGTTGAAGATTAGATGATGCGAACAGGGGCAGAGAAATGGCTGCCCTTTTTTGTGCCAAAGGTAGCCTGAAAAACGTAAATGGGTTTTCAGGCTGCCTTTGGCTTATTTTTTGCCAGAGCAGGCGTTTCGCCGCCTACCACGAGCAGGGGCAAGCCCCTGCACCCCATGTGGTGCCAACCATTAGAGTAGGTCGGGCATTGATGCCCGACAAACGCAAACAAACGCCAACCAACACCGCCCTATTTATCCTCATCCGCCATAAATTCAAAATGTCGGGCATCAATGCTCAACCTACTTTTCAGGCTGCCTTAACCCCGCGCCATTATTCATTGTGCCCAAATTTCCCTATAATTAGGCAGCCTGAAAACTCCTTCCGCGCAAACAACCATGCTTCCCGACCTTCGCCAAACCCTAAAACTCACCGACAGCACCGTGCAAAAGCTGGAAAAGCTACACATCCACAACGCATGGGATTTAGCCCTACACCTGCCGCTGCGCTACGAAGACGAAACCCAAATCACGCCGATTGCCGCCGCGCCCATTGGCGAGATGTGCCAAGTGGAAGGCGAAGTGGTGCTGCAAGAAGTCCAGTTCAAGCCGCGCAAACAGCTCATCGCCCGCATTCGAGACAGCGCAGGCGGGCTGCTCAACCTGCGCTTCATCCATTTTTACCCCAGTCAACAGCAGCAGCTTGCCAAAGGGCAACGGGTGCGCGCGCTGGGCGAAATCAAACAGGGCTACTACGGCGCAGAGATGATACACCCCAAAATCAAATCGCCCGAAAAAAGCGAGCTCGCCCAAACGCTTACCCCTGTTTACCCCACCACCAACGGCTTAACCCAGCCCACGCTGCGCAAAGCCATTGCCGCCGCGCTGCAACATCTAGACCTGCGCGAAATCCTGCCCGAAAGCGTGTTGTGCCAATACAACCTGCCCACGCTCGCCGACAGCCTGCGCCTGCTGCACAACCCGCCGCCCAGCATCAACTTGGCGCAAATCAGCAATGGCGCGTTGCCCGCATGGCAGCGGCTCAAATTTGACGAACTGCTGGCGCAACAACTCTCCATGCGCCTAGCCAAGCAAAAACGCCGTTCAGGCAGCCTGAAACCGCTGATGGGCAACGGCAGCTTAACCGATGCGCTGATTGCCCAGCTGCCGTTTAGCCTAACCCGCGCCCAACAGCGCGTGTTCAACGAAATCCGCGCCGATTTAGCCCAGCCGCACCCCATGCACCGCCTGCTGCAAGGCGACGTGGGCAGCGGCAAAACCATTGTTGCTGCGCTGGCGGCGTTGGTTGCGCTGGAAGACGCAGGCGGTTTTCAGGCTGCCGTGATGGCACCCACCGAAATCCTAGCCGAGCAACACTATATTAAATTCAAACAATGGCTTGAACCGCTGGGCATTAGCGTGGCATGGCTTTCAGGCAGCCTGAAAAAGCGCGACAAAGACCAAGCCCGCGCCGCGATTGCCGATGGGCGCATCCGCCTTGCCATCGGCACGCACGCGCTGTTTCAAGACGATGTCGCCTTTCACAATCTCGGGCTGGTGATTGTGGACGAACAGCATCGCTTTGGCGTGGCGCAACGGCTGGCGTTGAAAAACAAAGGGCAAGACGTGCATCAGCTGATGATGTCCGCCACGCCCATCCCGCGCACGCTGGCGATGACGTTTTTCGCCGATTTAGAAGTCTCCACCATCGATGAATTGCCGCCCAACCGCACGCCGATTAAAACCAAATTAGTCAATAACCTACGCCGCGCCGAAGTGGAAGGCTTTGTGCTCAACACCTGCCAAAAAGGGCAGCAAGCCTATTGGGTGTGCCCGCTGATTGAAGAAAGCGACAGCCTGCAACTGAAAGCCGCCACCGAAACGCTAGCTGAGCTGCAAGCCGCGCTGCCCCAGCTCAAAATCGGCTTGGTGCACGGGCGCATGAAGCCCGCCGAAAAAGCCGAAATCATGGCGCAATTTGTGGCAGGCAGCCTGAATGTGTTGGTCGCCACCACCGTGATAGAAGTCGGCGTGGACGTGCCCAACGCCAGCCTGATGGTGATTGAACACGCCGAGCGCATGGGGCTGGCGCAGCTGCACCAACTGCGCGGGCGCGTGGGGCGCGGCGCAGCAGCCAGCACCTGCGTGTTGCTATTTGCCGAACCCTTGGGGCAAGTGAGCAAGCAGCGGCTCAAAGTGATTTACGAAAACACCGACGGCTTTGAAATCGCGCGGCAAGACCTAGAAATACGCGGCGCAGGCGACTTTCTAGGAGTGCGCCAAAGCGGCGCAATGATGCTGCGCTTTGCCAACTTGGAACAAGATTTAGCGCTGCTGGAACACGCGCGCCAACTCGCCCCGCAGCTGATAGAACAGCAGCCTGAAATCGTGCAAGCGCATTTGGTGCGATGGCTGGGGAGCAGGGAAGGGTTTATGGCGGCGTGAGTTTGTTTATTCGTTTTCAGGTTGCCTATTGGCTTGTTTGTTTCCATTTTGATAGGAACTCATTTTTTTTAGATGCTGAAATTTGATTTAGTAAATTCTCCATCGTTGGATTAAAAATAACACCATCTTCTTCGTTTACAAGAATACATTCATTTTTCTGCGCAATGGCAATTATTCTTTCTAAAAATTCCACATCTAAATCAAGTATATTTATTTTGCACTCAATGTCATCAGGAAACACTTCTATAATGCTATCTCTTTCATTTGAAAAAGAAATACTATTTCCCCAAGTTGATAGCGGGGTATAGAAAGTAGAGAAATCATTTTTTATGTTTTCTATAAAGCTAGTGTTGAAATAATTTGGATTATTGAAATAATATTCACTTTCTTTGTAAGTTAATTCATCGGGTTCTTTGTATTCCTCTAAATATTTAGGGATACGTTTATGATATTTTAAAATTCCTATCTTTGGAATAATCGCACATCTAAAATGCCACGCTGCCATTATTTTATTCCTTTCCTTACGATGAAGCGTTTCCCTTCACATAATGGGAAATGATTAAATTAGTTACAAATCAAAATAGATAAAGAAAGAAGCTATTCTAGTTATCTAGGATGGCTCTTTAAATTGAAATATTTTATTTTTCAGGCTGCCCATGCCCCGCTATCTCACCCCATCCGAAATCGCCCTAATCCGCCCCATCTTCCAACACGCGCTGGACTACGCCGCCATCCATATCCACGCGCGCCGCTATCTGCCGCTGCAAAACGTCCACACTGCCATGTCGCCCAACGGCAGCAGCTACTACCCCCGCGCCCTATGCTGCGCCAACTTCGCCCACGGCACATGGCAACAGCGCCATCTGTTTATCCACGAATGCAGCCACATTTGGCAACATCGCCTCGGCTATCCCGTGCGCCGCTGTGGCATTTGCCTTGCGCTGCAAGGCGGCTACATTGCTCACCGCGCTTATCGCTATCGGCATTTGCTCACCACGCGGCACGATTTAGCCCTGTTCAACATGGAGCAGCAAGCGCAAATCATCGCCGATTTTTTCGTGCAAAAAATGCAGCACGGGCGCGAAGATGCCGCGCTCAAACGCGTGTTGCAGCGCTTTTTGCACAATCCTGCCGATGCCAGCCTGCTGCCGCGCAGCATGAAGTTGTAGCGCTTGATCACTTGCATCCCAACAAAAAACCGAATGCCCACTTGCATTCGGTTTGGTTTTTTCAGGCTGCCTATGATGTTTATCGCCCCATCGGCAGCCTGAAAATCATCCTGCCATTAGCGGAACACCATGCCGCCATCGGTCAAAATGGTTTGCCCTGTGATGTAATCCGAATCGGGCGACGATAGGAACGACACCAAGCAAGCCACGTCTTCAGGCTGCTGCGGACGACCCGCCAAAATACCAGCGGTAAATTCATTCCAAGCCTGCTTGGGCTCATAGCCCTTGTGTTGCACAAAGGCAGCATCAATGCGCTCCCACATCGGCGTGTCGGCAACGCCAGGGCAATAAGCGTTCACGCGAATATTGTATTGCGCCAATTCTTTGGCGGTGGAATGCGTGAACGAGCGCACGGCGTGTTTGGTGGCGCAATAAAGGCTAAGCATTTCATAGGATTCATGCCCCGCAATGCTGCACGCATTGATGATTTTGCTCACGGTTTTTTGCTTTTTCATCTGCTCGGCAGCCGCCTGCGTGCCAAAAATCACGCCTTTCACGTTCACCGCCAACACGCGGTCAATTTCTTGCTCATCCAGCGCCAAAAACGTGCCCACCGATTCCACGCCCGCATTGTTCACCCAAACATCCAAGCGCCCAAACGCTTTCACCGCTTCTTCGGCAAGGCGAAATTGGTCGGCGCGATTGGCAACATTGCCTTGCACCGCAATGTTTTGCCAGCCATTTTGGTCAAACTCGGCTTTGGCGCGGGCAAGATTATCGGCGTTGATGTCGTGCAACACCACGGCAAAGCCATCTTGCGCCAAGCGCGTGGCGATGCCTTTGCCTAAACCTGCGGCAGAACCTGTTACGACAGCGACTTTTTTGTCAGACATGATGAACCTCTCTTTCGGCAGCCTGAAAGGGCTACGCGGTTAGTTGAAAAAGTAAACCATTGTTTCTATTGAGCGCTTATTGCGATTCACTTTCAATTATAGCCGTTATGGCATAACAAGGTAAACCAAAGGCAGCCTGAAAATTGGTTTTTCAGGCTGCCTATCTATCAAAACTGCTTATCCACCGTCATAAACCATTGCCCGCTTTTGCGCGAATAGAGTGCAGGGATGTTGCTGTCAATTTCCACATGACGATAATTCAGCTTCGGTGTTAAGCCATGCCAAGTTAATTTGGGCGACCACAGCGAACCTTGCCATTGCCGTTCAATATCGCGCCGCGTGGTGTTAGTAAAGAAATAGTGCGGCGCATTAAACTGGCGTGTGCCGATGCGGTAATCCACCCGTGCGCCTACCCAATCTTTATAGTCGCCCGCCACGCCAATACGAAAGCCTTTGCGCTGCGAAGATTGGCTGGCTAAACGGGGTTTTTCGTTCAGCCAATCCACGCCCGTAAACAGCATAATATTCGGCTTGGGGATAAACGCCAGTGTCGCCGAGCCGTTGTTTGATATGCTGTTGAAATTTTTGGCGATGGCATGGTCGCGGTAATAGCGTTTGGCATGGCTGGCAGATAAGCTGACTTGCCAGCGGTTGCCCAGCCATTGGCTGTAACTCAACTGGATGCCGCGGCGGTTGTCATAGCGGTGTCCGCCCAGCCAGTCGTAGCTGAAAAACGGCTGTACGCTGAATGTGCGGCGGACGTCCCGATATTGGTAGCCGCCCTGCACGGTGGTGTTGATTTCGCTGTAATCGTGCCGATCCCAATAATGGACGCCGCCAAGCGTGGTGCTGAATACCAGATTGTGGTTGCCGCCGATATTGAGGCTTTTATTGGCGGAAACGCCGTAGCGGATGCCGTGCGCCGCCTTGGGCATGCTGTCCGGATCGCGTGTGAAGGTGCGCCCGCCGATGCGCAGCTCGCGCACATAGGAGGCATCGTTTACGTTGTCGGTTTGCTCGTATTGCAGATAGCCGTCGAATTTCCATTTTTGCTGTTTGTCCACCGCCGTTTTGGCTTGCTCGGCAAGTTGGCGGATTGGCTCGGGGGTGTTGCTGTCGTTCAGCAGGATGTCTGCCTGCTGTTTGGCTTGGCGGTATTGCCTGTTTTCAAACAGCATGCTCATGTAGTCCAGGCGCACATAATACAGATCGGGCTCTTTTTGCAAAATTTCGCCAAAATCGCGCACCGCTTGGCGATGCTTGGCTTTGGTTCGCGCCCAAGCGCCGTGCGCGTATTTGTATAGCGTGGGGTTGTGTTCGGGAATGCTTTGGTAAACGGGCAGCAGCGCCGCCAGAAAATCCCACTGCCGCTCCAAAACGGCCTGGTTGACCAGCTGCTCGGCAAGCTGCGGATTGGCGCGCAAATCGTCTTCGTTTAAGCGCGTTTTCTTCTGCACATCTTGGGGCGGGGCAGCGGCGTTTTCAGGCTGCCCCTGCGGCGCGGGTGCTGCGGGCTCGGATGCGCCAGCGGGATTGCCGATCGGCGTTTTGGCCTGTGGCTGGTAGAGATAGTTTTCCTGATCGGAGAGCGTTTGCGCCCGAAGCGCGTTCAGGCTGCCCGAACACAGCGCCAGCAGGATTAGGATGTGGGGAATCGATTTTTTCATGGGAGACGGGAATAAGGGAAAACAAGAAAGGCAGCCTGAAACCCGGACGGGGGATGTTCAGGCTGCCTGATTAGGCTGATGGGTTAAGACTTAGCGGGCGCCGCTGAAGCCGAAGATTGTGTCGAGTCTGTTGCCGTGTTTATCTACTCCTCCGGTGCCGTTAATTTTTCCTTTACCCGCTACTTCTTCGGCATTAGGGCCAAAGAAGTTGAGAGTGAATCTCCCTACGCTGCCGTTTTTGCTTTCTGTTGCAGTGCCTTCGATGACGTTGGCATAGACGGGTCCGCTACTGCCCAGCGTAATATCGCCCACGCTATTAAAGCCGGTAATGCTTCCCGAACTTGTTGCCTGTGGAATAAGACGATCATCTAATCCAAAATTGATTTGATATTTGAAAACACCTCTTTCGGGTACGGGGGCAACCGTAAACGCCTCGCCCGAATAGCTGAATTTCTGATTATTTTTAGCAAAGTTGTCGATAACGTAGCGTTTGGTAAGATAGCCAAAAGTTTTTGTAATACTATCATCAAGTCTACAGCTCGCCGCAGTGGCATCGGTTTCGCAACCTGTGTCAAATTTACCAACGCTTCCCTCGTACTTCTCGTAATTCGGCAACATCAATGAATGAACAACCGAATACGGCCGCTGATAGACCGTTAGAATGCCTTTTACCGTTTGCTTTTTAGAAGGGTCAAGATTAATCGAATAATCATTCACTGTCGGTGTTATCGAATATTCTACTTGGCGGGTAGAGAAACCCATACCCAGTTCTCTCATATTAATGGTGTCGTCATCAACCGATGTTAGTTTATTCCGGTAACGGTAGGTTTTGCCGTCTATCGTCAGTTCTTCAAGGTATTTACTATTACTATTAAGCCATGTCGTCTTGGAAACTGGCATCAGTAGGGGATCGGGTGTGGGAGTAGGGGTGGGTGTTGGAGTAGGGGGGGGTGTTGGAGTAGGGGTGGGTGTTGGAGTAGGGGTGGGTGTTGGAGGAGGGGTGGGTGTTGGAG
>CAUQQW010000033.1:0-18354 GCA_963520365.1 uncultured Kingella sp.
AAGGAAGATTCTAACTTAAGTGGAATTTCCTGAGTTATCTAGGACAGCCCCAAAGAAATTTAGTACAATCCTTTCCTTTTTTCCGCACAAGCCAACATCATGACTCAGCATCAAGCCCGCAAACGCTTTGGGCAAAATTTCCTGCAAGATACTCGCATCATCACCGACATCGTCAACGCGGTTCGCCCGCAAGCTGATGATATTGTGATAGAAATTGGACCAGGGCTTGCCGCGATTACCGAGCCGCTTGCCCACAAGCTCAATCAATTGCACGTTTGCGAAATTGACCGCGACATCATAAATCATCTGAAAAAACAACCGTTTGCCAACAAGCTGGTGATCCATGAGGGCGATGTGTTGAATTTTGATTTTCGCAGCATTGCTGGACGCAAAAAAATTGTGGGCAACTTGCCCTACAACATTTCCACGCCGTTGCTGTTTAAGCTCGCCGATGTGGCTGATGAAGTGGTGGATATGCATTTTATGCTGCAAAAAGAAGTGGTTGAGCGCATGGTTGCCGCGCCCAAAACCAATGATTACGGGCGGCTGAGCGTGATGCTGCAATACTTTTTTGACATGGAAAGCCTGATTGATGTGCCACCCGAAAGTTTTATCCCCGCGCCGAAAGTGGATTCGGCGGTGGTGCGCATGATCCCCGTGGCGGGGCGCATTGGCATCGCACGAGATTTTGCTCAATTTGCCGATTTAGTGCGCTTGGCGTTTCATCAGCGACGCAAAACACTACGCAATAATCTGAAAGGCGTTGCCAGCGATGAAGATTTGCAAGCCGTGGGCATTTTGCCGACGCAGCGAGCGGAAGAAGTGGCGGCGGAGAAGTATGTGGCGTTGAGCAATTGGCTGGCGGATAAATAGTTTCAGGCTGCCTAAAATGCTAAAAATCGCCGTTAAAACTGCCAGTTATCTTGCTATTTTGTTGCCCACGCTATGGCTGCTGTGGGCTTGGCAGCGCGGCGGAGCAATCACGCTGGTGGTGCATTTGCCGCTGGCGGCGGCAGAATTTTTGATGCTGCAAAATGCGTTGGTGATGCCGTTGGTGAGCATTTATTCGCAGCGCTACGATGCCGAACCGCGCCATTTTTCTACCGTGCCGCTGGTGGGCGAAGTGATGATTTACATTTTTGCCTTGGTGCTGGTGCAGGCGCAAAAATGGCAGCCGCACCACGATTGGCTGGCGGTATCGGTTTGGATTTTGCTGCCGTTGGCGGTGGCATCTTGGCTGATTGCGCCGTGGCTGTGGTATCGTTTGGTAAAATGATTGACTGTGCGCCAGAGGCAGCCTGAAAACGGCAAAGCCAGCAATTAACCCTTATTTTTCATACAATTTTTATTCATACAACGCGAAAGTTTTTAACCATGACCCACCAAATCAACCCTCAAAAATTGATGCTCAGTTTTAAAGCTGTAAACAAGCATTTTGGCAGTAACCATGTGATTAACAATGTGAATTTAGACATCTACCAAGGCGAAGTGGTGGTGGTGTGCGGGCCTTCGGGCAGCGGCAAATCCACGCTGATTCGCACGGTAAACCAGTTGGAAAGAATTGAAAGCGGCGAAATTTGGGTGGACGGCGTAAACGTTGCCGATTCCAAAACCGATTTGAACAAAATCCGCACCGAGGTGGGCTTTGTGTTCCAGCATTTCAATTTGTATCCGCATTTAACCGTGTTGGAAAACATCACGCTCTCGCCGATTAAGGTGAAAAATATGGACAAAGCCGCTGCGGAAAAATTGGCGGTGGAATTGTTGGAAAAAGTGGGCTTGGCGCAGAAAAAAGATGCCTATCCTGCGGAATTATCGGGCGGGCAGCAGCAGCGCGTGGCGATTGCGCGTGGCTTGGCGATGCAGCCTGCGGTGATGTTGTTTGACGAACCGACTTCGGCGCTAGACCCTGAAATGGTGGGCGAGGTGTTGAAGGTGATGAAGGATTTGGCGCAATCAGGCATTACCATGATGTGCGTTACGCACGAGATGGGCTTTGCGCGCGAGGTGGCGGATCGGATTATTTTTGTGGACCACGGGCAGGTTTTGGAAGACCGCAAGCCTGATGAATTTTTTGAAAACCCGAAAACCGATCGGGCAAAACAATTTTTAAGCCAGATCATGTCGCATTGATGGGCGGTGCATAGGCAGCCTGAAAACGGATAAAGCAGCATTGCTGTTTGGCGTTCGTTTTTCAGGCTGCCTTTGTTGCGCGCGGTTGAGGCAGCCTGAAAATATTTCATGCAAACAACAAAAATAAAATTTCCCATTTGCCCGCGCCTGCCGTTTCTCCTACGATAGCCGCTTTCAGGCTGCCTTTACCGCCCAGCGCTAGCGCGCCCGAAACTTCTTCAACCGCAACGCATTACCCAACACCGACACCGAACTCATCGCCATCATCGCGCCTGCAATCACTGGCGTAAGCAAGCCAACGGCAGCCAGCGGAATGCCTAGGATGTTGTAGATAAAGGCGAAAAACAGATTTTGCTTGATGTTTTTCAGCGTTTCGCGGGCGATGAAAATGCCGTCTGCCAACTGGTTCACCGATTGGCGCACCAACACGGCATCGGCGCTGTGTTCGGCGATGTCGGTGCTGCCGCGCACGGCGAAGCCTACGTCTGCCAGCGCAAGGGCGGGCGCGTCGTTGATGCCGTCGCCCACCATCGCCACGCTGCGCCCTTGTGCTTTGAGTTGGGCGATGAAGTCGGCTTTGCTGCGCGGCGATTGGTTGCCGTGGGCGTGTTGATGGTCTATGCCGAGCGCGTTGGCGATGTGCGACACGGTGGCGGCATTGTCGCCGCTTAAAATATATGCCTGAATGCCGTGCGCGTGTAGGCGAGCGATGGCTTCGGCGCTGTCGGGTTTGAGCGGGTCGGCAAGGGCAAACGCGCCTGCGGCTGCGCCGTTGATGGAGACGGCGACTAGGCTAGCGATGCGCCAAATGTTGTCTGCATTATTTTGGCGCAACTCGCTTTGCTCGTTTTGCCGAAACTCACTTCGTTCATTTTCAGGCTGCCCATCGCCCCAAATGGCGTGAACATCCAAGTTGGCAAAATCGGGCTTGCCCACTTTCACCAAGCCGATGCCATCCACTTGCGCTTGCAAGCCTGCGCCTGCTTCGGTTTCAGGCTGCGTGGCGGTGGGGATGGCGATGCCGCGCTCGGCGGCGTGCGAGACGATGGCTTTGGCAAGCGGATGGGCGGCGTGTTGCTCCACGGCGGCGGCAGCCTGAAACAGCGTATCTTCGCTGATATTCGGCGCAGTCCAGATGGCGGCGATGTCGGGCTTGCCTTGGGTGAGCGTGCCTGTTTTGTCCAGCACCACGGTGTCAATATGCCCCGCTTGTTCCATCGCGGCGGCGTTTTTGAACCACACGCCGTGGCGCACGGCAACGCCCATGCCTGCCATGATGGCGGCGGGCGTTGCCAAGCCCAGCGCACACGGGCAAGCCACCACCAGCACGGCAACGGCGTGCACAAGGGCTTTTGTTGCGCTGCCTGTAAACAGCCATGTGGCGATAAAGGTGAGCGCGGCGATGGATAAAACGGTGGGCACAAACACGGCGGCGGCTTTATCTGCCAGCCGCGCGATGGGGGCTTTGCTGCCTTGCGCGTCGGCCAGCGCGGTCATCATGTCGCCCAACAGCGTGTTGCTACCCAACTGCTCGGCGCGGTAGTCCACGCTGCCCGATAGGATAGACCCCGCCAGCACTTTGCTGCCTGCGGTTTTGTAAACAGGTTGGCTCTCGCCGGTCAAATGGCTTTCGTCTGCCCACGCTTCGCCCGCGATAACCACGCCATCCGCCGCGATGCGCTCGCCTTGCACGGCGCGCAGCGTGTCGCCGATTTGCACGTTTTCCAGCTTTTCAGGCTGCCATTGTGTGCCACGCAACACGGTTACTTGGCGCGGCGTGAGCTGCATCATCAGCCCCAAGCTGTTCAGGCTGCCGCGTTTGGTGCGCTCTTCCAAAAATTTGCCCAGCGACACAAACGCAATCACCATCACGCCCGCTTCAAAGTAAACATAATGCACGGGATAACCCGCCAACATCATGCCGATGGAATAGAGATAAATCGCCAGCGTGCCGATGGAAACCAGCACATCCATATTCGCCAAACCGCCGCGCACGCTGGCGATGGCGCTTTTATAAAACGGCACCGCCAGCCAAAGCTGCACAATGCTGGCAAGGGTGATTTGCAGCCAAGCGTGCGGCATCAGCGCGTGCGAGCCAACCAGCATGCCCACCATGCCGAGCATAAATGGCGTGGCAAGGGCAAGCAGCAGCCATGTACGCCAATGGTCGCGCCATAGGCTTGCGTTTTCAGGCTGCATTTCGGGCAGCGCGGTGGTTTTGATGGCAGCCTGAAAACCTGTTTTCTGGATGATTTGCATCAGCTCTTCGGGCGTGGTTTGCGCGTCGTCGTATTCCACTTGCGCGGTTTCGCCCGCAAAGTTCACGCTGGCGTTGGCAACGAAGTCTTTTTTGTTGAGCACTTTTTCAATGCGGCTGGCGCAGGCTTGGCAGGTCATGCCGTCGATTTGCAGATTGATGTGTTGGGTGGACATTTGGTTTCCCCTTGTGGATGGAATGAGCGGGCAGGATAAGGCTTGACTTGGGGGCAGGGTCAAGCAGGCAGCCTGAAAACGCTGTTTGGGGTGGTTTCAGGCTGCCTTTATGCGCGGGTTATTGAAACTGCCGCTGCAAGCGTTTTTTCAAACGCGGCTGCTCGTTTTGGCAATAGGCGGCGATTTTTTGCGCGCGCGCCTTGTCAGAATCGGATGGGCTGATTTTGTATCGGCTCGCCAGCAGCCGTTCCACCTTTTTCTCTTCGGCTTGAAACCACGCTTTTTCTATTTCGCGCGTCATGCCCAGCTTTTGGCAGGCATCCAAATAGTCTTCGTTTGCCGCGGCAAATTGGCTGGCAAGCGCATCCAGCTCGGCATCTTGGTTTTTTTCGCAAGCGATGGCAACGGCGTAAACCTGTGTCATGGTTTGGGCGTGCGCCTTGCAGTCGTTGAGATTGGCGGGCGGTTGGGCTTAGGCGACTGGCGCAGTAAACAGGGAAACGAGCAGGGCGGCGAGTATCGGCATTTTGACTTGGGCGAACATTTGGGGCTTCTCGGGGATGATAGGACTGCGAGAATTAAGGCAGCCTGAAAATCGGAAAAAGGCAGCCTGAAATGCCATACCGCCGTGTTTTAGCTTCGCAGAAGCTCGTAAACTCGCTTTCAGGCTGCCTGATTAGGATTATTTGGACTGCTGTTTCATCAAGGTTTCCATTGTCGCTTTTTCGCCGTGGCAGTATGCGGCGATTTTTTGTTCGCGCTCGCTATCGGTATCGCCTTCGGCTATGTTGTATTTTTGCTGGCTGGCTTCGCTGTATTGGCGCAACGATTCGCTACTCCATCGTTTGAACATTTCGCGCGTCATGCCCAGCTTTTGGCAGGCTTTTTGGCGCGCGTCGCGTTTGGCGTTGTTTTGCTCTGCCCATGGCAACACGTTTTTATCGTGCTTTTCGCCGCAAGCCAAGCCGTAAAAATAAAGCTGCGCGGCAAATTGCGCGTCGGCTTGGCAGTCGTGCAGGTTGGCAGGCGTTTGGGCTGGGGCAAGCGGCGCGGCGAGCAAGACGATGAGCGCAGTAAGCAGGCGCGGTTTGATGTGGACAAACATTTTGTTTTGGCTTTCCTTGGCGATGGTGGATGATGGCAGGGCGACAGCCTTTGATGCAGCCTGAAAACGGCTAGGCGCGGTTTGGCAAGGCGAAAACAGTTTTCAGGCTGCCTCAACGCAATCCCAACTGGTTTTGGTATTCGCGGCAATATCGCGTGTTACCCGTTTGCCGATTAAATCGTCATAAAACTTGGGCGGCAAGCCAAAGCCCGGGCGCACGCTGCGGATGCAGGTTTCGTCAATAATGTCGCCCGCTTTCATGTCGCGCACAAAATACAGCGAGCGGCGAAATTGCGCGTTGCCTTGTTCGCTGGATTTTAAGCCGTATTCCACGCGCCCCAAGGCTTGCCATGCGGTTTTGCTGTCGCGGCAGAGCGCGGCTAAATCGGCGGGTTCTAGCGAGAAGCTGTCGTCTGCGCCGCCGCCGTTGCGATCCAGCGTGAAATGTTTTTCTATCACGCACGCGCCTAGGGCAACGCTGACAATGGCGGTGGTGTTGTCGAGCGTGTGGTCGGACAAGCCGACTAGTGTGCCGTAGCGCGCTGCCATATCGGGCAGAGTGCGCAGGTTGTAATCGGCAGCGGGGGCGGGGTAGCCGCTAACGCAATGCAGCACGACAAGCTGGGTGCAGCCGTTATCTTGCGCGGTGGCGATGGCTTCGGCGATTTCGTCGGCGTTTGCCATGCCGGTGGAGATAATCATGGGCTTGCCTGTTTGGGCGACGTAGCGAATCAGCGGCAAGTCTATGGCTTCAAACGATGCGATTTTGTAGGCAGGGGCGTTAAGGCTTTCCAGCAAATCTACGGCGGTGAAGTCAAACGGCGAGCTAAACAGGGTGATGTCTTGCTCGCGCGCGTAGTCAAATAGCGGTTTGTGCCATTCCCACGGCATTTGGGCTTTTTGGTAAAGCTCGTGCAGCGATTGCCCGTGCCACAAGCCGCCGTTAATCATAAATTCGGGGGCGCGGCTGGGCAGGGTGATGGTGTCGGCGGTGTAGGTTTGGATTTTGACGGCATCGGCGCCTGCGGCTTTGGCTGCGTCTATGATGCGCAAGGCGGTTTTCAGGCTGCCGTTATGGTTGGCAGACATTTCGGCGATGATATAGGGCGGATGGTTGGGGGAGATTTCGCGTTGGTTGATGCGCATGGTGGATGAGTTCTCTTGTGGATGGCAATAAAGTTGCGATTTTAGCGTGTTTGCGCGTTTTCAGGCTGCCTATTTGGCGCAAATGGCGTGTTTTGCCCGCCGCAATGCCACTTTGGCAAACAATCCTGCCCATGCAGCCTGAAAGCCCTGCCGCAGCATTTGCGGCTGCCCGCCCGCTTGTATTACAATTCTTAACAAGAGTTTGGCAGCTTTCAGGCTGCCTGAATTGTTTTAAGGACGTTTTATGTATAACAAAGATATTTCCTGTTTTTCGCAAGACGGTTTTGTGAACATTGTGCATTGCACGGCAAACACCATCAGCGCGCCGCTTTGGGATTGGCTATTGTGGCTGCTGCTGGGCGTGGGCGTGTTTTTTACGCTCACCACGGGCTTTGTGCAACTGCGCTTATTTGGACGCAGCCTGAAAGAGATTTCGGGCAGCCGCCAAGACCCGAACGACCCACACGGGATTACTTCGTTCCAAGCGTTTGTAACGGGGCTGGCGAGCCGCGTGGGCACGGGCAACATTGCGGGCGTGGCGATTGCCATTTCCATGGGCGGCGCGGGCGCGGTGTTTTGGATGTGGCTGGTGGCGCTGATTGGCATGGCATCGGCGTTTGCCGAGTCCACGCTGGCGCAGTTATACAAAGTGCGCGACAAGAAAACAGGCTTGTTTCGCGGCGGCCCTGCTTATTACATCGCGCATGGGCTGAATTTGCATTGGCTGTCGGTGCTGTTTTCGGTGAGCTTGATTGTGTGCTTTGGCTTTGTGTACCAATCCATTCAAGCCAACACGATTGTGCAAGCGGTGCAATCGGCGGCGAATATGACGGTGGAAGACGGCGTGTCGGCAGAAGTTTGGAACACTTATAAACACGCCATCGGCGCGGTGTTGGTGTTGCTGGCGGCGCCGATTATCTTTGGCGGCGTGCGGCGCGTGGCAAAGGTGGCAGAAGGCGTTGTGCCGCTGATGTCGGTGGTTTATTTGCTGGTGGCGTTGTATGTGATGATTGTGAACGCGGGCGAGATTCCGCGCGTGTTTGGCTTGATTTTTCAGGATGCGTTTAGCAGCAAGGCGGTGGGCGGCGGCTTGTTTGGTGGCATCGTGTCGCAAGCGATGATGTATGGCATCAAGCGCGGCTTGTATTCCAATGAAGCGGGGCAGGGCTCTGCGCCCAATGCGGCAGCAGCGGCAGATGTGAAGCATCCTGTGTCGCAAGGGCTAATTCAAATGCTCGGCGTGTTTATTGACACGATTGTGGTGTGTTCTTGCACCGCGTTTATTGTTTTGCTGTCTAATGTGTCGCTGAACACGAAATTAAGCGGCATTCAGCTCACGCAAGCGGCATTGGAAAGCCAAATTGGCGGCTGGGCGCAGCAATTTTTGGCGGTGGTGCTGTTTTTGTTTGCCTTCACCACGATTATTGGCAACTACGCCTATGCCGAAACCAATGTGAAATATTTGCATGGCAACCGCTTTGTGCTGCTGGTGTTCCGTTTGCTGATGCTGGGCTTTGTGTATTTTGGCGCGGTGGCGGAAATGCCCGTGGTGTGGGATATGGGCGATTTGACCATGGGCACGATGACGCTGATTAACTTGGTGGCGATTATTTTGATGTATAAAACCGTGTTGCTGCTGCTGAAAGATTACAGCGTGAAAGTGCGACGTGGCGTTAAAGAGCCAGAGTTCAAGCTTTCCGAGCATCCTGTGTTGAAACGGAAGATTAAATCCAATATTTGGTGATGCCATGATAAGCAAAGGCAGCCTGAAAACCATTTTTCGGTTTTCAGGCTGCCTTTTTCCATCTGGCGCAATGGCAACCGCCAAAATCTCGTCGCTGTTTTTGGGGGCAATCATATCGTCTAGCACCAGCGTTCTGCCCATTTGATGCGACTTTGATGCCACAGTCCAAGCCGATGTTGGCAAAAAAGGCAGCCTGAAAACGCCGAATCATGTTTTCAGGCTGCCTTTTTATGCGGCTAGATTACTTTCCGTCTGCCTTGCGTAGCAAAGCATATAGCTCGTCTTTCAACGCCAGTTTTTTCTGTTTCAGCACTTGAATTTCATCTTCCGCTGAAGAGCTGGTAACAGGGTTGTTTTCCAAGCCAGCGATTTTGTCGTCTAGCTCGTTGTGTTCGTCAAACAAGCGAGCGAAGTGTGCGTCTTCTTGTTTCAATTTACTGATAAGGTCGCGGTATTCTGGAAACATGGTTAAGTCCTTTACAAGGGGTGGGAAAAGTCTGTTTCTTAGATTACATTCTATAACAAAGCCCCCTGTTTTGCCATACAATAGCCCGCAGTTTTTTACGAAAGGATAATCAATGTTAGCAAAATTTATCACTCTGGACGGCATAGACGGCGCGGGCAAAACCACGCAGCTGGATGTGATTCGCGATTGGTTTGCCGCGCAAGGGCTGCCTGTGTTGTTTACGCGCGAACCAGGTGGCACACCGCTGGGCGAAGCGTTGCGCGATTTGCTGCTCAACCCCGCCACCCAAGTTTCGTTGCACACGGAAACGCTGCTGATGTTTGCGGCGAGGCGGCAGCATTTGGAAGACGTGATTTTGCCTGCGCTGGCGCAAGGGGTGAACGTGGTGTCGGATCGTTTCACCGATGCCACGTTTGCCTATCAGGGCGGCGGGCGCGGTTTGCCTGATGCGGAAATTGAAACATTGGAAAACTGGGTGCAAGGCAGCCTGAAACCCGATTTGACCATTTTGCTGGATGTGCCGCTGGAAGTTTCGTTGCAGCGGATTGAGCGCAGCCGCGAGAAAGACCGCTTTGAGCGCGAAGCGGCGGATTTTTTCACCCGCGTGCGCTCGGCATATTTGCGCCGCGCGACGGCTGCGCCCGAGCGTTATGCGGTGGTGGACAGCAATCGGGATAAGACGGTGGTGCGCGCGGAGATTGAAGGGGTGTTGGATGGGGTGTTTGGGATGGATGAGGCAGCCTGAAACGGGGAAAGTTTGTAGGTCGGGCATTGATGCCCGACAAACACCGGCAACACAAAATATCGGGCATGAATGCCCGACCTTATATATTCCCCCACCAGGGTAAACTCGCGATTTACCCCCACCGGTATGGCGGCATACTGCGCCCGACCCAAGTGCCCGACACTGCAAGGTAGACAACACCGCCATACCTCCCTCCAATCACAATCCGAATGGTATCAAAGTGCACGGCAATGCCCGCTGACACTGCATTGACAAGGAAGGAAGACATGGAGTTCCAAATCCTCGGCATCGACATCGCCAAAAACAAATTCGACTGCTCTTTTATCGCTGTCCCCGACAGCCCTAACGGCCGCAAGGCCAAAAGCAAAGTACTGCCCAACAATCCTGCAGGTTTCGCCCAACTCATTGACTGGCTGGCCAAAAACAAAGGTTCAGACATCAAAAACATCAAAGTCTTTATGGAAGCCACCGGCGTTTACCATGAAGCACTGGCCGAGTTTTTATACGCGCAGGGTTTTGCCGTTTACGTATTCAACCCCGCTGACGCGGCCGCCTACATCCGCTCCGACAACCTGCACAAAACCGACAAATCCGACGCCCGTGCCTTAGCCGATATGGGCATTGACCGTTTGACCAAAGGCAGTGCCGGCAAAAGCCTGTGGCAACCGGCACCACCCGAAGTCAAACACCTTAAAGCACTACTCACTCGACTGGACGCACTGGAAGCTGATTTGCAGCGCGAAGACAACCGCATGGAAAAAGCCTGTGCCGTTTCATCGCCCGCATTGGTGGTTCAATCCATTACCACGATGCAAACGCAGCTGCGCAAACAAATTGACGGTCTTAAAACCGAAATCGACAAGCATATCGACCGCCATCCCGATTTGAAAGACGACATCCGTCTGCTGAAAAGCATCCCCGGCGTAGGCGAAGTGGTTTCGCTGCGGATGCTGACGCTGTACCGCAGCCGCGATTTCAAAAGTGCTTCGCAGATGGCGGCCTTTGTCGGGCTGGTGCCGAAAAAGCGCGAGTCCGGACAGTTTAAAGGACAAAGCCGGCTGTCCAAACGCGGCAACCCGCTTATCCGCGCCAAACTGTACCTGGCTGCCGTGTGCGCGACACGTTTCAACTCGGACATCCGTGCGCACTGCGAACGGCTGAGAGCGAAAGGCAAAACCAAAATGGACGTAAGTAACAAAATGGAGGCTAAAAATCCCCGCAAGCCTTATCCTATAAGGCTTTAAAAGAGGTCAAAGGCTTTGAATACAAAAAATGCCCTTTTTGCGACTCAAAACAAGTCAAAAGGAACGGCTGCCGAAACGGCAAACAACGCTACAAATGCCATGCTTGCGGCAGACAGTTTGATGGCGGCAGACGGCTTAATCCGCAGGAAATATGGCAGGCATACAGCGAAGGCAAACAGACCGCCGCACAGCTTGCCAAAACTTACGGATGCAGTCGGCAGACTATTCTGAGGCATCTCAAAAAAGTTCAAATTAAGGTGCATTTCATTTCTCCCGCAGCAGCCAACGTCATCATGGACACCACTTACTTCGGACGCAGTTTCGGCATCATGGTTTTATTGGACAGCATCAGTGGCAAAGCACTATCCGTCAGCGAAGTCAAATACGAAACCAACGAACAATATTTTACAGCAATAGGCAGCTTGAAAGACAAAGGCACTGAAATACAAAGCATCGTTTGCGATGGGCGACGCGGTTTGGTACAGATGTTTCCTGATATTCCCGTACAGCTCTGTCAATTTCATCAGGTTAAAACCATCAGTCGCTATTTAACGCGCAATCCCAAAACAGAAGCAGGCAAAGCACTTTGGCGATTGGCATTGACGTTGAAAAACAGTAAGCAATCCGACTTTGAACACGATCTGCAAACGTGGTTTGAGCAGTATCAAAGCTATCTGAACGAACGCACCTTTAACACCGAAACAGGCAAATCGCATTACACACATAGAATATCAGGGATGCGTATTTCAGCCTAAAACGCAATTTGGATTATCTGTTTGTGTTTGAGCAATATCCTGATTTAAACATCCCGAATACGACCAATCTGCTTGACAGCACATTCTCGGACATGAAACGACTTTTAGCGTGTCATCACGGCATGAGTAGGGAGAATAAGATTAGGTTTATTAAGGATTATTTCTCAATTAAATCTTAGGCTCAGCCTCCATTTTGTTACTTAGGGAGAATGTTCTCCGAAATAGCCTCCATTTTGTTACTTACGCCTGTTTTTCAGGCTGCCTCAGCAATCCAAAGGCAGCCTGAAAACATTACCCCCGCCATCTTTTCAACACCAGCGAAGTATTCACCCCGCCAAAGGCAAAATTGTTGCTGACCACATAATCCGTTTCAATTTCGCGCCCGCCGCAAGTGATGTAATCCACCTTGCCACAACGCGGGTCAATATCGTCCAGATTGATGGTAGGCGCAAACCAGCCACCGTTCATCATCTCCACGGCAAACCACGCTTCCAACGCGCCGCACGCGCCCAGCGTATGCCCCAAATAGCTTTTTTGCGAACTCATCGGCACGAATCCGAACACGGCTTCGGTGGCGAGCGTTTCGGCGATGTCGCCTTTTTCGGTGGCCGTGCCGTGTCCGCTCACATAGCCCACTTGCTCGGCGCGAATGCCTGCGTCTTTGAGCGCGAGTTCCATGCATTTCTGCATGGTGTCTTTTTGCGGCTGGGTAACGTGGCTGCCATCGCTGTTTGCGCCGTAGCCGATGATTTCGGCGTAGATTTTGGCACCTCGCGCCCTAGCGTGTTCCAGCGATTCCAGCACCAAAATGCCTGCGCCCTCGCCGATAACCAAGCCGTCTCGCGCCGTGTCATATGGGCGCGGCGTGCGCTCGGGTTCGCCGTTGCGGCGGCTGGCGGCATAGAGCGAGTCAAACACATACACTTCGGATGGGCAGAACTCTTCGCCGCCGCCTGCCAGCATGGTGTCAATCAAGCCGTATTTGATGGCTTCGTAGGCATAGCCGATGGCTTGGCTGCCCGATGAACACGCGCTGGACGTGGGGATAATCCGCCCTGTCAGCCCGAAAAAGATGCCGATATTGGCGGCGGTGGTGTGCGGCATCATGCGAACGTAGGTATTGGCGTTGAAATTGCGCGATGTGCCCGTAAGCAGCAGTTCGCCCATATCGCCGATGTCTTTGGTGCTGCCGACCGATGAGCCGCAGGCTACGCCCATGCGCCCGTCTTTAATGCGTTCATCACCGAGCAAGCCCGCGTCGCCCAACGCCTGTTCCGCCGCGTCCACGCAAAGCTGCGACACGCGCCCCATGCTGCGGAGCTGTTTGCGCGTCCAATGCGCAGGCGGTGCGTAATCGGGCACGGGTGCGCCCAGTTGCGCTTCCAATTCGGGGAAACGCGTCTGCCAGTCCATGTATTGCACAGCGTTTTTTTCGGCACGAAAGGCAGCCTGAATGCTCTGCCAGTCGCGCCCGAATGCGGTAATGCCGCCGATGCCTGTTATCACAACGCGTCTGGTTTCCATCAGCACAATCCTCCGTTCACCGCAATCACTTGGCGCGTGATATACGCCGCTTTTTCGTCCATCAAAAAACGCACCGCGTGGGCGACTTCTTCGGGCGTGCCCATCCGCGCGGCGGGCACGGCTTTCAAAATTTCATCAACAGGCACGTTTTCATCCACAATTTCCGTGTCAATCAGCCCTGGCGCAACGCAGTTCACGGTGATTTTGCGCTTCGCTAATTCCACTGCCAACGCCTTTGCCGCGCCGATGATGCCCGCTTTAGACGCGCTGTAATTCACCTGCCCGCGGTTGCCCGTGATGCCCGACACGGAAGCCATGCACACAATGCGCCCGTCTTGGCGGCGGCGTATCATCGGCATGATAACGGGGTGCAGCACGTTGTAAAAACCGTCCAGATTGGTGCGCAACACGCTGTCCCAATCGTCGTCTGAAAATGCGGGAAAAGCGGCATCGCGCGTTAAACCTGCGTTCAGCACCACGCCGTAATACGCGCCGTTGGCTTCCACATCGGCGGTTAAAATTTCGCGGCAGGCGGCGCGGTCGGATACGTCAAACTGCAACACGCGGGCTTGCCTGCCCATCGCGCGGATTTGCGCGGCAACCGCTTCGGCTTCGTCGCGGCGGCTGTGGCAGTGTACGGCGATGTCGTAGCCGTCGGTGGCAAGGGCAAGGGCGACGGCTTTGCCGATGCCTCGGTTTGAGCCTGTGATGAGAATGGTTTTGTTCATGGGGGTTCCTGTAGTTTTTTGGGGTTTCAGGCTGCCTGAAAAGAGGGTTCAGACAACTTTCTCTATGTTAATTCGTGTTTGATTGGTTCGTATTCGGCTACGACATCGGCGGCTGTAAGCAAATATTCCCGACTGAAATCAGGCGTAATGCTTTTTAGCTTTTCAGGCTGCCTTTCAACACCACTCCAAAGGCAGCCTGAAAACCACAAAATCAAACCGCCCGTCCTTCTTTCGGGCTGTAAACATTCAACGCCGCCGCTGCCAACAAGCCGTTTGGCGGCAGCATCTCGCGCACATCATTGGGCGCATCAATCCAGCGCAGTTCGCAGTCAAACACGCCCATGCCGCTGGGGTCTTGCGTGGAAAGGTGGGCGGTGGCGACGAGTGTTGTGCCGATGGGGATATGGTCGGCAAACAAATTGAGCTTGCGCGTGCCCAGCAGAAAGCCGAGTTTCACTTCTTCGCCCGCGCTGATGGCTTGTATCCCTGCAAACGCGCCGATTGCCTGCGCCATGATTTCCATGCCCATCGTGGCAGGCAGCGTGCCGTTTTGCAACAGAATATGTCGCTCGCCAATATGGGCTTGAACGCTTACAAAATCGGCGCGGTGTTCAGTTACGCGGTCAATCAAAACCATGTGTCCGCTGTGCGGCAGCAGAAAAGCGGGATGTTCAATGGGGCAGATAAGGCGGTGCATAGCGGCTTGATGTCGTTTGAAAAAGCGAGATTATACAATGCGCCTGCGGTTTCATAAGGTGTTAATTTCGGTTAAAATGCGCCGTTTCTTTCCTGAAAAGACGCGCTATGCCCACTGTTTGCACTTTTTCATTCAACATCGCCGCATGGCACGCCGCCTCCAACCGCCTTGCCAACATGGAACAATGGCGCGAATGGGCGCAAGGCAGCCTGAAAACCGAAAATCTGCCCGAGCATAAGCCTGCGCTGGCATTTTTGCCTGCCATGCAGCGGCGGCGGCTGGGCGCGGCGGCGCGGATGGTGTGCGAAGCGGCTTGGGATTTGGCGGAGCGGTTTTCAAGCTGCCCGCTGGTTTACGCTTCGCACGACGGCGAGATTAACCGCAGCTTTGAATTGTGGCCCGAACTGCTGAAAACGCACACCGTATCGCCCACATCATTCGGCTTGTCGGTGCACAACGCGCTGGCGGGACAATGGGCGATTTTGCGCAGCGAAATGCAGGAAAACACCGCGCTGGCAACGAGCGCAGACGGCTTGGAAAGCGCGTTGGCAGAAGCCGTGTCGCTGCTGTCGGACGGCGCAGAGCGTGTGTTGGTAGTGGTGGCGGATGCTCCCGTTAAAAACGAATATGCCGTTGCCGCCGAGCGTGCGCCGTTTGCCTACGCGCTGGCGATGGTTATCGAGCGCGGCAACGAATTTACCCTAACCCTGCAATCTGCCGCCCAAGGGCAGCCTGAAAACTATTTTGGCGCGTTGGACTGGATACGTTTTCTGCTTTCAGGCAGCCTGAAACACACGCGGCAATATGAAAACCGCCGCTGGCTGTGGGAAAAACGCGCATGAAATCTTGGGATTACTACCGCCGCTTTTTCGGCACGCTGTTCGGCTTTGTCTTATTCGGCGTGGCGGGCGTGCTGTTCAAAATCGCGCTGCTGCCCTACACGCTCAAATCCACTCATGGCAATGTACCGCGCCAGCTTGCCGCCCGCCGCATGATTGGGCGCGTGTGGCGGTTTTTTGTCGGCTATCTGCAATGGTCGGGCGTGTTGTCCGTTCGCTTTCACGGCGCGGAAAAACTTGGGCGCGGCGGGCAGTTAATCCTCGCCAACCATCCGTCTTTATTGGATGTGGTGCTGCTGGTGAGCCATGCCAGCGCGCCGAATATCCTCGTTAAAAAAGACTTGGTGCGCAATCCCAGCATGAGCAGCCAAATCCGCGCCGCAGGCTATATTCCCAACGATGAAAGCATGGAAATGCTGGAAGAAATCGAAGCCGTGTTCCAAAGCGGACAAAGCCTGCTGATTTTCCCCGAAGGAACGCGCACAGGCTGGGACGGACAGGTTAAAATGCACCGCGGCGCGGTTTCCATCGGCTTACGCAGCGCGAAAGTCATCACGCCCGTGGTCATCAAAATGAACCCGCCCAATTTCAAAAAAGGGCAGCCGTGGTATCAAATCCCGCCGCGCAAAATCCATTACGAAATCACCGTGGGCGACGACATCCGCCCCGAAGACTGGCTGGCGGAAAAACCGCTACCGATTGCCGCACGGCGGCTCAACGAATATTTGCAAGACTATTTCACAAGGAAAACCACATGAGCGATTTAAACCATCAAATCAAACAACTGATTATTGACAGCCTTGCGCTGGAAGACATTACCCCCGCCGATATTGACGATAATGCGCCGCTGTTTGGCGACGAGGGCTTGGGGCTGGATTCGGTTGATGCGCTGGAACTGGGCTTGGCGGTGCAGAAAACCTTCGGCTTTCAGCTTGACGGCGAAAACGACAATCTGCGCGAGCATTTTGCCAATGTGAACACGCTTGCCGAATTTATCAAAAGCCGCCAAGGATAAGGACGCGCCATGACCGAACAAAAAATGCTGACCGAAGCCGAAATCCGCACGCTGCTTGCCGATACGCTGGTGAATTTGTTTGAAATTGAACCCGAGCGCATTCAGCCCGATACCAATCTTTACGAAGATTTGGAAATTGACAGCATTGACGCGATTGATTTGATTGACCGCATCAAGCGCGAAACGGGACGCAAGCTCAATGCCGAGAATTTCCGCAGCGTGCGCACGGTGGACGATGTGGTGAAAGCGGTGTTGAAAGTTCAGGCTACCGACAACAGCGCATAGACACAGTAAAAGTTTCAGGCAACCTTTGCTATATTCAAATGGGGTGTATTACTCAAAGGCAGCACACGCGTTTTATATTGCTCAACGAATCTGCACAACTTACCGAATAACCAAACCGCAATGTATCGCAAAGCGATACACCAAAAATCGGTAACAGAGGCAGCCTGAAAACTATATCAGATTTTTATTTTTCAACCAACCAAAAGAAAGGCACCTTATGAACATTCGTCTATCCGCCATCTCATTAGCCGCTGCGCTTGTTTTAACCGCCTGCTCTGGCGTAAACAATGCCACCGTTTCCGAAGCCAAACTGCGCGAACGTGCCGCGTTTACTTTGGGCACAAGTCCCGACAAAGTAACCATCAGCAACCGTAGAAATGAAGGCATCACAATCCACTTTACCGCCACCGTGGGCGGACATTCCAGCCAATGCTATGTAACCAACTCCGTTACCATGATCGGTGCTGTTACTTCGGACGCGCTGTGTTCGGGTAGCGCAGCCAAAGCTGCGTTGCGTAGAACAGGCCAATGCAACGATTTGCTGAAAGCCGCAGGACGCTGCTAAGCAATAAACAGGCAGCCTGAAAACATTTTTTAGATTTCGCTTTTTCAGGCTGCCTGAAAACCAATTTTCATCATTCCCGCATTTACGCCTCAAAGGGCATACTGGCGGGAATCTTATTTATCGCTTGAAAATTCTTGCAGAAACCATCTATTGCCTGAACTAAACCCAAATCGCCATCTGTACGGGAACAGTCTTGCTTGGGTTGATTTGGCGTTTCGCAAATATTTCAGGCTGCCTGAAAATTTCAATCTGACTATGTTTCTCGCCAAAATTCTGCTTGCCCTTGCCAGCCTTGCCTATCCGCTGTTGTGGTATTACGGGCGCGAAAACGGCGCGTTTTTTTGGCTGGCAGCGGCGATGTGCTCCCTGTGGCTGATCCGCGCCGCGATGCCACAAACGGCGGGACAGCGGGCGGTTGCGCTGGTGCTGGCGGCGTTTTTTGCGGCAGTGCTGGTTTTCAGGCTGCCTCATTCTATGTATTGGTATCCCGTTGCCGTTAATGCGCTGATGCTCGCCGTGTTCGGCGGCAGCCTGTTTGCCAAGCAAACCGTTATTGAACGCCTCGCCCGCTTGCAACACCCCGATTTGCCGCCCGAAGGCGTGCGCCATACGCGGCGGGTAACGCAGATTTGGTGCGGCTTTTTTGTGTGTAACGGCGCAGTGGCTGCCGTGTTGGCGTTATGGCAATGGTATGACTGGTGGGCGGTTTATACGGGGATTGTGGCGTATGTGTTGATGGGGGTGTTGTTTGCGGGGGAATGGGTTTATCGCAAGCTGGTGTTGAAGGTTTGACATGTAGAAACCCCTAGCGTTGTTTACAGTATTTCAAGGACAATACCGTAAATGAACATGCACAAAAACACCCGCCTTACCCTGCACCACCGCCAAGCCATTTGGACAGCCTACACGCAGGAAAAAGAGAGCGTTACG
>CAUQQW010000034.1:0-18324 GCA_963520365.1 uncultured Kingella sp.
CGTTTGCCGCGCCGAAGCGGTTTTTGATGGCGCGTATCATGCGGTAGTTGGAATGCTGGTCGCCCTCAAAATACAAAACCGTGTCCACCATGTGTTCCAGCACGCGCGGGCCGGCAATCGCGCCGTCTTTGGTAACGTGGCCGACGAAAATCATGGCGATGCCCATCTGCTTGGCGATGCGGGTGAACTGCGCCGCGCATTCGCGCACCTGCGACACGCTACCAGGCGCGGACGTGATTTGGTCGGAATACATGGTTTGGATGGAATCGATGACCACCAGCTTGGGCTGATGCTGCTTTAAGGCAGCCTGAACAGCTTCCAAGCGGATTTCCGCCAGCAGGTTGATGCCCTCGCTGTGCAGCCCCAGCCGCTGCGCGCGCAGGGCGACCTGCTGAGCCGATTCCTCGCCCGACACATACAGCACCTTGCGGCTCTGCGCCATTTTGGCGACGGTTTGCAGCAGCAGGGTGGATTTGCCGATGCCCGGGTCGCCACCGAGCAAAATCACCGCACCGTCCACCAAACCGCCGCCGAGCACGCGGTCCAGTTCGCCCATGCCCGTGGGCTGGCGCGGCACTTCCACCGCGCTCACTTGCGACAAATCCACCACTTGAGCGCTGTCTACCGCCCACGATTGGAAACGGGCGTTTTTTGGCTCGAGCGCGGCGATGTCTTCTTGCAGGGTGTTCCACTCGCCGCAATGCGGGCATTTGCCCTGCCATTTGGGTACGGTGCCGCCGCATTCGGTGCAGCGGTAGATGGTTTTGGGGGCTTTTGCCATTTGATTGTTCCTTGTTTGATTGTTTTCAGGCGGGATTGGGGGCAGCCTGAAAACGGTTGGCAGCGGATTTCAGGCTGCATGGCACGACTTTCTGCCCCGCTCGGTTTTCAGGCTGCCTACTGCGCATCCAAATAAGGATACAGCCCCGCGCGCCCGTCTTGATACACAAAAACATACTCGTGATCCAGCTTTATACCCGTGCCGTGGTACAGGCATTTTTGCCGTTTGTCGGGGAACAGCCCGCCGCCCATGTAGCCAAAATTGACCGTGCGCTTTTGCGCAGCGGCGTTTTGCAACGCTTTCGCGGCGGCTTCGGTTTCATGCGGCTCGGGATGGTCGGTTGGCGAGAGAAACGGCAGGATTTTATCGCGCAGGGTGTGCTTGCGCGGCTCAATCAGCACGCGGTAGCGGTGGCAGCCGTCGTTGTACAGCAGGCGCTCGCCCTGTTGGGTTACGGTGAACTGGTAATGTTCGCTGCTGCCTGAAAACTGGCTGATTTGCGCGGGCGTGTAGTCGCCGCCTGCGCGGGCGATGGGCGCAAGAGTAAGCAGGACAATGATGGCGAATAAGCGACGCATGGGGACTCCGTTTGGGCTGGGCGAAAAGGGGGTTTCAGGCTGCCTTTTGGGGAACTGGTTAGGCAGCCTGAAAACAAGCAAAGCGCGTTTCAGCCAAACCCAAGCGGCAGGGCAAAATACGTTTTCAGGCTGCCTGAAAATCCGTCTCCCAGTCAAAAGGATAAACGCGCTCGGGCGGCAGCAGGGCTTGCGCGGCGGCGATGTTGTCTTGGGCAACAAGCGCGTGGATTTGTTGCGCCAAATTGGTGATTTCGCTGATGTTTTGTATCCATTCGTTTACATAGCGCGGCACGGCTTCGCCGGTCAGCCCGATTTGGATGCTGCGGTGCGGCAGCGCTTCCAGTTTCAGGCTGCGTTCGGGATCCCATTGGATGCGCACGGGGTGGGCGGCTTTGGTTTGCTGCCATGTTGCGCTGTTCATGCCTGCGGGCGGATGGCTCAGGCAGGCGTGGCGCAATGCCCATTCAAAGCCGCTGCGGCTGATGTCTATCGCCAAAATGCGTTTTTGGTTATCGTCTTTGTCGCCCCAGCCTGCGCGGTACATCATCCATAAAAAAGACGGCTTGATCCACGTCATGCGCTCCATTTTAAACGGCGGCGACACGAAGCGCCCCGCTGCCAATGCAGAATCGGCGATGGCATCGCTGTATGCCTGATACACGCGGATGGTAGTGTCGGTGTAAACGGCGCGGATTTGTTTGGGTGGTGTGGTCATAATGGTTTCTCCTGATGGGTTGGGGAGGCAGCCTGAAAGCCGCCCTGCCTACTGCGAACGCGCAGGCGCGGGGCTGTTTGGCGTATGGCTGCCGCCGGTGCCGGTCATAATCGTGCCTTTAAAGTCCAGCGGCACCACGACCACGTTGCCTTTTTCGCCCATTCTAATCAGCGCTTCCAGCGTTTTTTCGGCGAGGACTTTGTCGTCCAGCGACTGCGAGCGCACGCGGTTTTCTTCGGCTTCGGTTTTGGCGATTTCCAGCTTGTTGATGGCAACCTGCTTGCGGTTTTCCGAATCGGCAATCATGCGGATGGATTCTTGGATTTTCTCATCGGGCAGCAGGTTGGAAATGGTTACGCGGCTCACGATAAAGGTGTCTGGGTCGTTGGCATCCAAGTCTTTTTGCAGATTGGTGCGGATGATGTTTTCCAATTCGTTGCGTTTGGAATTGATGGCGAGCGCTTCAAAGCGGGAAACCGCGTCGGCGGAAACGGATTTTGCCTGTTTTTCCACCAGCATATAGGCGGGGATGTAGATTTTGCTGTTTTGCTCGTAGCCGTTCATATTGGAATATTTGGCGGCAATCATCGGCACTTTCATCGGGTTGACGGAATATTGGATTTCAAAATCCAAATCGCGCAGGGAGATGTTTTCTTTGGTGGTGGGGCGCAAATCTTGCAGCTGCACGGGGATTTCTTTGACGGTGTATTTGTCGATGCGGCTGGTGAAGGTGGTGTGCCAGCCCACGTTGGCGGGCTCGTCATTGATTTTGCCGTTGAAGGTGCGCACCACGCCCACCTGCCCGGTGTCGATGCGGGCGAAGGGGCGGATGAAAATCAGCAGCAGCACGGCAATCAGCGCGATGGTGCCGAGCAACAGGGCTTTTCCTGCTTTGGCGGGGCTTACGGCGGGTTTAGGGTCGGTGGTTTTCACAGTCTTCTCCTGCAAAATGGTTGGCAAACGGTCTGATTGTAAACGAAGCGGCAGCCTGAAAACCACCGCTGTGGGCTTTTCAGGCTGCCTTTGATGTGTTCCCCAAGGCAGCCTGAAAGGGCAAAACGGTTTTCAGGCTGCCTCAGTGATACCGCAGATTATTCGGGGACGGTTTCGGTGTAAGGAACGCGCTCGTCAATCAGAGCCAGCGTTTCTTCGCCGCTATGCGATTTCACATACTGCTCCACTTCGGCTTTGGCTTTGGGCGAATTGGGCAAATATGCGGTTTCAATTTCCGATAGCTTGCGGTCAAAATTGCGGCGAGCAAGCTCGTTGGCATCGTTGCTGCTTTGTTTTGCTTGCGCGGCTTTGGCTAACACATAAGCCGCAAATGGGCTTTTGGGCACGCCGTGTCCTTGCATATACATCAGCGCGAGCGAATACAAAGCAGGCGCGTTGTTGCCCTTGGCAGCTTGGCGATACCAATAAGCCGCAGCATCATAATTTTGCGCGGTGCCCTGCCCTAAATCGTAAAGACGAGCCAATTTATAGCGCACGGCGTTGTTGCCTGCGCGGGCGGCGACTTTGTAAAACGGCAAGGCTTGGGCAAAGGCTTGCATACTTTCATCGTAGCAGAAGCCTGCGTTGGCGGCGTTGGCGGCATCTTTATGCAAGTCATACACTTTTTCCAAGTTGCGGCAGGCGTGGTTCACATCTTTGGGCACGCCGTCTCTGCCGTCCAAATATGCCATCGCGGTTTCGCTTAGGGCTTGGGTGTTGTTTTGGTCGGCGGATTTGTTGAGCCAAAAGATGCCGTTTTGCCAATCGCCCGAATCGGCATAAAACTTGCCCACGGTGTATTGCGCATCGGCATCGCCTGATAACGCGCTTTGGAACGCGCCAAAGTCGTTTAACAAGATATTGTGGTCGGCGTGTTGCGCGTTGAGCCACGAATAACCCATAAAGCCGCCTGCGGCAAGGATGCCAACCAAGGCGAGAACGGCAATGGTTTTGCCTGAATCGTTTGCTGCCATAATGTATTCCTTATGTTTTTAATCAGTTGAACACGCAGCATTTTAACATATCTTTTCACAAGGCAACATTTTCAGGCTGCCTATGCGCCGCCCTTGTGTGTTTAAAGACACAACCACACTTAGGGCAGCCTGAAAACCGCATCGTGCTATAATTCACTCTTTTCAAAGGATAAAACCATGGCAAACAAACCCAAATCTCGTTCCAAAGAATCGCTGATCAGCAATCTGAACCACAAGCGCGAAGACTTAAAACACACCAGCCGCCTGCGCGGCAATCTGCTCAAAATTTCCATTATCTTTTTGCTGTGCGCCAGCTTGTTTAACGTGATTATGATGTTGAAACGATAGGCAGCCTGAAACGTTAAATGAAAGGATGCGCCGCTGTTGCTCTCTCAACCACAAATAAGGCAGCCTGAAAATCCGCTATCCAGATTTTCAGGCTGCCTTTGGTTTGGGCTTGCGCCTTATTTTTTCTTCGCGTGTTTCAACGAATCAATCGCCACCGCCATCACAATAATCGCGCCTTTGATGATGTATTGCCAATAAGGGCTCACGCCGATGTAGCTCAAACCATAGTTAATCAGCGTGAAAATCACCACGCCCATCACCACGCCAATCACCGTGCCCACGCCGCCGCTAAACGACACGCCGCCAATCACACACGCCGCAATCGCGTCCATTTCATACATAAAGCCCAAGTTGTTGGTTGCCGAGCCGATGCGCCCTGCTTCCAGCAAGCCGCCGAAGGCGTAGAACACGCCCGATAGCGTGTAAACACCGAGCAAATTGAGCGTTACATTCACGCCCGAAACGCGCGCTGCTTCGGGGTTGCCGCCAATGGCGAATAGGTTTTTACCAAAGCGGGTTTTGTTCCAAATCACCCACATCAACACAATCGCCACCAGCGCATACACGGTGATATACGACAGCCTGAAACCGCCGAGATTGAAAAAGCCTTGCGTGAACTGCGAATAGCTTTCGGTGAAGCCTGCGATGGGCGCAGAGCCAACGTGGTCGTAATACAGCGAATTGATGCCGTAGATAATCAGCATCGTGCCGAGCGTGGCGATAAACGGCGTTACATTCAACACGGTTACAATCACGCCGTTCACCAAGCCAATCACCGCGCCGATGGCGCACGCCAGCAGAATAACCAACGGAATCGGCACTTCGCCCAGATGGGGAAACACTTTGTTCACATTATCCGTTGCTTGCAGCAGCGTGGCGGAAACCACCGCCGCCAGCCCCACTTGCCGCCCCACGGATAAATCCGTGCCCTGCGTAACAATCAGCCCCGCCACGCCCAGCGCGATAATCACGCGCACGGATGATTGGGTGAGAATATTGCTGAAATTGGTAAGGCTTAAAAAGCTGGTGTCTTTGGAAACAATCACAGCCAGCAAAATCAGCAGCACAAAATACAGCGCGTAGTTTTTAAAAAGTTCAAATGCTTTGTTAGAAGCGGTGCTCATAATCAGTTCCTTGGATGGAGTGGATTTTCAGGCTGCCTGCTAACCATAAGGCAGCCTGAAAACGTGTTTATCAAGTTATAAATATTTCGCCGACAATTGCAAAATCTCTTCTTGGCTGGTCTTGGCGGTTTCCACAATGCCCGCCACGCGCCCTGCGCTCATCACCAAAATACGGTCGGTTGTGCCGAGCAATTCGGGCATTTCGGATGAAATCATAATCACCGCTTTGCCGCGCGCCGCCAAATCGTTAATTAATTGATAAATTTCAAATTTTGCGCCGATGTCAATGCCGCGCGTGGGTTCGTCTAGCATCAAAATCTCGGGGCTGGTGAGCAGCCAACGCCCCAAAATCACTTTTTGCTGGTTGCCGCCCGAAAGCGAGCCGATGCGCGTTTTGTGGGCAGGGGTTTTCACGCGCATGGCATCAATCACCCATTGCGTGTCTTCTTTCATTTTTTTGTTGTTCAAAAAGCCCGATTTTTCGTAGCCGCGAATGTTGGAAATCAACGAGTTAAAGCTGATGTCTAGCCCGCCGAAAATGCCCGTGCTGCGCCGTTCTTCGGTTACCAGCGCAAAGCCGTTTTTAATCGCGTCCACGGGCGAATGGTTGTCCACCAGCTTGCCATGCACGCGCACTTCGCCGCCTTGTTTTTCGCGGATGCCAAACAGCGTTTCCACGATGTCGGTGCGTTTTGCGCCCACCAAGCCGCCAATGCCCAACACTTCGCCTTGGCGCAATTCAAAGCTCACATCTTGGATAGACGGTTGATTTTTCGCGGTTAAATGGCTCACTTGCAAAACCACTTCGCCGGGCGTGTTGGTTTTTTCGGGGAAGCGTTGCGTTAAGCTGCGCCCCACCATTTTGGCGACTAATTCGTCCATATTGGTTTGGGCAACTTGCAGCGTGTCTATCCATTTGCCGTCGCGCAAAATGGTGATTTCATCGCAAATCTTGAAAATTTCTTCCATTTTGTGCGAGATATAGATGATGCCGCAGCCGCGCTGTTTCAGTTTTTCAATAATTTTAAACAGATGCGCGACTTCTTTTTCCGATAGCGATGAAGTCGGCTCGTCCATGATGACGATTTTGGCGTTGTAGGAAAAAGCTTTGGCGATTTCTATCATCTGCATTTCGGAAACCGATAATTTCGCTACTTTTTCGTTGGGGTCTATGTTGATGTCCAGCTCGTCAAAAATGGCTTTGGTGTCGGCATACATTTTTTTGCTGTCCACAAACAACCCTTTGGTGGGATAACGCCCCAGCCATAAATTGTCCATCACTGTGAGCTGTTTAACGAGATTAAGCTCTTGATGCACCATAGAAATGCCGTTTTCCAGCGCTTCTTTGGCGTTGCCAAAATTCACTTCTTTGCCCAAAAATTGAATGCTGCCTTCGTCTTTGGCGTAAATGCCAAACAGGCATTTGAGCAATGTGGATTTGCCCGCGCCGTTCTCGCCCATTAGCGCGTGTACAGAATGGGCTTTCACGGTTAAGTTCACGCCGTCCAAGGCTTTCACACCAGGGAAGGCTTTGTGAACATTGGTCATGGTGAGCAGGATTTCATTTTCAGGCTGCGTTGGGTTATCGGGCGTGGGCGAAGCGGTCATGATTCAATCTCGTGATAGATGAGTGTTTTAGGTTTTCAGGCTGCCTATCGCGGCAGGCAGGCTAAACAAAAGCCTACGCGGTTTTGGGTATGATTAGCGGCGTGGGCTGAAATATCGTTTTAAGGCAGCCTGAAAACGTCTGCGTGCGAACTGCAGTCATTTCACTGTTTTCAGGCTGCCTTAAATCTTGCGGATTATTTAACAAATTTATCCAAATTGGTTTTATCCACGCCCACATAAGGCACGCGGATGATGCTGTTTTCCAATTTCAAATCAGGATTTTGTTTCGGGTCTTTGCCGTTTGCCAAATCCACCGCCAGCGCATAAATCGCTTTGGCTTGTGTGTCGCCATCGTTCAACACCGTGCCTGCCAACGTGTCAGCTTTAATCATTTGCAACGCTTCAGGCAGCGCATCCACGCCAAAGGTGGGCAACACTTTGCCTTGCGCCTTCATCGCTTCCACCGCGCCCATTGCCATCGCATCGTTGTTAGACAGTACCACTTCAATCTGCTTGCCGCTCGGCCCAGCCAACCAAGCCTGCATAATGTCTTTGGCTTTAGCAGCGTCCCACATCCCTGTATCCAGTTGCAACTGTTTCACTTTGTAGCCATCGGCTTTCAGTTTTTCCACCACATATTTGGTACGCGCTTCGGCATCTGGATGGCCAGGCTCGCCTTTGAGCAACACATAATCAATTACGCCGTCTTTATTCAAATCCCATTCAGGATGCGCTTTCCAAGAATCGCCCACCAATTTGCCTTGAATCTCGCCCGATTCTTGCGGATTAGTGCCGATAAAATAGGCTTTATCGTAGGTTTTCAGCGCGGCTTCACCAGGGTCTTTGTTAAAGAAAATCACTGGCACACCTGCCGCTTTTGCCTTGCCGATAATGGTTGGCGCAGCCGCAGGGTCCACCAAGTTAATCGCCAACACTTTCACGCCTTTGGACAGCAACACGTCCACTTGGTCGTTTTGCGTAGATTGGCTGTTTTGCGAATCGTTGAGCAGCAATTCAACCGTTTTGTGCGTTGCTGCTTCGTTTTCCAAAGCCTTGCGCATCAACGACATAAAGTTATCGTCGTATTTATAAATCGTAACGCCAACTTTCGGTCCATCAACCGCCGCGCTACTTTGCTGCGCTTGTGCGCCAGAAGCATTGCCCGCAGGCGCGCTGTTGTTGCCGCCATCGCAAGCTGCCAAGCCCAAAGCAGCACATAAAACCGTAGCCAAAAATGTTGGTTTAAATTGCATGATTACGTCTCCCAAAGTTGGTTTGCATTGTTTTCAGGCTGCCAACTGCATTCCCAAGGCAGCCTGAAAATGTTATTGAAACAAAGGTTGCATAAAAACAGCCAGATAGCGCGTTTTCAAAACACAACCAAATATTACACAAAACTACAAGCGGGCAAGTTTCCCTTAAACAAAACGCTTTGTAAACCAAAAAATTAGCCCGACACCATAAACGATTTGAATTTAAATTGAAAAAAAATGTATGTTTTGGTAAAGATTCGCCATAAAATAGCCGAGTTTATTTCACACCACTACACAACGAGCGTTCACCATGTTCAACCCCGCCGACCACCCCCATCGCCGCTACAACCCCTTGACCGAAAGCTGGATTTTGGTCTCGCCGCATCGCGCCAAACGCCCGTGGCAAGGGCAGCGCGAAAAAACTACCACCGCGCCGCAAACCACGCACGACCCCGATTGCTACCTTTGCCCACGCAACAGCCGCATCAACGGCGAAATCAACCCCGATTACCACGAGCCATTCGTGTTCACCAACGATTTTTCCGCGCTCCTGCCCGACACGCCCGCGTTCAGCGACACCACCAATCCGCTGTTTCAAAGCCAAAGCGTGCGCGGCATCAGCCGTGTGATTTGCTTTTCGCCCGACCACAGCAAAACCCTGCCGCAGCTCACGCAGCCTGAAATTGAGCGCGTGATAGCCGTGTGGCAAGCGCAAGCCGCCGAGCTGGGGCAAAGCTACCGCTGGGTGCAAATTTTTGAAAACAAAGGCGCGGTGATGGGCTGCTCCAACCCGCACCCGCACGGGCAGATTTGGGCAAGCGATTTTCTGCCCGACCTGCCCGCCAAAGCGCACGCCGCGCAGCAAAATTATTTCAGGCTGCATGGCAGCAACCTGCTGCAAGATTATGCCGCCGAAGAATTGCGCCGCCGCGAGCGCATTGTGTTGGAAACCGCGCATTGGCTGGCGGTGGTGCCCTATTGGGCGGCGTGGCCGTTTGAAACGCTGCTGTTGCCCAAATTCGCCGCCCAGCGCATCACCGATTTATCGCCCGCCGAACGCGCCGATTTGGCGTTGGCATTAAAGCAGCTCACCACACGCTACGACAACCTGTTTGAAACCAGCTTCCCCTATTCAATGGGCTGGCACGGCGCGCCATTTGACGGCGAAGCCCACCCCGAATGGACGCTGCACGCGCATTTTTATCCGCCACTGTTGCGCTCGGCAACCGTGCGCAAGTTTATGGTGGGCTATGAAATGCTTGCCGAAGCGCAGCGCGATTTAACGGCGGAACAGGCGGCGGAAAGATTGGCGGCGTTGCCGTTGGTGCATTATTTGGAAAGATGATTTTCAGGCTGCCTTAATAAGCGTAGGGTGAGCAACTGGTTGCCCACCGTGATACGAACCCCAAACACAGCAAAAGAAGGCAATCGTATTAAATATGAAGATACACATAAAAAGTAGAAGAAAAATGGACAGGAAATCCTTGGAGAAATAAATGATATATGCAAAAGAAAGTTCAAATACATTTAGAATTGAACGCCATACTGGTAATAAAATTATGCGATTGCAATTAAAAATTGCCTCTGAACCATGCACACCTAAAATTAACATACTAACGCAGCCTGAAAATGAAGAAGTTAATCTTCACGCAGATGAAATTCTGTTTTATGTAGAAGACGGTGTTAATGGGATATATGAGCAATTTCAAAGAAGATTTTATATTGCTGAGATTTCATTTTATCCATCTGATAGCCCACCTGCTGGTTGGTATGCTGGTCTTACTTTTATGTTATTGGAATTTGTTATGCAGCAAGAAGCAAATATAGGTTGAATGAACCGCGTAGGGTGGGCAACTCGTTTATCCACCGCAATGCAAGCCACAAACCCATTTTCAGGCTGCCTCAAACCGATTAAAAAACGTTATGTCTCAAATATCTTTTCTGTGTATTGCCCTACTCTCTCTGCTTCTGGTCGCCTGCTATCCAAACAAAGCAAGCAGTGAAAAAACAGCTAATACGCCCCCCACCACCGCGCCAAATAGCAGCCGCATCGTTTTACTGGGCGATGAAATGCGCAAAAATGTTTTGCCCGACTGCATCGCCCAAAACATCTGCCCAGACGGCAGCGAAGCGTTATTTCTACTGCCACCGCCACAAGCTACTGCCGCTCAAACCGCTGATATGGCGCACCAAGCTGCGCTTGGCGTGTTGGTTCTTGATTCCGCAACTGGACCGCTACCTATTATTCGTGAACACACACTGATAGCGCGACAGGCTTATCTGCCGCTGGCTGTTTTTCTTACCCAAAGCGAGGTACTGACCAATAAAGACCTGAAAGACCTGCTGGAGCTTGAAATTACGGAAATGCGCGATTTACTTGACAGCTATGATATGGACGGCAAGCACGCCCGCATTTATGTCGGCGATCAGGGCTTGCAGCAGCTGCTTGCTGATGCTGCCACGCTGACACCACGGCAGCAGCCGTCCACCATGCTGACAGTAAACAGCCGCCGTCTGCACAGCTATATCTACAACCTAAGCCGCGAAGAAGGCGGTCATGCTCTGTCGGCAGGCGATAGCATGGATATATGGATAGGTGGGCAAACGGTGCGCTGCAAGCTCGTTTCGCCCCAAACCGTGGCAGCTGGCGACCCCCCCGAAGTGTTGCTGGAAGCCGAAAAACCACTGGCAGTATTCGAAGGTCAGCGTTTTCTATTGCAGCAAAACGGCAGACTGATTGCCGTTGGTGTTGTAGCAACCACCGAGTAAAGAAATTTTGGTCTGAAACGGCAGCCTGAAACTTTAATAACCCACCATTGATTTGTATCTCTGTTTTCAGGCAGCCTGAAAACTACCTCAAAGGAAACCCCATGACCCCCACCCTACTTCCCCAACTCTTCCAACAACAATTCGCCTGCCCCCACACCGCGCTCATCCGCGCCCCCGGTCGCGTCAATCTTATCGGCGAGCACACCGACTACAACGACGGCTTCGTGCTGCCCTGCGCCATAGATTTCGCCACCCACGTCGCCATCGCCCCCAACGGCAGCCGCAACGTACGCGTGTATGCCGCCGATTACAACGAGCGCGACGAATTCTCGCTGGACGCGCCGATAACGCAATCAGACAAACAATGGGCGAACTACATCCGCGGTGTGGTTTGGGCGTTGGCAGAACACGGTTTCAGGCTGCCCGAAGGCGCGGACATTGCCGTGAGCGGCAATGTGCCGCAGGGCGCGGGGCTCAGCTCGTCCGCCGCGCTGGAAGTCGCCATCGGCAAAGCGTTGCAACACGTTTTCAGGCTGCCTTTGGACGAAACCGAAATCGCCAAAATCGGGCAATACGCCGAAAACCGCTTTGTCGGCTGCAACTGTGGCATCATGGACCAGCTCACCAGCGCGCGCGGCGAAGCGGGGCACGCTGTGCTGATTGACTGCCGCAGCCTGAATACCCAAGCCGTGCCCATCCCCGCAGGCTTGGCGATTATGATTATCCACAGCCATGTGCAGCGCGGCTTAGTGGGCAGCGAATACAACACCCGCCGCGCCCAATGCGAAACCGCCGCCGCACACTTTGGCGCGAAAGCCCTGCGCGACCTATCGCTCGCCCAATTTGACGCAGGCAAACAAGGCTTGGACGCAACCGCCGCCCGCCGCGCCCGCTACATCATCCAAGAAAACCAACGCACGCTGGATGCCGCCGAAGCCATGCGCCGCAACGACATCCCTGTACTCAGCCGCCTGATGGCAGAAAGCCACGCGGGCATGCGCGACGAATTTGAAATCACCCACCCCGCCGTGGACACGCTGGTGGAACTGGCAAGCGAAATCATCGGCGAACGCGGCGGCGTGCGCATGACAGGCGGCGGCTTTGGCGGCTGCATCGTCGCCCTTGTGCCGCACGATTTGGTGGACGCTGTGCGCCAACACGTCGCCGCGAATTATCAAGCGCGCACGGGGTTAAAAGAGGAAGTGTTTGTGTGCACGCCGCAGGCGGGGGTGAGCGTGGTTGAGTAAGTGGGCGATTGAGGCAGCCTAAAAATGATGTGAAAGCCGTTTGGTGCGATGCCAAACGGCTTTTTGATGGGCAGCGCAAAGGCAGCCTGAAACGCCCCAGCTACACTATTGAAAAGCCAGCGCACGGCTTGCCAGCAAGCCGTAGGAGCGCGAAACTTCATTTTCAGGCTGCCTCTATTTGCACCCGCGTTCAGGCAGCCTGAAACCATGCAAGGCATGATTGAGAAACGTGTGGAGTGTGTGGCTTTGCCATGCACGCAGTTTGCAAAATCTCAACCTAAGCCCGCGTGCGTGCCTGCGGCACACCCCTACTTGCACCGTTGTTATTTTGGCTGCCTTTGCGCGCTCGGTGCTTTGCTTTATAGTGTGCGTTTTCACACTCGCATAGGAGTACAACAATGGGCTTAATTGGCATGATTATTATTGGTTTTTTTATTGGACTGGTGGCGCGCGCCATTTTGCCAGGCAACAATAAAATGGGCTTTTGGCTGACTTCGGGGCTGGGGATACTGGGCTCGGTGGTGGCAGGCTTTCTGGGGCAGCAGCTGGGCTGGTACAGCATCGGCGAGCCTGCGGGTTTTGTGGCTTCGGTGTTTGGCGCGGTGCTGATTATGGCGGTGCTGGGCGGGGTGCGCCGTTAGTCTGTTTTTGTTCTTTAAGGCAGCCTGAAAATGCGGTTTGGCGTTTTCAGGCTGCTTTTTGATATTGTGAAGGAAAAATTTAATCATTAATTACCGTGTTGCAAAAAACACAACCGTAGCTACAATAAAATTAACTAAAATTGTCAAAACTTAATCTTTATTGATAAAATTAAACCTTTCGCCAACCTTTGTTATTTTTAATTAGGAAGTAACTATGACACACTACGATAATTCCCCCCCCTGAGAGATACAGTGCTTATGATTCTCCAGTAAGTATAGGAGACTGGATCGTAACTCTTATCGTGCTAATGATTCCATTAATAAACATTATCATGTTGCTTGTATGGGCATTTTCTAGTGGAACAAATCCAAGTAAAGCTAATTTCTGTAAAGCACAACTACTCCTGATACTAATTGGGATTGCTCTTTTCTTTATGTTGGCATTCATGGGAATATTAGCTGGTTCAAATATGAATACGCATTAGACAATTTAAATAGGTTTTGAGGCAGCCTGAAATATACTTTTCAGGCTGCCTATTCTCTTGCTTGCCACTCTTATCGCCGTTGCGCTACTATTCGCCTGCTTTGCGCTGCGGATGCGGCTTAAAGCAATGGTATTTCAGGCAGCCATGCCAATACGCAGGCAGCCTGAAATCAACTCAACCGTACAGCCAACAAGGAAAACATCATGACAACCATCACACTAGCAGGACAACCCGTTCAACTCAGCGGCACATTGCCCAGCGTAGGCGCAACCGCCCCCGCGTTCACGCTCACCGCCGCCGATTTATCCGACAAAACATTGGCGGATTTCGCAGGCAAACGCAAAATTCTCAATATTTTCCCCAGCATTGATACGGGCGTGTGCCAACAATCCGTGCGCACCTTCAACCAACGCGCATCTTCGTTAAACAACGTCGTGGTGCTGTGCATTTCCGCCGATTTGCCCTTTGCCCAAGCGCGCTTTTGTGGCGCAGAAGGCTTGGATAACGTGGTAACACTGTCTAGCTTCCGCAGCAGCTTTGCGCAGGATTACGGCGTGGCACTTGCCGATGGCGCATTGCGTGGTTTGACTGCCCGCGCGGTGGTGGTGCTGGATGAAAACGACAAAGTGCTGCACATTGGTCTCGTGCCCGAAATCAAAGAAGAACCTGATTACGATGCGGCGATTGCGGTTTTGTAATCGGTCGTTCTTGCTGTAAACAAAGGCAGCCTGAAAACGGGGTTATGCGTTTTCAGGCTGCCTTATTGTTGTCTTGTTTACAACGCGGCATACACCAGCCAATCGCCCAAGCGATGCCAACAGTTTGATGTATCAAAGCAGCCTGAAACCTTTGCAAAACCTGTAACCGATGGAGCGTCGGCGGCTCGCCGACATCTTGGCAAACCAGCAATGCCGTGTTTAATCAGCCATTTGGCGGCGAGCCGCCGCCGCTCCATTTTAGGTTTCAGACTGCCTTTAACGATTGAGCTACACGCCCTGTTTCAAGCTGGCTTCAATAAAGCCGTCTAAATCGCCGTCTAACACGGCTTTGGTGTTGCCCACTTCATAGCTGGTGCGCAAGTCTTTGATGCGCGAAGAATCCAACACATAAGAGCGGATTTGGCTGCCCCAGCCGACGTCGGATTTGCCTTCTTCGAGCGCCTGTTTTTCTTCGTTGCGTTTGCGCATTTCCAGCTCAAACAGTTTGGAGCGCAGCATTTCCATGACGATGCGGCGGTTTTCGTGCTGCGAGCGGCTGGATTGCGATTGCACCACGATGCCTGTGGGGATGTGGGTAATGCGCACGGCGGAGTCGGTTTTATTGATGTGTTGCCCGCCTGCGCCCGATGCGCGGTAGGTGTCGGTGCGCAAATCGGCGGGGTTGATTTCAATTTCAAAGCTGTCGTCCACTTCGGGATAGACGAACACGGATGCAAACGATGTGTGGCGTTTGTTGTTGGAATCAAACGGCGAGTAGCGCACGAGACGATGCACGCCTGTTTCGGTGCGTAATAAACCGTAGGCGTATTCGCCTTCGATGCGCAAGGTGGCGTTGTTGATGCCTGCGATTTCGCCATCGTCTTGCTCAATCACTTCCACTTTGAAGCCTTTGCGCTCGGCGTAGCGGGTGTACATTCTCAGCAGCATGCCCGCCCAGTCTTCGGCTTCGGTGCCGCCTGCGCCTGCGGTGATGTCCACAAAGCAGTTGTTGGGGTCGGCGGGCTGGTTGAACATACGCTTAAATTCCAAATCCGCCATTTGTTTTTCCAAGTGGGCAACGTCTGCCACGATGGCGGCAAAGCCGTCGGCATCGTTTTCTTCCACCACCATTTCTATCAGCTCGCGGTTGTCGGCGATGCCTGCTTCAATGTTGTCCAGTGTTAAAACGATGCCTTCCAATATCTTGCGCTCTTTGCCGATTTCTTGGGCTTTTTTTGGGTCGTTCCAAAGCTCGGGGTCTTCGGATAAGCCGATGACTTCTTCCAGCCGCTCTTTTTTGCCTTGGTAGTCCATGTAGTCGCGGATGTCGGCGTTGCGCTGGGATAGGTCAGTGAGCTGGTTTTGCAGTTGATTGATGTGTTCGGTTTCCATGATGTTCCTTGTTGGGGATGGCTTGGGCGGCGCGAAAGGCGTTTTCAGGCTGCCGCAATGTTTAATGAATGATGGGGGCGTTTTGCGCGGCGATTTCTTGTTCCCAAAGGTCGCAATAATGGCGCAGCTTGCCGTAGTTTTCGTATTCGTGCGATTGGTTTTGCACGCGGATTTCGTTGAGCAAATCGCGCAAAAGCTCAGCGGGCTCAACTTCTGTGCCGTATAGCTGTTCGTCAAATGCCACGCCAACCAAATGCGCGTCTTCATCCATGCCGATAAGGATGTCTTCCATAAATTCAACCAATGGAATTTCTACGATTTCATAGTCTCGCCATTCGTCGTGTTGGCAGGATTGGGCATCTTCTAGGCTGTCCCAAAAGCAATACACGGCTTCGGGCTCGCCGAGGTTGTCGTCATACACTTCGGAGGGGCATTCGGCGAAATAATCTTCGCTGTCTTGCAGGGTGTAAACGGTGCGATATTGCACCACTTGTTGCACGAAGGATTTATAGCGGGGGTCGTTTTCGGTTTCTTCTTTGGAGATTTTTGGGCTCATGATTGTGTACTTTATATGCGGCAATGTTGGGGCGCGGTTGGCGAGATGTGAAAACCGTGCGGTCTGGCAACGGCACGGTGGTTATTCGCGTTTAAGGTTATAGTAGGTTTCGCCCTCTTCAATATAGCCCAGCTCGCTGCGGGCAAGTTCGGATAGCGCGTCGTAGCCATTTTGTAGATCGTCCACTTGGGCGCGCAGCATGGCGTTGTCGTGGCGGATGATGGCGTTTTCGTGTTTGATGTTTTCGGCTTGTTGTTGCATTTGCGCGTATTGGGTACGCAAGCCGCCGTTGTGTAGCCAGATTTTGTATTGCAAGCTCGCTAGGGTGAGCAGCAAGCCCCATGTTATCCATTTCATTGTTTTTATTCCGTTTTGTGTTTTCAGGCTGCCTTTGGATGAGATAGGCAGCCTGAAAATAAAGCAGCAGCAATGTTTTCAGGCTGCCGATTGATGCTCAGCGATTATTTTTTCAATTGATAAAACGCTTTTTTACCAGGGTAGTAAGCGGCAGAGCCCAGCTCTTCTTCAATGCGCAATAGCTGGTTGTATTTTGCCATACGGTCGGAGCGGCTCAACGAGCCGGTTTTGATTTGCATGCAGTTGGTGGCAACGGCCAAATCGGCGATGGTGCTGTCTTCGGTTTCGCCCGAGCGATGGCTCATCACGCTGGTATAGCGGTTGCGTTTTGCCAAGTCCACCGCCGCCAAGGTTTCGCTCAACGTGCCAATTTGGTTCACTTTCACCAACAGCGCATTTGCCACGCCTTTTTCAATGCCTTCTGCCAAGATTTTGGGGTTGGTTACAAATAAATCGTCGCCCACCAATTGCACTTTGTCGCCCAGTTTTTCGGTAAGGTGTTTCCAACCTGCCCAGTCGTTTTCGTCCATGCCATCTTCAATGGAGATGATGGGATATTTGGCAACCAAATCGGCTAGATATTCGGCAAATTCTTCGCTGGTATAGGCTTTGCCTTCGGCTTCCAAATGGTATTTGCCGTCTTTGTAAAACTCGCTAGACGCGCAATCCATGGCAAACAATACATCTTCGCCTGCTTTGTAGCCTGCTTTTTCGGTGGCTTCCACCATCAATTGCAAGGCTTCTTCGTGGCTGTTTAGATTGGGCGCAAAGCCACCTTCATCGCCAACAGTGGTGGGAAAGCCTTTGCTGTCGCACAGTTTTTTCAGGCTGTGGAAGATTTCTGCGCCGCAACGCAAGGCTTCGCGGAACGATTCTGCACCCACGGGCATAATCATAAATTCTTGAATATTCAGGCTGTTGTTGGCGTGTTCGCCGCCGTTAATCACGTTCATCATGGGAACGGGCAATGCCATAGGTCCTGCGCCACCCAAGTAGCGATACAGTGGCAAGCCTGCATCTTCGGCAGCTGCGCGCGCAACGGCGAGCGACACGGCGAGCGTAGCATTTGCGCCCAAATTGCCTTTGTTATCCGTGCCATCCAATTCCAGCATGATTTGGTCAATGTAGGCTTGCTCGGTGGCATCAATGCCGATAATGGCTTGGGCGATGTCGTTGTTCACATGCTCAACGGCTTTGAGCACACCTTTGCCCAAATAGCGAGATTTGTCGCCATCGCGCAATTCTAGGGCTTCTTTTTGACCTGTTGATGCGCCGCTGGGCACGGCTGCGCGCCCCATCACGCCGCTTTCTAGCAAGACATCGCATTCTACGGTTGGGTTGCCGCGCGAATCTAAAATTTCGCGTGCGAAAATATCTACAATTGCACTCATTGCGTTACTCCGTTGTTAGGTTGGGAAATGGATTTTGAGAAAAGTGAAACGGGCAAATTATAGCTTATTTTGGCTTGTCTCTGAATGCTTCTGCTTGCTTTCAGGCTGCATTATGGTAGAAAAAGGCTTTTGCTTGTTGATTGGCTCGTTTGCGCATTTTCTGTCGCTTTCTTTTTATCATTGCCATCGGCAAAGGCAGCCTGAAAACACCTTACAGCAGCATTCAGCCGCATTTTTGGCAGCCTGAAAGATTGCCTGAGCCGTTTCGCGTATAATTTCCACCCTTTTCTATTCACACCAAAGGCAGCCTGAAAATGCAAATCATCCAATACCCCGATTCCCCCTTCAAACTCCACCAGCCCTTCCCGCCCGCCGGCGACCAGCCCACCGCCATTGCCGGCCTGCTCGAAGGGC
>CAUQQW010000035.1:0-18193 GCA_963520365.1 uncultured Kingella sp.
TTAAAGTGCTGCGTAGATGGTGTGGTATTTAGGGCTTATCTAGTACAGCCCCTTTTTGTTTTGCGTGATGCGCCTGCGCAGGATGGGCGGGCGGATGATTGCATTCAATCCGCTCCGTGCGCGGCAGGCGATTGCGCTCATTCCGCCAACGCAAAGGCAGCCTGAAAACGGGCGCGGCGCGTTTCAGCGGAGCTAAAACGGCATCAAATGTTTTCAGGCTGCCTTTGGCTGTGGCGATGGGGGATTACGCGCGTTTGCGGAATTCGCCTGTGCGGGTGTCAATTTCCACTTTGTCGCCATTTTCAATGTAAGACATCACTTGGATTTCGGTGCCGCCAACCAAGCGTGCGGTTTTCATCACTTTGCCTGATGTGTCGCCTTTAACGGCAGGCTCGGTGTATTCCACTTCGCGCACGATGATGGTGGGCAGCTCCACGGAGATGGGGTTGCCTTCATAGAAGGTTACTTCGCAGTCGTCTTCCATGCCGTCCACGATAAATTTGAGCGCGTCGCCAATGTTGTCGGCTTCGATTTCGTATTGATTAAATTCGTCGTCCATAAACACATACATGGGGTCGGCGAAGTAGCTGTATTTGCAGTTTTTGCGGCTTAATACCACCACGTCAAATTTGTCGTCTGCTTTCACGATGGTTTCGCTGTTTGCGCCTGTGAGCAGGTTTTTCAGCTTCATGGATACTTTGGCGGATGAGCGTCCGCCTTTGATGTATTCGGTTTTTTGCACAACCATGGGGTCGTTGCCAATCATAAATACGTTGCCTGCGCGGAGTTCTTGTGCTGTTTTCATTGGATTTTTTCCTAATCGGGTGGTAAACAAAGGGCGCGATTTTAGCTTGTTTTTGCTGTTTAATAAAGGGGATTGCCTGTTTTCAGGCTGCTGCGGTGTTAAAATCGGGGCTTGTGCATTGTTGTTTGGGAATGGCTGTGATGAGATTATTTGGATTGGTTTTGTTGTTGGCTGCGCTGTCGGGCTGCGCGGGCACTTATGCGCGGGGTTACGGCAATGAGCATGGTGCGGCGGGCATGGTGGGTCGCTCGTTTAGCTGGTGAACGCGATGCGGATTTTGAGTTACAACATTCAGGCGGCGATTGCATCCACCAGCTATTTGAGCTACGCGCTGCGGCTGCATCGGCAGGTGTTGCCCAGCCCTGCGAAGCGGCAGGTGTTGGGCGATATTGCGCGTTTTATCAGTGATTTTGATGTGGTGTGTTTGCAGGAAATTGATTTTGGTGGGCTGCGCAATGGTTTTCACAGCCAAGCGCAGCAGTTGTTGGCGCAAACGCCGTTTTCGCATTCGGTGTGGCAGGTCAATCGCGTGGTGGGCAAGCTGTCGCGGCATGGAAATTTGATTTTGAGTAAAACGCCGATGCGCGAAGTGGTAAACGAGCCGTTGCCTGGCAAGATTAAGGGGCGCGGGATGCTGGCGGCGGAAGTGAACACGGATGCGGGCGCGCTGGTGGTGGCGAATGTGCATTTGAGCTTGGGCGCGATTGACCAATTTCGGCAGATTCGCTTTATTCGGCAAAAATTGGCGGCGTTTGAGAATGTTTGCCTGATGGGGGATTTCAATTGCGCGCCTGATTCGGAGCAGCTTTGCTTGCTTACCGACCACGATTATGCGCGGCTCACTTCCAATTCGCCGACCTACCCCAGCTGGAAACCAAAGCAAACGCTGGATCATATTTTTGTGAAAGGCAGCCTGAAAGGGGCGTGCCATGTGAGCCAGTTTGCCGCTTCGGATCATTTGCCTGTGGTATTGGAGGTGGATGATTGAAAGGCAGCCTGAAATCCGTTTTCAGGCTGCCTTTGGCATGGGCGATTAGGGTTTATCAACAGCAATATAATTTTCAGGCTGCCTTTGTTCACATCAACAAAGGCAGCCTGAAAGCTATAAAACAGCTTATTTCACCAACGCAATCAAATCATTTGCCAACACATCGGCGGCTTGTTGATAGCCTTGTTTAGAAAAATGCACGCCGTCTTTGGCGGCTAAGCCTTGTTCCGACCATGCTTTCATGCTACACGCGCCGCCCATCGCATCTTGCCAAGACCAATACAGCGTTTGCTCTTGCTGAGCAACGCGCATTTGCATGGATTGCACCGCATCCAGATAGGCGGGGCGCGTGCCGCAATCGCCTGCTTTGGTTTTCAACGATTCGGGCGCGCCAATTACCAAAATGCCTGCATCGGGCAGCGCTTGTTTGATTTGCTGGATGTAGCTGCGCCATGTTTGCTCGGTTTGCTGCACATCCAGTTTTTCGTTAAAGGCTTCGTTGGTGCCATAGGCAAGGATAACCAAATCGGCTTGGGTTTGGGCTAAATCGCCCAGCCAGTTTTGCCGCCATTTTGACCATTGGCTCATTTGCGCGCCGTTGATGCCCATAGCGGAGAGAGTGATGCCTGCACGCTGGTTTTCAATGTTCACCAAGCCGACCGTCCACGGCATCGCATTATTGCTGATGGAAAGCGGCAAGGTGGCTTGCGTGTAGAGCACTTGCCAGCCTGCGTTTTCAATCGGGATGTGTTGCCCGTTGATGTTCAGCGTTTGATTGGGCGCGGCGGGCTTGATAAACAGCGCCACATCTTGCATCCCTTCGCTGCCCTGCGCGGTGGAGCTGATGGTCAGGTCGCCGCCCGTGGTGGATTGGGCGATGATACCGCCGAGCGGAAAATCGGCTTGCGAAGCGCGGCTGGTGAGCGTTGTCCAGCCGTTGCCGCCGTATCGTGGCAAGGCTTGGCGTTGCCCTTTGACTGCGCTGGGGTAAATCCAGCCGATGCCGCCGTTGCCCCAGCGGCTTTGCAGGCGTTGGCGCAGTTGGTCGGTGAAATAATCGCCTGCGGTGTGGGAATCGCCAATTTGCACGATGCGGAATTTGCGGTTGTCTTTTGCGCCTGCAATGCTGCGTAGTTTTTTTACCCATTGCGGTTTGTTGTTGCCATAGTTTTGCAGCAAGCCTGCGCTGCTTACCGCTGCTGGGGTGTTGTCGGCTTGGGCGGTTTGGGGGATGGAGCTATTAAGGCTCAATCCGCCAAACACGAGAATCACTTTTGCTATATCCATATTTCAATCCTTATGGTTGCGCAAACTCAATTTTTTGCATGATGGTTTGCGCGAGTAATTTTTGTCCGTCAATAGAGAAATGGATGCCGTCTTTGCTGCGGTAGCGAACGATTTTGCCGCCCACTTCCACAGAGTCGCTGTATGCGCTGCCGCCGTTGCTTAATAAGCCTGCGGTTGGTATCCAAAAAACTTTGTTTTTAAGATGCGTGCTAAATAGTTTGTCTAAATAGCGCATTTGCTCGTCCAGCTTTTTCTTTTTCATATAAGGCAAGCCTAGCCAAATGACTTGGGCGTTGTGTTGCTGGGCGACGTTGAGAATGCGATTCACGCGGTTGAGGTATTCGGCTTCCCATTCGGGCGATTGGAATTTCAAATAAGCGCCGCCTTTGGGATTGGGAAAATCCCACGGGTCGTTTGCGCCGAGAAACATCACAACCAGCCGTATATTGGGGTTTTCTTTGAAGGTTTGCTCAATGGTGAGCGGCCAGTCAAAAAAATTGGGGTAGGACAAGCCTGTGCTTTGTTTGCTTAGGTTGATGGATGCGATGCCGTATTGCTGTTTGAGCGTTTGTTGCACAAAGGGGGCGACGCCTTGCATCAGCGAATCGCCTGTAAAGAATACCACATCTCCTTGTCGTAAAACAGCTTTTTCTGGGGCAACAGGTTTTTCAGGCTGCTTTTGGCTCGCTTGGGCGGCTTGGGCAGCGCGTGCTTGCTCGGCTTGGCGCAAGGCGGCTTGGCGCTCTGCTTCGCGGCGGGCAGCGGCTTGCGCTTCGGCTTCGCGGCGGGCGGCTTCTTGGGCGGCGGCGATGTTTACAGGCAGTTGCTCGTTTTGGGCATCAATCCAGTTTTTCAGGCTGCCTAATTGCTCGTTGGCGGCTTGTTGCCATTTTGCGCCTGTTGTCCATTCGGGATAGGCGGCAAGGGCTTCCAGCGGGCTGGTTTGGTGGTAGGTTTGCTGCCAATAAGCGTTGATGGAATCTTGGCTAAACCATGTTACGCCAGCGGCGGCAAGCGTGAACGAAAAAAGAAGGGCGAGTTGGGTTTTCATGCTGCGTGCCTTAGAAATTGGCGTAAATAAAATTGGGCAATCCCGATGGAGCGAAGGTGATGATAATCATCAGGGCAAGGGCGATAGGGATAAACCACAGCCAGAGTGGGATTTTTTCTAAGGCGGATACGGCGTATTGGAACAATTTGCTCAGCATGGGATAGGCAATAATCATCAGGGCAAACGCGGCAATCAGCCCGATGTTGTACCAATCGGAAACCACCCAGCCTTTGCTGTTATACAGCAGCGATTGGAACATCAGGCGGGCACTGTCTAAATCTCGGGCGTTGAAAATCACGAAGGTGAAGCTCACAAAATGGAAGGTAATGAAAATGGCGAGCCATTTGCCGATGGCGGTGCTGCTCAATTTTTTGCCTTTAAACCATTTTTTGCCGATATTGAGCCACACAAGGGCGATGCCGTGCAATGTGCCCCAGATGAGAAAGTTCCAGCCATATCCGTGCCAAATGCCTGAAAACATCATGGCGAGCAATAGGTTGATTTGGGTGCGGCTGAAACTTTGGCGGTTGCCGCCCAATGGGATGTAAACATAATCGCGTATCCATGTGGACAGGCTGATGTGCCAGCGATTCCAAAAATCCACCAGATTAAAGGCGCGCAAGGGTGCGGCGAAGTTTTCAGGCAGCCTGAAACCGAGCAGCATGGCGATGCCAATCACCAAATCGCTGTATCCCGCGAAATCAAAAAACAGCTGGAAGGTGTAGCCATAGATGGCGGCGAGCACGCTGATGCCGTCAAACTGGGCGGGGTTTTCAAACACGGGCGACACCCAGCTATCGCCCAAGCTGCCAGCAAACCACCATTTTTGCGCGATGCCCGCGATAATCAAGCAAACCGCCAGCGCAGGGCGGAAAATGGTGCGCGGGGCGGTGGTTTGGATTTGCGATTGCGCACCTTGGGCGATGCCGACTACTTTGTTTTGATACGACACGGAGCGGATGATGGGCCCTGATGTAATCGTGGGGAAAAAGCTCAGGTGTAGCAATAAATTTGCCCATGTGAACGGCTTAACCAGTGGGGCGCGATAAGTTTCCACCAAATAGGCGATGGATTGGAAGGTGTAATACGATGCGCCGATTGGCATCAGGATGTCCACGATTTCGCTTTGCCCAAGGTAGTTTTGCAAATAGGGGCGGAAAAAATCGTAGTATTTGAATACGGCGAGAAACAAAAGGCAGCCTGAAACGCCCAGCGCGAGCCAATGTTTGCCGTGTTTTTGCTGGGGGCGCACCAATTGCTTGGCAATCAAATACACCCAAATAGACAACCCTGCCACGGCGGCAAGAAAAGCGGGATTGGCGTGATACAACCAGCCTGCACTGGCAGCCAGCAGCAGGAAATTTTGCCATTGCGGGCGGCGGGCAAGCGCCCAATAAAGCGGCAGAAACAGCAGCAAGAAAACGGCAAATTCAATAGAAAGAAGGGGCATGGGTTCGGCTTTGCAAAAGCGGGGTTATCGGGGGGCGGAATTTTTTGGAAAAGGTGGAATTATAACGGAATTTAATCGCGCATGGCGGCGGTAAATAACGGCAACCAGACGCAATAAAGGTAGCCTGAAAATCGGAAAAAACGGTTTTCAGGCTACCTTAGTTATGCGGATGATGGCAAGGCTGGGACTACTGCGCGTTTTCGTCTTTGGCGCATTCGGGCAGCGGCACTTTATGCTGTATCGCGAACACGGCAGCCTGAACGCGGCTGTCTAGTTTGAGCTTGCGCAAGATGTTTTGCACGTGCACTTTGATGGTGGATTCGGCAAGGTTAAGGTTTCTGGCGATGAGCTTATTGCTGTATCCAGCGGCAAGATGCCCCAACGTTTCCAGCTCGCGGGGGGTGAGCTGGTTGAGCGCGTTTTCGGATTGGGCGGGGCGAATCAACGATTGCACCAGCCGCGCAGTCATTTCGGGAGAATAGGCGTTTTCGCCGTTTACCACTTTTTTAATGGATTCAATCAGATAGTTGGCATTGATGTTTTTCAGCAAAAAGCCGCTCGCGCCTAGGCGAATGCACTCAGTTAAATCTTCGCTGTCTTCGGACACGGTGAGCATGATGACTTTTTGCTCGGGGCGGCTGGACAAAATCTGCGCCAGCGTATCGCGCCCATTCATTTGCGGCATATTGAGATCAAGCAACACCACATCGGGCTGGGTTTGCTCCACCAGCTTCACGCCGCTGAATCCATCCGATGCTTCGCCAACGATGTTGAATTCGGTTTGACGGCTTAATAGAGCTTTGATGCCGCTGCGAAATAGGGTGTGGTCGTCGATAAGGGCGATGTTGATATTCATGATTGGATTCTCTCTTTTTTGGGTAGGGTTAATTGGATTTGGGTGTGGTTTTGTTGGGATTGGATGGTGAGCGTGGCGTTGATGCGTTGGGCGCGCTCTTGCATGATGTTCAGCCCGATGTGGTCACGGGTGCGGGTTTCTTGTGGGTTGAAGCCGATGCCGTCGTCGATGATGGTGAGCGTGTAGTCTTGTTGGTTGTCTATGCGGATGGTTACGTTTTGCGCTTGGGCGTGTTTGCGGATGTTGGATAGGCTCTCTTGCAGGATGAAGATGAATTGCAACTGCTGGCTGGGGGTGAGCGCGGCGCCGTTGCCATGCCATTCGGTGTGCACTTGGATGTGGGTTTGCTCGGCTAGGCGTTGGGCTAGGGTTTCTATGGCTTGGTTGATGTTTTTTTGGGTGATTTTGGTGCGGAAGTTGGTAAGCAGTTCGCGCACGTCGTCGTAGCATTCTTGGATGCCTGTTTTGATGGATTGTAGGTTTTCTTGCGCGGCTTGGGTTTCTTGGTTTGCCCATGCGTTTTCCAACATTTGGGTTTGCAGGTTGAGATAGCTGAGCGATTGGGCGATGCTGTCGTGCAAGCCTTGGGCGATGGTGTTGCGCTCTTGCAAAACGGCGTATTGGCGGCTTTCTTCGGCTAGCCGATTATTGCTGATGGCAAGGGCAAGCTGGTGAACAAGGGTTTGCACCAGCTCGGCATCGGGGTTTTCAGGCTGCCTTTGGCTGTAATGCAGGGTGAGCGTGCCGAGTGTGGTTTCGTTGGCGCGGATGTTGAAATTTTGCGTGAAAGGATGGTCGGATGCTGGGCTAAATGGGTTTTCAGGCTGCCTTTTGCTTTGGCGGGCGATTAGGCTGTTGCCAATATACACATCGGCCACTTCGGCTTGGGTGAGCGCGAGAATATGCGGCAGGAAAATTTGGGCGGCTTGCTGGGTGGTTTGGGTTTGGTTGAGCTCTTGGGCAACGGTGTAGAGCGTGTTTAGGGTTTGGTTTTTGTGTACAAGGTCTTGGGTTTTTTCGGCAACTTGTTGTTCTAGCTTGCCATAAAGCTGAGCAAGATAGCTGCTCATGCGGTTGAAGCCGTTGACGACAATGGAAAACTCGGTGGAATTATCTTCGGGGATGTGTTCGCCAAATTGGTTGTTTTGAATGGCGGTTACGCCTTTTTCTAGGTTTTTGAGCGGGCGGATAATCCAAATTTTCAGCAGGATGATGGTGATGGCAGATACCACAAAAATCAGCACCATCAGTCCCATTTGAAACACGCGCAGCCATTGAACATATTGGGCGTTGTTGCGCTCGATGGTACGGGTAAGGTTATCCACGCTGGAAACGAAGTTGGGGATTAGGTGGTTGTCTAGCAGGGCGAGATCGGGGTTGGGCGATTGGTATTGCGGCTTGATTTGGTGTTCCCAATATTGGTGCAACAGGTTGAGATGTTGCATGATGGTGCGATCTTGCGGGATGAATAGCGGGCGCGTGGGATCGCTGTAATGCAGGCGGATTAGGGTTTGATCAAAGGTTTGAATCAGGCTTTGCACTTTGGCGGTGTCGTTTAGATACAGGCGCAGGCGATAGGTTTGATAGCGCAAGCCGCCTGTGTCGTTTACCGCTGCCGCGCCGCCTTCCAGCCGCCACGACAGCATCATGCTGATGCCAATGGCAACAAAGGCGGAGATGAGCCATGTGGTAACAAGCAGGGTAAGGCGGGATAGCAGGCTTTTGGGGATAAGGTAAGACATGATGCAAAGGGATTTGGGGTTTTCAGGCTGCGTTGTGCTTGGCTGGCAATCTAAGGCAGCCTGAAAAGGTTATGGCGGCGTGTTGCATGGTTTTCAGGCTGCATCGGAATAATAATCGGCAGCCTGAAAACAGCTTGCTCGGCTGTATCAACAAAAACAATCGCGCCGCTGTTGCCAAGGCTCGCCAGCTATTCGCGGCGATATGGCTTTCAGTGGTTTTCAGGCTGCCTATTTATCCGAACAATAGGCAGCCTGAAAACATAATCGCGCCGTGTTAGCCCACCAAAGTTTCGTAAACCATAGGGCGGTTTTCAGGCTGCGTTTGCCCGATGCTTACGGCGTTGCGATACGCCTGCGCAGCGGCTTGCCATGCGGCTTCGCTTTGGGCGTGAACCATCGCAATGGGCGTATCCGCTTCCACGCGCGCGCCAATCGGCAAGATTTCGTCAAAGCCTACGCTGTGGTCAATCGCATCGCTGGCAACGCGCCGTCCGCCACCAAGGTTGATGACGGCAACACCAATATCGCGCGTGTTCATGCTTTGGATGTAGCCCGCCGCTTGCGCCAACACGGGTTTCACCACCGCTGCTTTGGGCAGTTGCTCAAATGCAGTGCTGCCGCCTTGCGCCACCACCATTTTTTCAAACAATTCATACGCCTTGCCGTTGTCCAACACCGCTTGCAGTTTGGCGCGCGCTTCTTCGCGGTTGGCGGCGAGTTTGCCATTTACCAAGGCTTCCGCGCCCAGCGCGAGCGTGATTTCGTGCAAACGCGGGTTGCGGCTGCCTTCGCCGCGCAAATAACGCACCGCTTCGCGCACTTCCACCGCGTTGCCCGCGCTGGAAGCCAGCACTTCGTTCATGTCGGTGAGCAGGGCGGTGGTTTGGCAGCCCGCGTGGGTCGCCACTTGGGCGATACTTTGCGCCAGTTCGCGCGAAAGTTCATAGGTAGGCATAAACGCGCCATTACCCACTTTCACGTCCATCACCAAGCTGGTTAAGCCTTCGGCGAGCTTTTTAGACAAAATAGACGCGGTAATCAGCGAAAGATTTTCCACCGTGGCGGTTACATCGCGCGTGGCGTAGATTTTGCGGTCGGCAGGGGCGAGATTGCCCGTCTGCCCCACAATCACGCAGCCGATTTGTTTCACCATTTCCTGCATTTTTTGCGGGCTGGGGAAAATATCAAAGCCCTTGATGCTTTCCAGTTTGTCTAATGTGCCGCCTGTGTGTCCCAAGCCGCGCCCTGCAATCATGGGCACAAAGCCGCCGCACGAAGCCAGCATAGGCGCCAGCATCAGCGACACCACATCGCCCACGCCGCCTGTGGAATGCTTATCCAGCGTGGGGGCGTTTAGGTTGTATTTATCCCAATTCAGGCTGTCGCCGCTGTCGCGCATGGCAAGGGTTAAGGCGGTGCGTTCGTCTAGGTTCAAATCGTTGAAATAAATCGCCATGCACATCGCGGCAATTTGCCCTTCGCTGATGCTGCCATCGGTTACGCCTTGGATGTAGAACTGGATTTCTTCTTTGGACAACACTTGTTTATCGCGTTTTTTGCGGATGATTTCTTGGATTAGCATGAGATAAGCTCCTTCAATAATGATGATGCGCCAATGCGGAAGTTTTCAGGCTGCACCCAATCTGCGCCCATTTTGGCGGCGGCTTGGGCAATATAGGCTTGCGCGGTGGCAATGTCGCGCACGCCGCCCGAAATTTTCAGCCCAACAGGTTGCTTGGCTTGGGCAATTTGGTCTAACAAAATCGCGCTGGCTTCTAGGCTTGCGCCGTGGGCGATTTTGCCTGTGGACGTTTTCAAAAAATCTGCGCCTGCGGCAATGGCAATTTGCGCGGCTTGGGCGATGTATTCGGGCGAGAGCGCACCTGTTTCCAAAATCACTTTCAGGCTGCCTGAATGCTGATGCACCAGCGTGGCAATTTGGCTGCACATTGCTGCGCCCGCATCGGCGTTGCCTTGCTGCAAGGCTTTATAGGGGAACACGAGATCAATTTCGTTTGCGCCGTCTGCCAGCGCTTGTTTGGTTTGGGCAACAACGTCTGCCAATGGCTCATCGCCTGTGGGAAAGTTCACCACGGTGGCAACGTTGATGCCTTCGCTTGCAGGCAGCCTTGCGCGGCTTTGCGCCACAAACTGCGGATACACGCACACGGCGGCAACTTTGCCGATGCTTTGCGTGGCGTTGCTGCACAGGGTGTCAATCACGGCGGGGGTATCGTTGTCGTTCAGCGAGGTTAAATCTAAAAGCGAAAGAATTTTGGCTTTGCTGATGTTCATGGTGTTTCCTTTTTTGTAATGGCGTTTCAGGCTGCCTCAACGCGCTTGGCTAGTTAAAATGGATTTTCATGCAAAACCCTAATGGCAGCCTGAAATCTAAAATGGAACGGCGGCGGCTCGCCGCCAAATGGCGGATTAAACAGAATATGACTGGGTTGCCAAGATGTCGGCGAGCCGCCGACGCTCCATCGGTTGCAGGTTTTGCAAAGGTTTCAGGCTGCCTCAACGCACTTGCCTAGCTGAAATGGATTTTCAGGCTGCCTATTGCGTTCGCCTAAGGCAGCCTGAAACGCAGTTCAGCGTAGCTAAAACCGTTTTACGGCAAATTCAACCCAATAAACAAGCCAGCAATGGTTGCGCTCATCAAGTTGGATAACGTGCCCGCAATCAGCGCGCGCACGCCCAGCTTGGCAATATCGCCACGGCGTTTCGGTGCCATGATAGACAAACCGCCCACCAAAATCGCAATAGAGCTCAAATTGGCAAAGCCACACAGCGCAAACGAAATAATCGCTTGGGTTTTGGCGTTGAGCACAGGATTAGCCGCATCTTTGATGTAATTTGTGAACTCGGAATACGCCACAAATTCGTTAATCACCAATTTTTGCCCGATAAACGAGCCTGCGGTTTGCGCGTCTGCCCACGATGCGCCAATCAACCAAGCCAAGGGCGAGAACAGCCAGCCCAAGATTTTTTGCAGCGACAAACCGTGTACGCCAAATAGCTCGCCCACGCCGCCCACAATGCCGTTTAGCAGCGCAATAATCGCCACAAACGCAATCAACATCGCGCCCACATTCAGCGCAACTTGCAAGCCTGTGGAAGCCCCTGCCGCCGCCGCATCAATCGCGTTGCTGGGCGGCGTTTCGCCCTCGCCCACAAAGCTCAATTTGTCATCGGTAACGGTTTCGGGCGTTTCGGTTTCAGGGTGCATCAATTTGGCAAACAGCAAGCCCCCTGGCGCAGCCATAAACGATGCGGCAATCAGATAAGTGAGCGGCACGCCCATAGACGCATAGCCGCCCAACACCGAGCCTGCAATAGAAGCCAAACCGCCTGTCATCACGGCAAACAATTCAGATTGCGTCATCCGCGCGATAAACGGTTTTACCACCAGCGGGGCTTCGGTTTGCCCCACGAACACGTTGGCAGCGGCAGACAAACTTTCGGTGCGCGAAGTGCCAAGCGCTTTTTGCAACGCGCCACCCAACACTTTCACCACAAAGCCCATCACGCCCAAGTAATACAGCACAGAAATCAGCGATGAAAAGAAAATAATCATCGGCAACACGCGGAAGGCAAAAATAAAACCGCCGCCGCCAAACACTTCAAACATCTTGTCGCTCACCAAGCCGCCAAACACAAATTCTGTGCCCTTTTGCCCGAAGTTCAACACGCTTTGCACGCCGTTGGAAAACCATTCCAACGCCGCCCGCCCCCAAGGCACATACAACACAAACGCGCCCAGCGCAAATTGAATGGCAAACGCCACGCTCACCGTGCGCTTGTTAATTTTGCTGCGATGCTTGGATAGCACAATGGCGATGGCAATCAGCACCGCCATGCCCAGCAAGCTATGTAAAATTTCCATTTTTCTTCCCTTAAACAAAATGTGGTTGTACACAGGCGGTTATAATACAACACTCTTAACCAAATTTTTTACAATTTTACTTAATGGAGCGCAAAAAAATGTTGAGTTTTATCCCTAATCATGAAGTTCAAGCCCGCGCAGCCGCCTTTAACGGCGATAAAATTGCGCTCGCCCTGTCGCTGCTGCCCGAAGCGGCGAAGCTGGCGGTGGTGCCCGTGTCGCAGTTCCATGTGGGCGCGATTGCCATTGATGGCGAAGGCAACTTCTATTTTGGCGCAAACCAAGAATGCGCCACCGCCAGCATGGGGCAAACCGTGCACGCCGAGCAAAGCGCGGTATCGCACGCATGGCAGCGCGGCGCAACACGCATCACCGATATTGTGGTGAACTACACGCCATGCGGGCATTGCCGCCAGTTTCTCAACGAGTTGCCCGATGCAGGCAGCCTGAAAATCCATCTGCCGCACAGCCGCGACAACACGCTCGCCAGCTATCTGCCCGACAGCTTTTCCCCCAAAGATTTAAACATCCCCGAGCGGCTGCTCACCCCCGTGCAACACACCATTAGGCAGCCTGAAAACCTAGATGCCGCAGAACAAGCCGCCTTTGCCGCCGCGCAAAGCTGCCACGCGCCCTATTCCCACGCCTACGCAGGCATCGCCCTGCTGGCGCACGACACCATCTACACAGGCCGCTACGCCGAAAACGCCGCCTACAACCCCACGCTACCGCCCTTGCAAGTTGCCATTAACCTGCTGCGCATGAGCGGACACGACACCAGCGAAGTAACCCGCGCCGTGCTTTGCTGCACACGCCACGGCGGACACGAAGCCATGACTCGCGCCTTGTGGAACGAAATCGGCACCTGCCCATTGGAGATTGTTTGGTTGGATTGATTGGGCAAATTAAACTTAAACACCAGCAGAGGCAGCCTGAAAACGAGTATTTATCGTTTTCAGGCTGCCTTTTCCGCTAAAATACTCACCCTTTCAACCACTTTCCCTCACAGACTCCTATGCTCTATCTCACCACCGAAACCGATCTCGCCGTTGGGCAACCCTGCCAAAGCCACGCCCAATCGCCGCTCATGCCGCATTTTGCCGTTGTGTTTGAAGACGACGGGCAAACAGGCTATTTCTACGCGCTGGATACGCGCAACGAGCAGCAGCCCATCGCCACCGCGCTGCATATTTACAACGTGGACAACGTGACCGATGCCCAGCTGCTCGGCAAAATCCAAATCTGCTGGCACCATCAGCAAGACATCGCCGTGTTGTTTATCAATAATTATCCGCACGCCGCGTTTCATTTTGGCGAAAAAGTGGGACAAAGCCGCAACAACGGCTTCCCCGCCCCCGATGAAAACAGCGGCTGGCAACACACCACGCTCAACGAAGCGCAAATTAACCAATGGTACGAAGAAGAATAGCCATGTATTTTTTTATTGCCGAGATGTCTATGCCGCCAACCAAGCCCCAATCCGCCCACGTCCAGCCTGCGCCCGCCCGCGCTGCGCCGCCTGCCGATGTAACGCGCCCAGCCAACACCGCCATTCTCACCGCGCCGCAGTCGGGCTATGTTTTTCACACGCTCAATCTGGTTCGCGCCGACAAGCAAATCCAGCGCGTGTTCATTGGCGTGCCCACCGCGCCGCCACCGCCCGAAGGTTATCCTACGCTGTATGCGCTGGATGGCAACGCCGTGTTGGAATTTTTGCAGCCTGAAACCCTGCGCCGTTTCCGCCAACCGCCTGTGCTGGTGCTGATTGGTTATCCCACCGATTTGCGCTTTGACACCACGCGCCGCGCCTTTGATTACACGCCACCTAATCTGGACGGCAAACCGATGCCCGATCCGCTTACCGCAGGACGGCAAAACGGCGGCGCGCCCGCGTTTTTAGATTTGATTGCCCAGCAAATCCGCCCGCGCGTTGCCCAGCTTGCGCCTGTTAATCCCGCGCAGCAAACCTTGTGGGGGCATTCGTATGGCGGGCTGTTTGCGCTGTATGTTTTGTTTGCGCGCCCCGAGTTGTTCAGCCATTACATCGCCGCCGACCCTTCGCTGTGGTGGCACAACGGGCTGATACTGCAATACGCGCAACGCGCCCAAGCCGCGCCCAACCGCCATGTGTCGATTGAAAAAAGCGGCGCGGGCATTCCACAAAAAGCCAATGCCGCGCACAGCCAAATGCCGCCCGATGCCGCCGAACAGCTTGCCGCGCAACTGCGCCAGCGTGGCGTGCACGCCGAATACCACCATTATCCCGAGCAAACGCACGGCGGCTTGCTCACGCAATCGTTTCAAGAATGGCTGAACGGCAACCGCTAAACGTTAAGGCAGCCTGAAAAACAATATGGGCGGTTTCAGGCTGCCAAACCTTTATCCAACAACAAAACGCGTATGCCCTGCGCCTGCGCCGCAAAACGGAAATACCATGACAAACAACACATTAGAAAACGCATACGACATATTGTCCCAAGACAAAATCGCCAATCCCATTGACCTACCGGGAAACCACCCGGGCGGACCGATAGCGCGCGGCTTTCTATATATCCAATGCGATAAATTTTATTTCAATGAACGTTTTCAGGAATTATTCCATTTAGAGAAAAACGAATTAGACGGAATCTATTGTTTCTTATCTGAAAATTGTGAATTAACGCTGCAAGACGGCAGAAAATTTTGCGGCGTATCGTTTAAAGGGGAAGCGAGCAAAGACACCATCTCGGCAGCAATCAAGCAAAAATGGCAAAACATGGGTTTCGCCTTTGCAGAGATAGACAGACAGCAAAACCTGCTGGTTTTAAGCAACGGCGAAACCATTGATTTGAACGGCGTGGAAGCCTTTGAATACGAAATCGCCAAAAAGAAAAAATCCCGAAAAACATCAAGCAAATAAAATTGCCAAACCCAAAGCAAGGCAGCCTGAAAAAGCCTTTGCCACACACATTGGAGACATTATGCTAAGAGCCGATCCCCCACCCACCGCCACCATTTTTAAAAACGGCAGCCTGAAAAACATCACCGTTGATTGCCGGCTGGGCACATGGCTGATGGCGGTGTACTACCGCCGCAACGACGACGGACACGCCGAAAAAACAGGCGTGCTGCTGCATGGCGTGGTAGAAGTTGACTACAAACGCCGCTTTTCAAATGGCGACGTTATCCGCACTTCGCTGTTGCTGGACAAGCTCGGCGTGGGGCTGTATCAAACCCGCAATTCGGTTTACCTTTGCGAAGGGCAAGGGCATTTGCTGTATCTGCCCGAACACACGGTTGATCATATTGCCGCCGCCAAAAACGAAGCCATGCTCAAAGACCTGATCGCGCATTTTCGCGCGACGCTATCCGCCCAGCAGCCGCCCGAAGACTTGGCAGAAGAAGCCTTGTTTTCACCGCAGCTTTTTGTGCCGCAGCCGCAGCTTTCGGGCGCAATCCGCAAAAGCAGGCAGATTATGTAACCGCCTACGCAAAAAGCAGCCTGAAAAGGGAGAAAACCCGTTTTCAGGCTGCCTTCTTATGTCCGCGTTGTGCCCAACCCACATCCTTCTCATACAAATAATAATTTTTATCATTAGCCTTGTCTGGATAAGCGCAAAACGTTATGATTCACGCCTTTTAACATTTAGCGCATTTTTGTAAACATCCATCTCAAAGGAAATAGCCAAATGAAGACTCGTTTTACCCTTGCCATCTTGCCGCTTGCCCTTGCCAGCGCATTTGCCCAAGCAGACGATAGCGCCGCGCCGCAAGACGGCGGTGAGCTGCAAACCGTGTACGTTACCGCCGAACGCCAGCTGCAACAATCGCTGGGCGTATCCAAAATCAACGCCAAAGAATTGGAACGCCGCCCTGCGGTGAACGATATTTCCGACATCGTGCGCGCTATGCCCGGGGTGAATTTAACGGGCAACACCGCATCAGGCGAGCGCGGCAACAAACGCCAAATTGACATTCGCGGTATGGGCCCCGAAAACACATTGATTTTGATTGACGGCCGCCCTGTAACTTCGCGCAATGCCGAGCGATATAGCTGGCGCGGCGAGCGCAACACGCGCGGCGACAGCAACTGGGTGCCCGTAGAAGATATTGAATCCATCAGCGTATTGCGCGGCCCTGCGGCGGCACGCTACGGCTCGGGCGCGGCAGGCGGCGTGGTGAACATCATCACCAAAAAAGTCAGCACCGAATGGCATGGCGGCTTAACCTACTACACCAATCAGCCACAAGACCACAAAGAAGGCGAAACCAACCGCATCGGCTTTAATGTGAGCGGCCCGATTATTCAAGACAAACTGGGCATCCGCATCTACGGCAGCCTGAATAAAACCGATGCCGATGCCGCCGACATCAACCCCACCACCGTAACCACCACCCGCCGTGGCGGTCGCACCGTAACCAGCACCAGCATGGGCGCAGGGCGCGACGGCGTGAAAAACCGCGACATCGCCGCGCGCTTGGCATGGCGCATCACACCCGAGCAAACGCTCACGCTAGACAGCTCATACAGCCGCCAAGGCAATATCTACGCGGGCGACAACCAAAACAACAACCCCAACGCCTTCACGCAATCGCTATATGGCTCGGAAACCGCGCGTTTAACTCGCATCAGCAACGCACTCACGCACGAAGGCTATTGGAGCTGGGGTGACAGCAAAGTCGTAGCGCAGCTTGACCGCACCGAAAACCACCACTTAACCGAAGGCTTGATGGGCGGCCCCGAAGGGCAATACCAAAACCGCAACTTCACCGACAGCACGCTGCAAACCAAACGCCTGTTTGGCGAAGTGAACATTCCGTTTAAACTCGGCGGCGACCACGTTCTCACCATCGGCACGGAATACAACCACGACCGCCTAAACGACAAAGGCTCTATGGTGCAAGGCTTCTCCGACCAAGGCAAAACCGACCGCTTTGCGGGCGTTGGCACAGGGCGCAGCAGTAAAACCAGCCAAAGCAACTTCTCGTTTTATCTAGAAGACCACTACCGCCTAGGCAACGGCACGCAGCTTATCCCCGCGCTGCGCTTTGACCACAACAGCGTTTCAGGCAACAATTGGAGCCCCGCGCTGAACTTTGTGCAAACGCTGGGCGATAGCGGCTGGACGATTAAAGGCGGCATCGCGCGCGCATACAAATCGCCCAATCTCTACCAAAGCAATCCCAACTACATTCTTTACACGCGCGGTCAAGGCTGCGCGGCAGGCACGCCCGCTTCCATCCGCTGCTATTTGACGGGCAACAGCAGCCTGAAACCCGAAACCAGCGTGAACAAAGAATTGGGCTTTGAATTTGCACAAGGCGGCTTCCAAGCATCTATGGCGTATTTCCACAACGACTACCACAACAAGATCGTGGCAGGCGACAAAGCCATCGCGTTAAGCCAGCTGGGTAACTATATGTATCAATGGACCAACGCCAAAAAAGCCGTGGTGGAAGGCGTGGAAGGCAATTTGACCGTGCCATTGCACCAAACGCTCAAATGGACGACCAATTTCACCTATATGCACAAATCCATCAACAAAGACACGGGCAATCCGCTGTCGGTTACGCCCAAATTCACCATCAACAGCAGCCTGAATTGGCAGCCAAACGAGAAATTTGACGCAGCGTTAAACGTTACCTACTACGGCAAGCAAAAACCACGCACGGTGATTTTGAACAACGCCGAGCGCAACACAGGCTTATCAGGCGAAACGGTGAAACCTTATGGTTTGGTGGGCATCAGCGCAGGCTATCGCTTCAACAACCATGTAAACCTGCGCTTGGGCGTGAACAATTTGTTTAACAAAAAACTGTATCGCAGCTCCAACAACAGCAGCGCGCAAAGCTACAACGAACCTGGCCGCGCCTTCTATGGCAGCCTGAAAGTGTCGTTTTAATTAAGCGGCGCTGAAACTTGAAGCGATAATCATCGCCCGAATGCAAAATGAATGAGCATTCGGGCGGTTTTTTGTGGGGACGAGGGATGGGATGAGATTGAGGCAGCCTGAAACCGCAAAAATCCCGTTTTCAGGCTGCCTTTTGATACGATGGCGGCAAGCGGTTTTAACGGCGTTGAGACTAATGTAAAGAAACTGAGACCTTTGCAAAATTCCCCAAAATCCCCTAAATTCCCACCAAGACAT
>CAUQQW010000036.1:0-17905 GCA_963520365.1 uncultured Kingella sp.
CTAAATGTCTTGGTGGGAATTTAGGGGATTTTGGGGAATTTTGCAAAGGTCTCTGAAAACGTATTTAAACGCTGTTTTAGCTTGGCTAAAACTGGTTCTACTCGTTTTCAGGCTGCCTTTTATGATTATTCGATCCAACAAAAAAACTCCCCACTTTCGCGGGGAGTTTTGTCATTCTAAGCCTGAATAATCTCAGATTAGAATTTGTGTTTCATACCAACGCTAACTACGTTGCCTTTAAGTTTAGACTCGCCTTTACCAGATTGGAGGTAACCGTATTGACCGTTAACGATAGTACGTTTAGACAATGCGTAGTCAGCACCTACCAAGCCTTGGTAGTATTTGCCGTTACCAGCAATTTTGTTGCCATCAACATCTTTAACACCGAAACCGTAAGCAAAAGTACCTTTCAGAGTCAAAGCATCGTTAAGAGTGAAAGCACCAGACAATGCCAATTCGTTTGCTTTATCAGCATCAGCATTCAAAGCAGAATCAGAACGCTCTACACGTTGTGCACGTTGGTAAGCCAAACCAGCCAACCATTTGTCGCTTTCGTAACCAGCTTGTACCAATGCTTGGTAACCGCCTTTTTTGCCTGCGCGAGCAGCAGCAGTAGTGCCACGTGCATATACACCAGCAACATCAGCAAAGAAACCAGAGTTTTTATAGCTTGCGCTCAAACCATAGATACCTTTGGCTTTTGAATCATGGTTACCCAGTGAGTAAGTATCTTCACCGTTTTCTTGCTCGCTAGGTGAGTAGTAAGCTTTTGCAGAGAAACCAGACAAATCAGGAGTTTCGTAACTAATTGCAGTAGCACGACGGCTAGCGTCAGTACCACGAGTAAATGTGCCCAAACCAGCAACAGGAGAACTATATTCCCATTGGTCCAGTTTGCCATTCAACTCTTTGATTGGAGTTTGTTGGTAACCTACTTTAACAGTACCGAAGCCACCTTTCAAACCGATGAAAGAATCACGAGTATTGAATGTGCGGTTAGAACCACCACCGATATCTACTTTAGATTCAACTTGCCAAATAGCATCCAAGTTGTCAGTCAGGTGCTCATGACCTTTGAAACCGATACGTGAACCGTAATCAACGATTTGAGTAGTTGTACCTTTATTTTTGTCTTTGCCAAATTTGTTACCAAAAGTAGTTTCAACACCACCTTTGATTTGACCGTACAAAATTACGTCTGCCATAGAAGCAGTTGACAATGAAGCTAAAGCTAAAGCAATCAGAGTTTTTTTCATTTCTGTATTCCTTATGTTTACTTAAACAAGTTTTGAAAAGAATTAAACGTGTTCATATGAACATTTTTAATCCCTGTTAAGCTCATGGGACATGAGCCTTGCAGTTCGCAGTCGCTAATATAGCTAGTTTGAGAGAAAAAAACAAACTTATTTTTCGTTTTTACGCTGAGCGCACTTTGGATTTTTTGGGGCTTTTTTGCTCATCCCATTTTATTTTATTGTTTCATAAAAGAATTTCATGCGATTAAATAATGTTGTTTTTTTGCAAATTTATTTTTAGGTGTTTTGGCGATGTTGTGTTTTGTGCAAAAACCGCGGGATTATTTGGCTGAAAATTTGCAGGAATGAGTATCTATTTCATTTTTCCTACTCCATTTCTCTCTGTATTAGAGAAATAGATGGGGCTTTTTGTCGTTAATTAAGGCGTAGGCTGAAACGTAGCCTACGCCTGTTGTGCATTTTCAGGCTGCCTTTGATAGGCGAGCCGTTATTTATTGGGCTACGGTGGCGAGTTTTTCGCTGATGCCTTGTTCAATTTTGGCTAGGCTATCGGCTTGGGCTTCTTGGTAGGCTTCTTCTAGCGCAAAGGCAAAACCTGTGGCATCGGTGCCGCCATGGCTTTTCACTACGATACCACGCAAGCCGAGAAAGATTGCGCCGTTGTAGCGGCGTGGGTCTAGGCGGCGCTTGAAGCTGTTGAGCACGGGCAGGGCGGTGAGTGCGCTGAATTTGGTGTAGAGGTTGCGTTGAAATTCTTGTTTGATGATGCCGCCCATAAAACCTGCTGTGCCTTCTATGGTTTTAAGTACGATGTTGCCCACGAAGCCGTCGGCAATCACAACATCAATTTGGTTGCTGTATATTTGGTTGGCTTCTATGTTACCGATGAAGTTGATGGGGCTTTGTTGAAGAAGCTGAAAGGCTTGTTTGACGGTTTCTGTGCCTTTGATGTCTTCTGTACCGATGTTGAGCAAGCCAATTTTGGGGGTGTTGTGGTTGGGATAGAGGGCGCGATAGAGTTCGTTGCCCATGATGGCGAATTGATGGAGCTGCTCGGGCGTGCTGTCCACGTTGGCGCCTAGGTCTAGCACTAGGGTGAGATGATTGTTTTCAGCGGGGAGAAATTTGGCAATGGCGGGGCGGTCAATATGCGGCAAGGTTTTGAGCACGAAGCGGGCGGTTGCCATAAGCGCGCCTGTGTTGCCTGCGGAAACAGCGGCTTGCGCGTGCCCTTCTTTGACTTGCTGGATGGCAATGCGCATAGATGAATCTTTTTTGTTTTTCAATGCGTATTGTGGGGCTTCGTCCATGCCAACCACTTCGCTGGCGTGCACAATGCTGATGCGCTCCATCGGGGCGTTGGCTTGTTGTAGTGCGGTTTGGATTTGGGTTTGATCGCCCACCATAATGAGCTTGGCATCGGGGCGGCGTTGTAGAAAATTGGCGGCGGCGGGCACGGTTACAGCGAGACCAATGTCGCCACCCATGGCATCTACGGATAGGGTAATCATGTTGAGATTTCCTTTGGATTGGGTTTCAGGCTGCCTTTGATTGGGCGAATTGCCGATTGCTAATCTTGGCTATTGTAAAACGCTTTCAGGCTGCCTGAAACGCTTTTTGGGGTTTCAGGCAGCCTGAAAAGGGTTTACAGCTTTATTCTTCGTCTGAATGAACACCTGCGGCGGCGCGGCGGTTGTGCGCTTCAATATCGGTGGCATCCCACGGGTAGTTTATCCACCAATCTTCAATTTCTACGCCGCTAAAATAGGCGACATCTGCGGGCAGCTCAGCGGCTTTGGGTTTGAGTTTGTTGTGGATAACGGCTACGCCAATTTTTTTGAAACCATCGCGTTCCAATTCATCCAGCACAAAACGCATGGTGGTGCGACTGTCGTCCACTTCATCCACCACCAACACGTTTTTGCCTTGCAGTTCGGCGGGAATGGGGTCTAGCCATTGGATTTTTTGCACGGTGTCGGCGGTTTGGCTATCGGTTTCGTTGAGATAGTACGCAGTGGTTACGGCATAGATGGGTACGTCAAGAAATGTGCGCAACATACGCGCGGGAATAAAACCGCCGCCGCCAATGGCAATCATGGCATCGTATTTAATGCCTGATTCGTTGATTTTTTGGGCGATTTGTTTCACGGTGCGATGGATGTCGTCGTAGGTGTACCAAATTTTTTGTACCATGGAGATACTCGCTTTGCTATTGATGGGGTAAGGATATGTTTCTGGCTGCATGAGTGTGAGAGTAGGCAGCCTGAAAATGCTTGATACGAAAAAGCCAGCCGATATTGCTGTTGCTCAATCGCTGGCTTTTTGCGCCACTGTGCTTATTCGCCTTTGGCTTTGGCTACTTTGCGACCACGATACATGCCGTTTGGCGAAATGTGGTGTGGGCGGTGTACTTCACCTGTTGCGCTATCTACTGACAATGCTGGGGCAGTCAGCGCATCGTGTGAACGGTGCATGCCACGGCGTGAAGGTGATTTTTTATTCTGTTGAACGGCCATTTTGAACTCCTGTTAATAAAAGATAAAAAGTTAGCCCGATTTTTTCAACCCTGCCAATGCGGCAAAAGGATTGGGTTTGCTTTGATTGTTGGCTTCTAGCTGGGCGTTGCCGCATTGTTCGTGCTTGGGGGAAAACGGCAAAGCCATAAGGATTTGGTCTTCAATGAGCGAGAAAACGTCTATTTCGGGCTCTTGCAGCATACCTTCGAGGTCTTCGTCGGCGAGCATGGCTTCGTCTAGCGTTTCTTCGTTTTCAAACAGAACAATTCGCACGTTTTCGTTTAACGCAAATTCTGTGGGTTGCATACAGCGTTGGCATTGGAGAGGTAGGCAGCCTGAAAGGGTGAGCGTTAAATAGGGGCGTTGCCATTTATCTGTGCCGCCTGTTAGGGTGTAGGCGAGGGATGATGACAAGTCGGTGAAATCGTGCGTCCAAATGCGTTCGTCTAGTTGGTTGAGCGAGACGGTGCCTTGCATGGTTTCTTGCTTGGCGGTGAACGCTTGGGAATCAATCAGTATTCGGTTTAACATAAACGGCGCATGATATAATTTTGTGTTTGTTTCGTCAATATTTTTAAGGGAGAGGCACGATGGCGTTGCCTGTTGTTTTGGGGTCTTCTTCGGTGTTTCGGCAGCGGCAGTTGGCAGCTTTGGGATTGGATTTTGCGGTGGGCAAGCCTGTGTTTGATGAAGCGCCTTTGGCGGGGGAATCGGCGCGGGAAACGGCGCTGCGTTTGGCGGTAGGCAAGGCAAAATCGTTGGTGGGGCAGTTTCCTGCGCATTTGATTATTGGGGCGGATCAGGTGGCGTGGTGCGATGGGCGGCAACTGGGCAAGCCGATGTCGGCGGAGAAGGCGGCGGCGATGTTGGGCGCGTTGTCGGGGCGAGAGATTGTGTTTTACAGCGCGGTTTGCGTGTTGGATTCGGTTTCAGGCTGCCTTAAATCGCACGTTGATGAAACGGTGGTGCGGATGCGAACTTTGTCGGCGGGGCAGATTGCGCGTTATTTGGCGCGCGAGCCTGATGCGATTTTTTGCGCGGGGGCGGCAAAAAGCGAGGGCTTGGGCGCGGCGTTGTTGGAGCGCGTGGATTGTTCTGATCCGAATGCGTTGATTGGTTTGCCAATTTTTTGGCTGGTGGGAGCGTTGGCGGAATTTGGGGTGGAGGTAGTTTAGTTGATTGCGAGATGACGAAAGGCAGCCTGAAACGCATTGGCTGTTTTTATCGCTTCGCTCGTTTTAACTTCGTTGAAGCCTGCGACTTTCAGGCTGCCTTTTATAGAGCGCAACCAAATAGTTTTCAGGCTGCCGCTGTTACACAAAATGGCAGCCTGAAAATGTTTACCACTTGCGCTGCAACACCCATTTGATGTCGTCGCCCAACGTTTCCACGCTCACGGTTTGCCATTGTGGCGGCTGGCTGAGCGTTTTTTCGTTTTCAGGCAGCCTGAAAATGCCGCGCGCGCTGTCGCCAAGAATTTTGGGTGCTTGGTAGTACACGATTTCGTCCACCAAATCGGCTTGGATAAAGGCGGTGGCGAGGGTGCTGCCTGCTTCTATCATCAGCTCGCCGATTTGATGTTGCTGGGCGAGGTGGGCGAGCAGGCGGGATAAGTCGTTTTCAGGCTGCCTATCTATTTGCACGTTGGGGCAATCGGCAAAGGGATTGGCGGGGCTGACGGCTTGGGTGCAAATTAGGGTGTTGCCGCCGTCTTGGACGATTTGGCTGCGGGCGGGGGTGCGCAGTTGGCGGTCCAGTACGATGCGCAGCGGCTGGCGGATGGTGGGGATGCGAACGTTGAGCTGGGGGTTGTCGGCAAGAATTGTGCCGATGCCTGTGAGCACGGCGCAGCTTTCGGCGCGTTGAATTTGCACATCGGCGCGGGCGGCTTTGCCTGTTATCCATTTGCTATCGCCGTTGGTAAGGGCGGTTTTGCCGTCTAGGCTGGCGGCGATTTTGAGTTTAACGAACGGGCGCTGGCGTTCAATGCGCGATAAAAAGCCGCGATTGAGCGTACGGGCTTCGGCTTCGCACAATCCGCTGGCAACTTGAATGCCTGCTTGGCGCAGAATTTCCAGCCCTTTGCCTGCAACGAGCGGATTGGGGTCTTGCATGGCAGCCACCACGCGGGCAACGCCTGCGCGAACGAGCGCTTCGGCGCAAGGTGGCGTGCGCCCGTGGTGAGCGCAGGGTTCTAGGGTAACGTAAGCCGTTGCGCCGCGTGCCAGCGCGCCTGCTTGGGCAAGCGCGTGGACTTCGGCGTGTGGCGCGCCTGCGCGTACATGATAGCCCTGCCCAACAATCTGGCTGCCATGCGCAATCACGCAGCCGACGCGCGGATTGGGGCTGGTGGAAAAACGTCCTTGCCATGCGAGGGCGAGGGCGAGTTGCATGTGGTGAGTATCTTGGGGGTGGAATGTGGACATAGGCAGCCTGAAAGTGAATGAGCTATTGGGTGATGAAACGAGAGTGTGGACGCAATGTTTGTCTAATTAGAAGGTCTGGCGATTTTGCAGCATGGGATAAAACATCCACCGCCACTTGCCAGACAATATTGAGGCAGCCTGAAAACCCCAAATCCCGTTTTCAGGCTGCCTATTGTAATCATGCTGGCTTAATTAAACTTCACGCCATTTGCCAGCAAGTCTTTCAGCTCGTTGGCAGACATTTGTCCGCTGGTGGCGCATACCACGGCGAGTTCTTTATCGGCGGAAAGGTGGGCGATGCAGCTTTCGTTGGTGGCGCTGTCTTCGTTGGCTTGGGTGTAGCGGTATGCCACGCTATCGGCGCTGGCTTCATCCACTTGCACATCTTTCACGCTTTGGTCGCCTTCAATTTCTTTTTTCAACTCGGCAAACAATTTGTCGGCGGCTTTGTCGGTTTTGCCTGTTTGCACCACAGATAGGGTTAAATCAGCATCGTCGTTGCGTTGCAACAGGGTAACTTGTTCGGCAGGCACGCCTTCGGGCAGCAAGTTGGCTTCGCCTAGCTTGTCTTGAAACAAGCCGTTGGTGTTTTGCAGCGTGAATTGCACTTTGTTGTCTTTGCTGGCGAGTGTGATGGCTGCAGCTTCGGGCGCGCTGGCGGCGGCTGTGGTTTCGGATGCGGCGGCTGGCGCGTTAGTAGGTGCGCTGGCAGCGGCAGGAGTTGATGCAGCTGTGCTGGTAGGGTTTTCGCCACAAGCGGCAAGGCTGATGGCAGCGGCGATGAGTAATAGCTGGGTTTTTAATGACATAACTTGTCCTTTGGTTTTTATGAAAGATAGGCAGCCTGAAAACGAGCGAAGCTCAAACAGCAAGCAGTTTCAGGCTGTCGTATGTAGGTTAGCCCAAATCCAACACGGCAGATGTGTACACGTTTTGCACGTCGTCTAGGCTTTCTAGCGCGTCAATGAGCTTTTGCATTTTTTCGGCATCGGCGCCGCTCAGTTCGGTGGTGTTTTGCGCGCGCATGGTTACATCGCCATCTTCGGATTTAAAGCCTGCTTGTTCCAGCGCGGCTTTGATGGCAGCCCAATCGTTGGGCGCGGTGATGACTTCAATAATGCCTTCATCGTCCACAATCACATCTTCTGCGCCTGCTTCTAGTGCGGCTTCCATCAGCGCGTCTTCGTCCACATTGGCGAACACCAAATAGCCTTGATGCACAAAGTTAAACGCCACGCAGCCGTCTGTGCCCAGATTGCCGCCGTTTTTGGTAAACGCGTGGCGCACATCGGCAACCGTGCGGGTTTTGTTGTCGGTCATGCAGTCCACCATCAGAGCTGCGCCGCCGATGCCGTAGCCTTCGTAGCGCAGTTCTACATAATCCACGCCTTCTAGGTTGCCCGTGCCTTTGTCTATCGCGCGTTGCACGTTGTCTTTGGGCATATTGGCATCCCATGCTTTGTCCATAGCAAGACGCAGGCGGGGGTTGGAGGCGGGGTCGCCGCCGCCTTGTTTGGCGGCTACGGTGATTTCTTTAATCAATTTGGTGAAAATTTTGCCGCGTTGGGCATCGACGCGGGCTTTTTTGTGTTGAATATTTGCCCATTTGCTGTGTCCAGCCATGGTTGTCTCCAATAGATATTTGCTTCAAAACGCGCGATTTTAGCATAGAACCTTTATTTCTGCGCTTGGGGCTAAACGGGGGCAACAAGGTTTTCAGGCTGCCTTAATGCCATCGAGCGCAACAAAGGCAGCCTGAAAAGCCAATTTACCGTTACAATTCCACCCTTACGCAAAATAGCCCAAACATCCCATGATTTATCATCGTCAATTCATCAAAGAAACCACACTCACCGCCATCGCCATCTTTTTTGTGGTGCTGGCGATACTTGTGTTCACGCAAGGCATCAATATGCTCGGGCGCGCTGCCGATGGGCGCGTTGCCGTGGATGCCGTTGCCACGCTCATCGGTTTTTGGACGCTGGGCATGACCCCGTTGCTGCTCGTTTTAACCGCCTACATCAGCACGCTCACCGTGCTCACGCGCTTTTGGCGCGATAGCGAGATGGCGATTTGGTTGTCCAGCGGCTTGGGGCTGAAAAAATGGATACGCCCTGTGCTCACCTTTGCGCTGCCGTTGGCGATATTGGTGGCGGTGATGCAGATTTCGGTGTTGCCGTGGGCGGAATACCGCAGCCGCGAATACGCCGAATTGTTAAAGCAAAAGCAGAATTTGTCGCTGGTGCAAGCAGGCACGTTTAGCGAATTGGGCAAAAAAGACGGGCGCGTGTATTTTGTGGAAACATTTGACACCGATGGCGGCATCATGAAAAACCTGTTTATCCGCGATATAGATGAAACAGGGCGCGATAGCGTGGTGTTTGCCAAGGAAGGGCGTTTTGATTTGTCTAACAACAAGCGCACGCTGGTGCTCACCAATGGCTATCGTTACAGCGGCATCGCAGGGCGCGGCGATTTTGACCAAGTGTCGTTTCAAGAACTCAATCTCATCATCAACACCACGCCCAAAGTGGTGGATCCGATTGACCACCGCCGCACCGTGCCGACCGCGCAATTGCTGGGCAGCGATAATCCGCAATACCAAGCCGAATTGATGTGGCGCGTGTCGCTGCCGATTACCGTGGTGCTGCTGAGCCTGCTGGCGATTCCGCTGTCGTATTTCAACACGCGCTCGGGCAATTCGTATCACGTTTTGCTTGCCGTGGGCTTTTTTCTGGTTTACCAAAACGGCTTAACCCTGCTGCGCGATGCGGTGGAAGACGGCAAAATCAATTTTTGGCTGGGCTTGCTGCCGATGCATTTGCTGATGCTGGTTTGCATTGGCGTGTTGCTGCGAATGCGCTCCATGCCCGCGCAGCCATTTTGGCAGGGCTTAAAAACCGCGCTGCTGGGGCGATAACCGCCCTACCCTGTTTTCGGGCTGCCTTTGCCATCTTAAATGCAGCCTGAAAATCCCTTTTTATGATTATTCAACTCAAAACCGTTTTTCAGGCTGCCTTTGCCATCTGATGCAGCCTGAAAACTCAATCACCACCATGAACCTAATCACCCGCTATCTCATCAAACGTCTCGCCATCGCTTCTTGTTACGCGCTGTTTGCCATTCTCGCGCTATACAGCTTTATTGACCTAATCAGCGAAACCAGCGTGGTCGGGCAAAACCAATACACCTTATGGGTGGCAACCCAATACATCCTGATGCAAATGCCCGCCCGCGCCTATCAGCTGATGCCGCTTGCCACGCTCATCGGCGGCTTAATCGCGCTTAACCAACTTGCCAACAACAGCGAGCTGGCGGTGATTAAAACCAGCGGCTTATCCACCGCCAACATCATCGGCATCATCGTTAAATTCAGCGCTATTTTTGCCGTTGTTACCGTGTTGCTCGGTGAATGGCTTGCGCCCGAACTGAGCCGCCGTGGCGACGAAATGAAAGCCAACGCCCGCGCAGGGCAAGTGGTTGCCACCCACAACAGCGTTTGGATTAAACAACAAGGCAGCATGATTAACGTCGCATCCATGTTGCCCGACAACACCCTAGTTGGCATCAAAATCTGGCAATACAACGACCAATTCCAGCTCACCGAAGCCATCAGCGCCGAAAAAGCCACCGTAAACAACGGCAAATGGCAGCTGCACAACGCCCACAGCACCACCCTAGCCGACAACCACGCCCTGCCCCAGCAGCAAGCCGAACGCGAATGGCAAACCGACATCGGCAAGCCTTTGCTCAACGTATTATTAGTTAAACCCGAGCAAATGAGCTTCACCGCGCTCACGCAATACATCCGCTATCTCAAAGAAAACCACCAGCAAACCCAAGCCTACGATGTGGCATGGTGGAACAAACTCATCTATCCCATCGCCACCATCGTTATGGCGCTGGTTGCCCTTGCCTTCACCCCCAATTCAGGGCGACACAGCAACATGGGCTTAAAACTTTTTGGCGGCATCTGCCTTGGGCTGCTGTTCTTCTTCACCGGGCGACTATTTGGCTTCACCACCCAGCTTTATGGCGTGCCCGCCATGCTTTCCGCCATCCTACCCACCGCCGCCTTTGGCTGCTGGGCAATGTATCTCATTCGCAAACAAGAACGGCGATAGGCATACAATAGGCAGCCTAAAAATGGGTTTCAGGCTGCCTTACCCCCCCAAAATTCAGTATAATTCCCCCATTTTTCCACCCATAAAGAAACAACATGACCGAACAAGAACATCCCAACCTAGAACAAATGACCGCCATCGCCGTCAACGCGCTGGAAGACATCAAAGCCAAAGACATCGTTGTACTCAACACCAGCGACAAAACTTCGCTTTTCGCCCGCATGATTATTGCCAGCGGCGATTCCACCCGACAAGTCAAAGCCCTAGCCAACAATGTTGCCGTTGATTTAAAAGAAGCAGGCTACACCATTCTCAGCAGCGAAGGGCAAGACAGCGGCGAATGGGCATTGGTGGATGCCGACGATTTAATCATCCACGTCATGCTCCCCGCCGTGCGCGATTACTACGATATCGAAGCCCTTTGGGGCGGTGAAAAACCCCAATTTCACACAGGCGCAAGCAAACCGTGGCACGCCGCCGATAACTAACACCGCAAACGCTTTTCAGGCTGCCTAAACCCCCATAGGCAGCCTGAAAACCATATTTGGTTGGTTAAGATAAAAATGAGACAAGGCGACAACGCCCGCCGTTTTAATCAACCATAATCGTAAACATTCACGCTTTCAGGCTGCCCTACCCCCCACCATGACCCCGCACCAACTCAACGCCCAACAGCAACGCCACCGCACCCAAATCCAAAACTACCAACACCAGCAACTCGCCCAAGAGCTGCAAGACACCCACGACTACACCCAGCACACCCACGGCGAAACCAGCCCACAACACGCCCAAAGCCTGCTCAACCTTGGCGCATGGCACACCGCCAACGGCGATTACGCCGCCGCCGAACCCCTGCTCAAACAAGCCATACACATCTACCGCCAACACGACAACCCCACCACGCTCGCCCAAGCCCTAAACCAACTGGGCAACAACCAACTGCACACCACCCAAGCCAGCGAAGCCCAACACAGCCAACAAGAAGCCCTATCGCTCGCCCGCGAAGCCGAACAAATCGCCCAAATCCACGACGACCTAGGCAACAGCTACTACGCCCAAGAAAACCTAGCCCAAGCCCTGCACCACTACGAACAAGCCGCCGCCCAATTTGAACGCCTACACGGCATGCACCACCCGCAAACCGCCCAAGCCTACACCCACGCCGCCGCCGTTTATCGCCAGCAAGACCACGCCACCGAAGCCCTATCCATCCTGCAACACACCGTGCAAACCCTAGAACAAACCGCCCCCGCCCACCACCCCAGCATCGCCCACGCCCATTGCGAATTCGCCGCCACGCTAGACGCGCTCAAACACTACCACCAAGCCGCCGAACACTACCACCAAGCCGCGCAACACCTTGCCCACCGTGTCGGCACAGACCACCCGCTCTACGCCAAATACCTTTCCCGCCACGCCTACCACCACCTGCAAACCCACCAGCCCGAGCAAGCCCTTGCCCAGCTCCACCAAGCCCTGCTTATCTTTATGAACACCTACGAAGAAGAGCATCCCATTATCTACAACACCATTCAAAACATCGTGTTGCTGATGATGATGACGGGCAACACGCCAAACGATTAAACAGCGGCACAAGTAGGGCGTGTGGCTTTGCCACGCACCGTGTAGCAAAGCCCAATGGCGTGCAAACAAGTAGGCACGCCTTGCATACTGAATTTAACTGGATATTTCAACATAACGACTACCCAACGGCAGCCTTATCCATTTGTCCAAATCTTTGATTTGGATATAAAGGGGTATACCGCAGCGCAACGCGCAAGGTTGAAAACACCTTAGCAACAAATGGAACGGCGACGGCTCGTCGCCAATACTTATTAAACATCGCATGATTGGTTTACCAAGATGTCGGCGAGCCGCCGACGCTCCATCAGTTACAATTTTTGCAAAAGTTTCAGCCTGAAAATCCATAAGCCACACAAATGGAGTGGCGACGGCTCGTCGCCATAAATGTCCCCACCCCACACCAGTCAACCCCATTTTCAGGCTGCCTTAACCCCCCCACTCCCCACCATGAACATCACCATCCTAGCCGTCGGCACCAAAATGCCCCATTGGGTAACCGAAGCCGTAAACGAATACAGCAAACGCTTTGGGCGCGACATTCACTACACGCTCAAAGAAATCAAACCCGAAAAACGCGGCGCAGGCATCAGCAGCGCGCAAGGCATGGTCGCCGAAGAAAGACGCATCCTAGAAGCCCTGCCCGCCAACGCCCATCTCATCGTGTTAGACGAGCGCGGCAAAGCCCCCACATCCATGGAACTCGCCGAGCACCTGCGCCAATGGCAACAAAACGGCGTTCATCCCTGCTTCGTGATTGGCGGCGCAGACGGCATGACCGACGCGCTCAAACAACGCGCCCACCTGATGTTGCGCCTATCCAGCCTCACCCTGCCACACGGCATGGTGCGCGTATTACTCACCGAGCAGCTCTATCGCGCCGTCTCCATTTTGAATAACCACCCCTATCATCGCGAATAACTCCGCTGCCCAAAGGCAGCCTGAAAACCATGAACAGCAAACACCTTAAACTGCTTATCGCCTTTATCGCCCTGTTGATTCTTGCCAACATCGGCATCCAATTTTGGCAACCGAATCCCGCCGCGCCAAAATCCCAATCCAAAACACGCAACGCGCCATCCCTGCCCGCGCCCAAGCAATACAGCCAAACCCCGTTTGACTGGCACAGCGTTCAGCTGGAAAGCAATCTGTGGAAAATCAGCAAGGCAGGGCAGCCTGATTCCTATCTTCTCGGCACCATCCACATCGGCAAAGCCAACGCCCGCATCAGCCCCGCCCTAGCCCAACTGGTGAACCAAAGCCAAAAAATCATCACCGAAGTGGCCGACGACATCCCCGAAAGCACGCAGCAAATCATTGTGCAAGCCATGATCAGCGACACGCCGCTGTCGCAAAAGCTGGGCGCACCCGCGTTCGCTGCCCTGAAAAAGCGCATTCTCACCTACCCCAACGCCGAAGCCTTCGCCCAAAATCTAGACCACTACCACCCGTGGGCAGCCTTTCTCGCCACCCTTAGCCTGCGCGAAGCGGGCGACAGCACCGAAACAGGCGTGGACAATCTCATCACCGCCCAAGCCGCCGAGCAGCGCAAGCCGCGCGGCAATTTGGAACAGCACATTGAAGTCCTTTCCTATTTCCGCATCCTGCCCGAAGAGCTGGTGATTGCGGGGCTGGCAGACTGGGCGCAGCGCCCCAAAAAACACGACGACAAAATCATCGCCGAAGCCTATGCCAACGGCGATTTCATCCAAACCCCCGCCCTTTTGCAAAAAGACACCGAATTTGACCCCGAAAGCAGCCTTTCGCGCGAGCAGCAACAACAGCTTGCCGATTGGTTTGTGCAACAGCTGATTGTGGCGCGCAACCGCAACTGGCTGCCGAAAATCCAAGCCGAAGCCGCCAAGCAGCCCACGCTGTTTGCCGTTGGCACCGCGCATTTGATCGGCAACCAAGGCTTGATTATGCTGCTGCGCGAAAGCGGCTACCAAGTTGAACCCATGCCCAAGCTGGCGGTTTGGCAATAACGCAAAGGCAGCCTGAAAACTGATATTCAGATTTTCAGGCTGCCTTTTAATCGCTTGGGATAATGTTTACAAGCAAACTGCCGCACCGAATAAGCAAAGAAAGCGTTGGATAATTTGAACAACAAGGTTTCTGCTTGATTTGATGCAGCCTGCGTAGCGCAGCAGAGTTGCGAAGCTAAAACGTTTTTCTGTATACATTTTCAGGCTGCCTTTTGCCAAATCATTTGGAACAACGTTTACCAACAAACCACCACCACACAAGGCAGCCTGAAAACCGCCCCGCTCTCATTTCACCTCCCTTCGCCAAACCTTTGCGGATACCGCTTCCGCGCAAATCCCCGCACCGAACGCGCAAACAAGCCGATAATTTGCGCCGCAGCAGGGTCTTGCCGTTTGATTTGCGGCAGCCTGAAAAAGACTTCGCGCAAATCCTGCTCGGCGCGTTGTTTTTGTTCAGCCAGCCACGCAGCGATAACAGGGTTTCGGCTGATAACGCGCCCGTCGCGCTCATCGGCAGCCAGCGCAGCAGCGTGCCACACTTCGGCAGGAATATTGATGATGCCGTGCGCAAGATCATCATCCCAATCGCGCGTGATGGAACACCACGCCAGCGCGTGCGCCAGCTGCGGAATATGCTCGGCGCGAGTGCGGCTTTGCTGGGCATGAAACAGCAGATTAAGCGATGAAATAAAGGTTTGCTGCAAATGCCGTTGCAACTGCGCCTGCGGATAAAGCTGGCGAGTTTGCGCACGCACCGCATCGGCTTGCATCAGCTGCAACAGCCGCGTCACTTCGGCGTGTGCTTCGGCATAGCTGGGCAATCGCGCAAGCTGTTGGTTAAACAAATCCGCCAGCGCGGGCAAATCGGATAACGGCTTTTCAGGCTGCCCCGCACCCCATGCGCCAGCACCGTCCGATGCAGCCTGAAACGCATATTTTCCGTTTTCAGGCTGCCTTAGCGCGTAGCCCTGCCATTGCTGCATAATGTCAGCAGCGTGTTGCTGCAGCGTAATCGCGTTTTTCAGGCTGCCTTTCAGCGCGCGATCGCCATCCATAATATCGTCATAGGCTTGCAAAAAGCAGTAGCCCGCAATCATCAATCGGCTGCGCTTGGGATGCGCCAAATATTGGCTGTATAAAATAAGACTGATCAGCGCATAACGCCGATGGCGGCGAGCAAATTGCACTTGGTTATGCAGCCACAGCGCATGGGCTTGATAACCCGAAAAACTGCGCCGCGCCCAATGGCGAACGGGATACCACAGCAGCAACACCAGCAAATTGCCCGCTAGCAAATCCAGCAGATGATGAGCGTGGATGGTAAGCGTGCTGATATTGATGGCAGCGGCATACAGCCAAACCAGCGGACGATAGGGCCGCGCAATCGCACCATGCAACACAGCAGCAGCGGTGGTGGCAAAGGCGCAATGCAGCGAAGGCAGATAGTTGTGGCTCATGCCGATGGTGTGCGCGATGCGCAGCAAGGTTTGCCAGCCGTCTTGCGGCGTGTAAGGCTGCGTAAAATCAACGTGAACAGGATAAAGCTGATACGCAACGCTGGCGATAAGCAGCTCGCTGGTCAGCAGCAAAAAGAACAACCATTGCGCCGCCAAATTCAGCCGCCGCGCCGCGCACACCAAAAACACAGGCAGACTTAAATAGATGAACGCGGTGGCAGGAATCGGCGCGATAGAGCTAGTGAGCATTAGCGCGGGTGCAGGATTGCGATAAGCAGCAAGCTGGCTGCTGCCGCCAAACAAAATCACAAACAGCAAAGTAAACAACGCAATCAGCGCATAGGCAGAAGTTCGGTTCATGGCAACAAGAGCAGTTAAGGCAGCCTGAAAGCGCGTTTACGAGCTTTTGCGAAGCTAAAGCCATGCAGGATGCCGTTAAAATTGAAGACAGACAAAAGGGATTGCTCACATAAAGAAAAGGACTGCTCGCAAAAGCAGTCCTTCAAAATTTGGTGCCCAGAAGAAGACTCGAACTTCCACGTCCTTACGGACACTAGTACCTGAAACTAGCGCGTCTACCAATTCCGCCATCTGGGCAAAGAAGTGCGCATTATAGCGAGCGAGCCGCCAGCGCGTCAAGCGATATGCAGCAAAACAGCGCAAAAAAGATGCGAAAAACGCAACCTTGTGATACACTTGCGCGTTTTATTTTCCCATCAAAATCAACGAAAGAAAGACAAGCCATGAGCGCAGCAGTTGAAACATTAGAAAAATTGGAACGTAAAGTTATCGTATCTTTGTCTTGGTTGGACATCAACGAAGCCACCGACAAAGAGCTGAAAAAAGCGCAACGCCGCGTGAAAATTGACGGTTTTCGCCCTGGCAAAGCGCCGTTGAAAATGGTTGCTCAAATGTATGGCGCCAGCATTCAAAACGACGTGTTAAACGATTTGGCACAACAAGCATTTAACAAAGAAGCGCAAGAGCAAAACCTGCGCATCGCCGCTGTAACCAAAATTGAACCCGTGCAAACCGAAGAGAGCGCCGATGCTTTGAAAGTGGCGTTCACTTACGAAACTTTCCCCGAAATCAAAATCGGCGATTTGTCTGCCCTTACCATTGAAAAAGTGAGCGCCGAAGTGGGCGATAAAGAAGTGGACAACACCATTGAAATCTTGCGCAAACAACGCACACGCCTTAACCGCGTAGAGCGCGAAGCGCAAAATGGCGACCGCGTGATTATTGATTTTGAAGGCAAAATTGACGGCAAGCCTTTTGCAGGCGGTTCGTCTAAAAACTATCCATTTTTTCTGGGCACCGGCGAAATGCTGCCTGAATTTGAAGCAGGCGTGTTGGGCTTGAAAGAAGGCGAAAGCAAAGATGTGGAAGTGAACTTCCCTGCCGATTACCACGGCAAAGACGTGGCAGGCAAAACAGCGGTGTTCACCATCACCGTACACAATGTTGCCGAGCCTGTGTTGCCCGAAGTGGATGCCGATTTTGCCAAAGCCTTGGGCATTGCCGATGGCGATGTTGCCAAAATGCGCGAAGAAATTAAGAAAAACGTTGCCCGCGAAGTGAAACGCCGCGTGGATGCACGCAACACCGAAGCGGTAATGGAAGCCTTGCGCAAAGCGCATTCGTTTGATTTGCCACAAGTTTTTGTGCGCGATGAAGCGCAACGCTTGGCAGATGAAATGAAACAAAACTTCGCGCAACAAGGCTTGGATGCTTCAAACTTTGATTTGCCTGCGGATATGTTCACCGAGCGTGCAGAACAACGTGTTGCCCTAGGCTTGCTGCTGCCCACTATGGTAGAAGAATTCAAATTGCAAGCCACCGACGAGCAAGTGAAAGCCATTATTGCCGACGTTGCCGATAGCTATGAAGACCCGCAAGAAGTGATTGATTGGTACTTTGAAGACCGCAGCCGCTTGGCAGGCCCAACCAATTTGGCGGTGGAAGCCAATGTGGTGGATTATGTGCTGGGCAAAGCCCAAGTTACCGAAAAAGCATTGAGCTTTGAAGAAGTGATGGGCGCAAACGCTTAACCGCATCATCAAAAAGCACCAAAGCGATTGATTGCTTGGGTGCTTTTTTGTTAGACCATTTGCAAACGCATTTTCAGGCTGCCTTAGTGCGGCACATTGCGGCAGCCTGAAAACGGATGCCCTGCCCTATTGACTATTTCGCCACGCAATTTGTTTTAACCCATTCAAGATACAGGAAAAACCATGTTACCCGATATTCAAAACAACACCTTAATCCCCACCGTGATTGAACAAAGCGGACGCGGCGAGCGCGCGTTTGACATTTATTCGCGCTTGCTTAAAGAGCGGATTATTTTTCTCGTTGGCCCTGTGGACGACCATACCGCCAATTTGGTGGTGGCGCAGCTTCTGTTTTTGGAAAGCGAAAATCCTGATAAGGACATTTATTTCTACATCAACAGCCCTGGTGGCAGCGTTACCGCGGGCATGAGCATTTACGACACGATGAAGTTTATCAAGCCCGATGTGCAAACGCTGTGCTTGGGGCAGGCGGCGAGCATGGGCGCGTT
>CAUQQW010000037.1:0-17751 GCA_963520365.1 uncultured Kingella sp.
TTAAAGTGCTGCGTAGATGGTGTGGTATTTAGGGCTTATCTAGTACAGCCCCAAAATCAATTAACGCTTACGCTTCAACCGATTGCAGCAATTCCTGCAATTCCCCCGCTTCAAACATTTCCGCCAAAATGTCCGCGCCGCCCACAAATTCGCCCTTCACATAAAGCTGCGGAATCGTAGGCCAGTTGCTAAATTCCTTAATGCCTTGGCGCACTTCATCATTTTCCAGCACATTAACAGTTGCAAAGCTCTCGCAGCCTGCCGCTTTCAAAATCTGCACCGCGCGTGATGAAAAACCACATTGCGGAAACTGCTTAGTACCTTTCATAAACAAAACAATCGGATGCGTGGTAACCACTTCTTTAATTTGCTCTTGAATGCTCATGGATGTGTCCTTTGATAGGGTGTGAAAAAACCGCGATTATAGCGATTTTTCAAGCTGCCTGTGTTAAGATTTGCCCTTGTCTTTTTAACAAACGAGCCAGCCATGACCCACCGCATTCTCACAGGCGTAACCACCACAGGCATCCCTCATCTGGGCAACTATGTGGGCGCCATTCGCCCCGCCATCCGTGCTGCCGCGCAAGACAACGCCCAATCCTATCTGTTCCTAGCCAACTACCACGGCATCATCAAATGCCACGATCCCGAAATGATCGCCGAATCCACCCGCGCCGTTGCCGCCACATGGCTCGCCTGCGGTTTGGACACCGAACGCACTACCTTCTACCGCCAATCCGACATCCCCGAAATCTTGGAGCTAAACTGGATTTTGACCTGCATCACCGCCAAAGGTCTGATGAACCGCGCCCATGCCTACAAAGCCGCTGTAGATAAAAATATCGCCGAAAATCAAGACCCTGACTACGAAATTGAAATGGGCTTATACAGCTACCCCATCTTAATGACTGCCGATATTCTGATGTTCAAAGCCAACAGCATTCCTGTGGGGCGCGATCAAATCCAACACGTTGAAATGGCGCGCGACATCGCCCAACGCTTTAACCATCGCTTTGGCAAAGAGATTTTTGTGTTGCCCGAAGCGGCGATTGACGAAAACGTGCAATTATTGGTGGGGCTGGATGGGCGCAAAATGTCCAAATCCTACGGCAACACCATTCCGCTGTTTCAAACGCCCAAGCAACGGCAAAAATCGGTGAACAAAATCGTAACCAATCTAAAAGAACCGGGTGAACCCAAGCAAAAAGACGAAAGCCCATTGTTTGAAATTTATCAAGCGTTTAGCACGCCCGAAGAAACGCGCGAATTTGAAAAAATGCTCAACGAAGGCTTGGCTTGGGGCGAAGCGAAAAAACTGCTCGCCGCCAAAATCGGCGCGGAGTTGGACGACAAAACCGATGTGTACAACGACCTGATTGCCCATCCATCGCGCATTGAAGATATTTTGCAAGCGGGTGCAGCCAAAGCCCGCGCCGAAGCCAAAGAACTGCTGGCAGAAGCCAAAGACGCGGTGGGCATCCGCACGCTGAAATAGGTTTCAGGCTGCCTTTGCACACACCATCAAGGCAGCCTGAAAACCGAAAATTATTTAAACCCAATCGTTTACAAGGAAACCCCAAATGACCCAACACCACAAACTCATCATCCTCGGTTCCGGGCCCGCCGGCTACACCGCCGCCATCTACGCCGCGCGTGCCAACTTGCAACCCGTGATTATCACAGGCATGGCGCAAGGCGGGCAGCTGATGACCACCACCGAAGTGGACAACTACCCACCGTTTCCCAATGGCGTGCAAGGGCCTGAATTGATGGAGCAATTTTTGAAACACACTGAACGCTTTGGCACACAAATTGTGTTTGACCAAATCAACAGCGTGAACTTGCAGCAACGCCCGTTTACCCTCAAAGGCGATATGGGCGAATACACTTGCGATGCGCTGATTGTGGCAACGGGCGCGTCTGCCAAATATTTGGGGCTGCCCAGCGAAGAGACTTTTGCAGGGCGCGGTGTTTCCGCTTGCGCCACTTGCGATGGCTTTTTCTATAAGGGGCAAGACGTTGCCGTGGTGGGCGGCGGCAATACGGCGGTGGAAGAAGCCTTGTACCTTGCCAACATTGCCCGCAGCGTTACCCTCATCCACCGCCGCGACACGTTCCGCGCCGAAAAAATCATGGTGGATAAGCTGATGAAGCGCGTGGACGAAGGCAAAATCATCCTGAAAACCAATGCCCAGCTTGCCGAAATTTTGGGCGACGACGCGGGCGTAACAGGTGCGCGCTTGCAAAACAACGACGACAGCAGCGAAGACATCGCGGTGCAAGGCGTGTTCATTGCTATTGGACACCAGCCCAACACCGAGATTTTCAAAGGGCAACTGGATATGGATGCCACGGGCTATCTGATTACGCGCGGCGGCAACGATGGCAACACAGGCGCAACCAATATTGACGGCGTGTGGGCGGCGGGCGATGTGAAAGACCATGTTTACCGCCAAGCGATTACCAGCGCGGCAAGCGGTTGCCAAGCGGCGTTGGATGCGGAACGCTGGCTGGATAGTCAGGCGTAAACGCGCTTCTTGTCCCAAAGGCAGCCTGAAAACCCAAGCGCAGGCGCAACATCCTGCCCGTTTGGCTTTTCAGGCTGCCATCGTTTGCCTGATTTGCGTCGCTTTTATCGGATTCGCCTATCGGGTTCGCATCCCCAAAGGCAGCCTGAAAACACCGCTGCAATCATATGAAAACCTGTTTTCAGGCTGCCTATTGCTTATTGTTTTAAAAATATTTCAACACACATCCCACCATGTCCCAATCCCTTATCCTGCAATCGCCCCATCTTGCTAGCGCCCAGCTGCTGATTAGCGAACATTATTTTGACCTGCCTGATGCGCTGCCCGACACCGTTTTGCGTCTGTCTGTTAATCATGATTATGAGCGCGTGCCTGCCGCCGCTGCCGCCGAATTCCAACACCACCAAATTGACTACGCCCTGATGCCCGACACCCCGTTTGCCGACTTGAAACTGGTAGTCAGCGATATGGACAGCACCTTAATCACCATAGAATGCATCGACGAAATCGCCGATAGCGCAGGGCTGAAAGACCAAATCGCCGAAATCACCGAACGCGCCATGCAAGGCGAATTGGACTTTGAACAATCGCTGCGAGAGCGCGTTGCCCTGCTCAAAGGGCAGCCTGAAAACCAGCTTGCCGAAGTGTATGAACACAAGCTTGCGCTCGCGCAAGGCGCGGAAGACTTTATCCGCGACTGCCAAGCGCACGGCATCAAGTTTTTGCTGGTGTCGGGCGGCTTCACCTATTTCACCGAGCGCCTGAAAACGCGCTTGGGGCTGGATTGGGCGTTTGCCAACCAGCTGGAAATTGCCGATGGCAAGCTCACGGGCAAGGTGTTGGGCGATGTGATTGACGCGCAAGCCAAAGCCAATTTGCTCAACCAATATCGCCAAGCCATCGGCGCAACGCGCGAGCAGGTTTTGGCGATTGGTGATGGCGCAAACGACATCCCGATGCTGCAAGCAGCAGGCTTTGGCATTGCTTATCACGCCAAGCCCAAAACCCAAGCCGCTGCCACGGCGGCGATTAGCCATCATGGCTGGGAAGCGGTGCGGCGGCTGTTTACATGAAGGCAGCCTGAAACGTAGTTAATCAACACAAAAGTCTCCTGTATTCGCTCTTCCTATGTAAATAATGAATACAGGTTGAAACCTTTGCAAAACCCTAACAGCAGCCTGAAAAATAAGAAATGCCGTCATTCCCGCGCAGGCGTGAATCTTGCCAGGCATTACATAAATGTATGAAAAAACAATCCATTGCATGAATTTAACCAAGATTCCCGCCTGCGCGGGAATGACAGTTGTTACTATTTCTTGTTTTATTTTGGGTTTTGCAAAGATTTTAGGTTCTAAAAAGGAAATCCATCATGCCTCGCTATCCTTATCCGCGCATTGTTCTACTTTATGCCCTATTCGGCGGCGGGCTGGGCGGTTTGCTGTCTTTCATCGTTCCCTGCCTGATACCGCGCCAAGATTGCCTAGAAATCCCAACCCTAACAACAGTCTTTACCATGCTTATTTTCAGTATCGTTTTTGGCTGTCTCCCCGCAGTGTTCACAGGCATCGCCCTTGCCGCCTTGCGCCGCTATCGCAGCTTTGCCAGCAGCATAATCGCCAGCATAATCGGTGCAATGGTAAGCAGCTTATACATACTCATTATTCTGCCCCGCGCTGTTAATGTGCATGAAATCGCCATTTTGTGTGCCGCAATCGGTGCCATCGCCAGCTTTATCCTATCCCTATTTCTCCCCCCAAAGGCAGCCTGAAACCATGACCCGTCTTTCCGCCTACCGCAGCCAAATCCGCCAACTGTTTATTCTCTGGGCAAGCATTGTTATCGTGTTTAGCGCTGAGCGCTGGCTGATGTTTCGCCATTTTGTGCCCGATAACATCCGCAGCCAGCCCAATCTGGAAACCGCCGCACTGTTCACCAAAGGCTTGCTGTTTGACATCAAAGTCGCCTGCATCACCATCGCGCTGCCGTTTTTGCTGGGGCTATTGAGCCTGCTGCATCCTACGGTTAGCCGCTGGTGGCAGCGTTTTCAGGCTGCCTTTTTGGCAACACTGTTTGCGGTTGTGTTTGCCGCGGCGATTGGCAATTGGTTTTATTTTTCGGTGTACGACCGCCAGTTTGACGTATTCATCTTCGGCTTGTTTGACGAAGACACTCGCGCCGTGGTCAAAACCATGTGGGCGGACTATCCTGTTATCCGCGGCTTGCTTGGCTTAATCGTTGCCATCGCGCTGTTTGCATGGCTGCTCAATCGCAGCACACGCCGCATCCATCCGCAAACTAGTGCATCCAAAGGGGTGTGGTTCGCCATCGTTTTGCTGCCGATTATCGCGCTGGTAATAGGCATTCGCGGCTCGTTTGGCAAATTTCCGCTGCGCCAATCCGCCGTGTATATTTCCGCCGTGCAACAAATCAACAAGCTCGTGCCCAACGCGCTCACGTCTATCAGCTGGGCATGGAACGACTACCGCAACAGCAGCCATTTTGCCCCCGTGTCCGAAGCCGAGGGCGCGCAAATCATCAGCCAGCTCATCGGCAAAACCAGCAACGCCGATTTAAACCAATTCATCCACACCACGCCGAAAAACCCTGCCGTGGAGCAACACCAGCCCAATGTTGTGTTTGCCGTAATGGAAAGCATGAGCGCGCATTTGCTCGCGTTTGACAGCCCCGAGCGCAACCTATTAGGCAGCCTGAAAAACCATTTTCAGCAAGATTGGGTGTACCACAAATTCGTTTCCGAAGGCGATGGCACCAGCGACAGCCTGCACCGCTTTTTCATCCGCTCGCCGCGCAACAACATCAGCCAATCCACCGCCAAAAACAAACCCTTCCCCACCAACCTGTTCACGCCCTACAAAAAAGCAGGCTATCGCATTGTGTACATCACCGCAGGCAACGGCGGCTGGCGCGATTTTGACAACTTTATCCGCCATCTGGGCGCAGACGAAATCGTTGACGAAAACACCATCAAAACCCGCTATCCACAAGCCGTTTCCGCCACATGGGGCATCCCAGACGAATATATGTTCCGCTACGCCGCCGACGAGCTCAAACGCGCCGAACAAGACGGCAAACCCGTGTTTATTATGCTGCTTTCCATCACCAACCACCCGCCCTACCAACTGCCCGCCCCGCATCAACGTCAAAACTTCCAGCTTACCGCTGATGAGCAAAGCCGCCTATCCAGCCTAGCCCAAGGCGACACGCTCAACGAAATTTTCAACACCTATAAATACAGCAACGACCAGCTGGGCAACTTTATCAGCCAAGTGAAACAACACAGCCCGCGCACCATCATCGCTGCCACGGGCGACCACAATATGCGCGCCATCAGCTACCCCAATCTGCAAGACACCGCGCTGGGGCACGGCGTGCCGTTTTACCTATACGTCCCCAACGAATACCGCGCAGCAGCGCAATACCAGCCCAACCGCGCAGGCTCGCACAAAGACATCCTGCCCACGCTGTATGAACTCAGCCTATCGCAAACGCCTTATTACCAAACAGGCTGCAATCTAACTGCCGCCGAAAGCAGCGCCAACCCATTCTGCGGCTATGGCTACAACCCCGAAGTTATCCTAACTGACAACGGCTTTTACAACACCAAAAACCAGCAATACCGCACATGGCAAAACGGCGACACCCTTGCCGCCAACCCCCAGCCCAGTACCCCCAGCGCCGCCGATCAGCAAATCATCCAACGCGCCAGCGCCAACAGCTTATTTTTGGAATGGCAGCTCAACCGCATCGTGGCGGGGACGAAGTAGCTCAATCGTTAAAGGCAGCCTGAAAACTAAAAGGCAGCCTGAAAACGAGCAACGCGAGTTTCAGCGAAGCTAAAACCAACCCCACCCACCGCAAAACGAAAGCCCACCATGCTACAAACCCTACTCTCCGCCCCCAACCCCCATTTCACCGAATCCGCCGACGGCAGCAACGGCATCATCCCACTCGCCCATCGCGCCGCCGACCCCGCCCCAGCAGACGAGATCGCCCAATTCGCGCAACAACTAAACGGCGCCAGCCCCGAGCTGCTCGCGCTTTATCGCGCCCACAACGGCGTGCAGCTGTTTGCTCGCCGCAGCGACCCCTTAACAGGTCTGATATTTGTCCCCATCGCCGAAATGGCAGAGCTAAAAAGCGACTTGGAACGCTGGTTCGCATCCGCCGACGAATTAGACGAAGACGAGCGCGGCGAATACGAAACCTGCCAAGGGCAGCCCGCCATCATCGGCACGCCCGATTGGTGGGCAGGCGCGGTGGTGTTCGCCTATTTTGGCTACACGCCCGAATGTCTCATCATGCCCACCACAGGCAAATATCGCGGGCAAGTGTTTATCTACGAACACGACGGCGGCGACGACACTTCCCGCATCGCCGAAAGTTTCCCCGCGCTGATGCAGCAAATCAGCGCAACGCCCGTGCCGTTTTTTCAACGCTATTACGGCGTGGATTACTACAACATTGAACGCTATGCCAACGGATAACCCGTTTTCAGGCTGCATCAATCCATCCGCAAAGGACACCTTATGGACATCAAACTCATCGTTGGCTTGGGCAACCCCACCGCCGAATACGAACACACGCGCCACAACGCAGGCTTCTGGTTTCTAGACGAGCTGGCATGGAAATGGAACGTCCAGTTCAAAAACGAAAAAAAATTCCACGGCGACATCGCCCGCGTCTCCCAACCGCAAGGCGACGTTTGGCTGCTCAAACCCGACACCTACATGAACCTATCAGGCAAAGCCGTCGCCGCGCTCGCCCAGTTCTACAAAATCCAGCCCGAAGAAATACTCGTCGTCCACGACGAACTGGACATCCCCTGCGGGCAAATCCGCTACAAACTCGGCGGCGGCAACGGCGGGCATAACGGCTTAAAAGACATCCAAGCTAAACTCGGCACGCCCAATTTCTACCGCCTGCGCCTAGGCATCGGGCATCCAGGCGATCGCAATCTTGTAGTTGGCTTTGTGCTCACCAAGCCGCCCGCCGCCGAGCGCGAACTGATTGACAACGCCATCGCCAAATCCCTGCAAGCCATGCCCGACATCATGGCAGGCGATTTAGAAAAAACCGTGCGCTTTTTGCACAGCAAATAAACCCAAAGGCAGCCTGAAACGCATTGACCGCTTTCAGGCTGCCTTTTGTCTTATCCATCGTCTTACGGCTTTTGGGTTTTCAGGCTGCCTTATCCAGCCCCTAAAGGCAGCCTGAAAACCCCATCGCCCCTACAAAATCTTGGTAAAAACCTGTAAAATCCGCCCCTTTCCCGACATCATAACGCCCGAAAAATCATGTACTTCATTCTCATCCTGATTCTGATTGCCGCCCTTGCCTATCTCGTTTACAAACAAGCCAAAAGCGAGCAGCAATGGCAAGCCGAGCTGCAAGAACACCACAAAAGCCACCCCCGCTACAAAATCATCGACGGCTACAAAGCCGAGCCAGAAACCAACGAATCTGCCGAACCGCAAGCGCAGCAGCTTGAACTGCCCGTAGAAACCGAGCAAGAACCCGAAGCGCCAACCGCCATCCTGCCCAGCGATGGTCTCGCCTTCACGCTGATTGACGATGCGCCCGAACAGCCCACCGAAGTGCCAGCCGCGCCGCTGCCGCCCGAAAACGTTATCACGCTAGAAGAGGCCACCCGCAATATGCTGCGCGCCGCCGCCACCCAAGCCGCCGAGCAGCCTGAAATCCTGATTGACCACCGCTTCCATCATGTAGAACCGCGCCACGCCGATGAAGACGAAAACCGCGCCGCGCCCGAACATTCAACCGACCATCTATCCAACGAACCCCAAACATTTGCCGCCCAAAGGCAGCCTGAAAACCCATTAGACGAAGAAATCCAACTGGATTTCAGCGCCTTGCAAACGCATACGCACACGCAGCCTGAAACCCCCAATCCAGCCGTCGCAATCATCACGCCCAGCGAAGCCACTCGCTTGCAGCATCGCGCCCTAAGCGACAGCGAAGCGCCCATTGCCGCGCCCGATGTAACCCTAATCGCCAAAACCACCACACCGCAAGACGAAGTCAATCATCTGCTGGAAAACAACTTTATCGCCGCCAGCCAACCGCAGCCTGAAAATCTCGCCACAGACAGCGAAATCACCCTGCCTGCCGCCAATTTGGAAACCATTGATTTCAGCGACATCCAAAGCAGCCTTGCCAAGCAGCAAGCCGCCCGCCTGCTGAAACAACAAGCCGAGCAAAACGCCCTTGCTGGCAATCTCGCGCCGCTGCCCGAGCCGCAGCCGTGGGCAAGCACGTTTGACGACAAACGTAGCCCAAAAGCCAAAGGCTTCAATGAAATCAAAACCATCCCCGAGCGCGAAATCTGGGCAAACCTGTCGCACACCGACACCCCCGCCGCGCGCAAACATCAAGCCGAAAACGCCCCCCGCTTCACCACCCAAGCCAATCGCTTGCCGCTGCCCATCGCCGAAAAAACTGCCGAAAAAGGCAGCGCCGCCAGCCCAAGCCATTTTCAGGCTGCCGTCGCGCCGATTGCCAGCGTTGCCATTCCTGCGCCAACCATTGTTGAGCCTTCGCCGCTGCCTGCACCCGAAATCATAGAGCCTGCTCAGTTTTATTCCGTGCAGCCTGCCGCCAGCCAACAGCCGCCAGCCGCTGCGCCGCAATCTTCTGCGCCGCAAATCGCGCCCGAAATCGCCCACGACAGCAGCGAAATCACGCTCACCGAAGCCAATTTCGCCCATTACTACGCCCAACAAGGGCAGCCTGAAATTGACCCCAGCCAAGGTTACGTTTTGCCGCCATTAAACCTGCTTTCCCCCGCGCAACACGATGCCGCCGCCGTGCAAACGCCCGAAGCCTTGCTGGAAAACAGCATCACCATTGAAGAAAAACTGGGCGAATACAAGGTGAAAGTGAAGGTGCTGGATGCTTATGCTGGCCCTGTGATCACGCGTTATGAAATTGAGCCCGATGTGGGCGTGCGCGGCAGCTCGGTAACCAATCTGGAAAAAGATTTGGCGCGCAGCCTAGGCGTAACCGCCATCCGCGTGGTGGAAACCATCCCAGGCAAAACCTGCATGGGGCTGGAATTGCCCAACCCCAAACGCCAAACCATCCGCCTGCGCGAAGTGTTTGATTCGCCCGCCTTTGCCAACAGCAGCAGCAAATTAACCCTTGCGCTGGGCGAAGACATCACAGGCGAGCCCGTGGTAACCGATTTGGCAAAAGCGCCGCATCTTTTGGTGGCTGGCACAACAGGCTCGGGCAAATCCGTTGGCGTAAACAGCATGATTCTCTCCATGCTCTATAAAGCCACGCCCGAAGATGTGCGCCTGATTATGATAGACCCGAAAATGCTGGAACTTTCGGTGTATCAAGACATTCCGCACCTGCTCGCCCCCGTGGTAACCGATATGAAACACGCCGCCAACGCGCTCAACTGGTGCGTGAATGAAATGGAAAAACGCTACCGCCTGATGAGCCATGTGGGCGTGCGCAACCTTGCGGGCTACAACGAAAAAATCGCCGAAGCCGCCGCGCGGGGCGAAAAAATCGCCAACCCATTTAGCTTCACGCCCGATGATGCCGAACCGCTGGAAAAACTGCCGTTTATCGTGGTGGTGGTGGACGAGTTTGCCGATTTGATGATGGTGGCAGGCAAACAAATTGAGCAGCTCATCGCCCGCCTTGCGCAAAAAGCTCGCGCCGCTGGCATCCACCTAATCTTGGCAACGCAACGCCCCAGCGTGGACGTGATCACAGGCTTAATCAAAGCCAATATCCCCACGCGCATCGCGTTTCAAGTGTCCAGCAAGATTGACAGCCGCACCGTGTTAGACCAAATGGGTGCGGAAAACCTGTTGGGGCAAGGCGATATGCTGTTTATGCCTTCTGGTTCAAACTATCCGCAGCGCGTGCACGGCGCATTTGTGGCGGATGAAGAAGTGCACCGCGTGGCGAATTATTTGAAACAATTTGGCGAACCCGATTATGTAGAAGAAATCCTGTCGCCCGAACAAGCCGAGTTTAACTTTGACGGCAGCCCCAACGGCAGCGGCAGCAACGAAAAAGACCCGCTGTTTGACCAAGCCGTTGAAGTTATCGTCCGCACGCAAAAAGCCACCATTTCATCCTTGCAACGCCATCTGCGCATTGGCTACAACAAAGCCGCCACCATTATTGACCAGCTAGAAGCCGATGGCATCGTTTCCGCTGCCGACCACACGGGCAAGCGCAAGATTCTGGCGCGCAAAGGCAACGATTGATTGAATAGGCAGCCTGAAAATATAGAAAGGAAATCTTTATGCCTAAATTTCTCAATACCAGCGCTACTTCCTATTACCTAGAAGAGTTAATCAAGCAAGCCAAAGAACGACTGTATCTGATTAGCCCTTATCTCAAATTTAGCGACCGCATTAAAGAGCTGCTGGAAGATAAAAATCGCATGAAGATTGACATACGCATTGTGTATGGCAAAAGCGAATTACAGCCTGCCGAAGCCAGCTGGCTAAAAACGCTGGATTACGTTCGCACCAGCTATTGCGCTAACTTACACGCCAAATGCTACATCAGCGAAGGCGCGTGCATTATTACCAGCCTGAATCTCTACGAATTTAGCCAAATCAACAACAACGAAATGGGCATTCTGCTCGTGCGCCGCGATGATACTGCCACTTACAACGAAGCCTACGATGAAGCGCAACGCATTATTCGCATCAGCGAAGAAGTAAAAATTTCTTTGGATGTGGTAGAAAAAACCGAAGAATTTGCCGAAGAAAACAGCGACAAGCAATATAACCAACTCACCGCCGCCAAACTTGCCGAAAAATGGGGCATAGATACCGCCGAATGCAACAAGCGCCTATGCGCAGCGGGTTTGCAAGAATTGCAAGGTAAATCCTATCACTTAACCGAAAAAGGCAAAGCCGCAGGCGGCATCGTTAAAAAAGGTAAGTTTGGTTACTTCATTGTTTATCCAGAAGATTTAACGCTATAACCATTTTCAGGCTGCCTTTGATGTGTTAATTGAACGCCTAAAAGGCAGCCTGAAACCATCCCCCAACATCATCATGAAAACACCCTTCACTCTCCTTGCCCTAGCAGCGCTCGCCGCCTGCCATCCGCAATCCCACACCCCCAGCGCCGCATCCAACGCCGCCGCTGCCAGCAATGCCCAGCCCGTTGCCAAATCATGCGGCAGCCTGAAACGTGTTCAAAGCACCGACGATTTGTTGCAACAAATTCGCGGCGAGCTGGGCAGCAGCTGCCTGTTTGATCTCAGCAGCGCCGAGCTAGAAGCCGCATGGGGCTTGAAGGTGTTTGACTACCGTAACCAAAGCGAAGAGCAGCGCGACGCGCAGTTTGACGAAATGCTCGCCTACGATAGGGAGCAAACCGCGCTCTACATCAAGCGCCTGCCGCCCAGCCCCCACGATTTCACCTACAACTACACCGACCAAATCCAAATCGCCAAAAGCATCGGCAAGCGCTACAACCTAGGCGGCGATGGCAACAAATACGCCCTGCCCGCAGGCTTTCCGCAGCCCGATGCTATCCGCCTGCCCGAAGAAATCAAGCCCGCATTGTGCGAACAAAAATCGTCCAAAGCCAGCGATTACCAACCCTTCGCCTTCCATATTTGGAGCAACCCCGAACGCCGCGCCGACCTGCCCCAGCTGGTGATTTTTGCCAACGGCTGTGGCGCGCCCGAAGAAATCATCGTCTATCGCCAAGCGCTCTCGGGCACTTATCCGTTCTACTGCACCGATTTGGCGCAATGCGCGCAAGTTGTTGGCAACGAAAGCAGCGAAACCACCGCCAGCGCGCCCTAATTTTTTATCGCAAACTCATTTTTAGGCAGCCTGAAACGCCGTTTGCCACAGCCAACCCCATCCCCCGACAACAAAAGGACACCCATGACAACCCCACAAAAAACTTGGTCAGGACGCTTCAACGAGCCCGTCTCCGAACTGGTGAAACAATACACAGATTCCATCAGCTTTGACCAACGTCTCGCCCAATGGGACATCCAAGGCTCACTCGCCCACGCCCAAATGCTGCACGAAGCAGGTGTGCTTTCCGCCGACGATCTCGCCGCCATCCAGCGTGGCATGGCAGAAATCGCCGCCGAAATCCAAGCAGGCAGCCTGAAATGGTCATTGGACTTGGAAGACGTGCACATGAACATAGAACGCCGTCTCACCGACAAAATCGGCGACGCAGGCAAACGCCTGCACACAGGGCGCAGCCGCAACGACCAAGTCGCCACCGACATCCGCCTGTGGTTGCGCGACGAAATCAGCATCATCCGCAGCCTAATCAAAGAATTGCAAACCGCGCTGCTAGACCTAGCTGCCGACAACGCCGCCACTGTGATGCCTGGCTTCACCCATCTGCAAGTTGCCCAGCCCGTGAGCTTTGGGCATCACCTGCTTGCCTATGTGGAAATGCTGGGACGCGACGACGAGCGCATGGCAGATTGCCGCCGCCGCGTGAACCGTATGCCGTTGGGTGCTGCCGCGCTGGCGGGTACCACCTTCCCCATCCGCCGCGAAACCACCGCCAAACTGCTTGATTTTGAACAAATTTGCCAAAACTCGCTGGATGCTGTGTCCGACCGTGATTTCGCCATAGAATTCGCCGCCGCCGCTTCGCTGGTGATGGTGCATTTGAGTCGCCTATCCGAAGAGCTGATTTTGTGGATGTCGCCGCGCTTTGGTTTTATAGATATTGCCGACCGCTTTTGCACGGGTTCTAGCATCATGCCGCAGAAAAAAAATCCCGATGTGCCAGAGCTGGTGCGCGGCAAATCGGGGCGCGTGATTGGGCATTTGATGGGCTTGCTGATGCTGATGAAATCGCAGCCCTTGGCATATAACAAAGACAATCAAGAAGACAAAGAGCCGCTGTTTGACACCGTGAACACGCTGATAGACACGCTGCGCATTTATGCCGACATGATGCGCGGCATCACCGTTAAGCCCGAAAATATGCGCGCCGCCGTGTTGCAAGGCTTCGCCACCGCTACCGATTTGGCGGATTATCTGGTGAAAAAAGGCGTGCCGTTTCGCGACAGCCATGAAGTGGTTGCCCAAGCGGTGCGCCATGCCGATACGCAAAAATGCGATCTTGCCGACTTGCCGCTGGCGGTGTTGCAAGGATTTAGCCCGTTGATTGAAAACGATGTTTACCAAATTCTTACCCCCGAAGGCAGCCTGAACGCGCGCAACCACATCGGCGGCACCGCGCCCGAGCAAGTTAAAGCGCAAGTAGCGCGTTGGCGGGCATTGCTCGCGCAGTAAGCCATCAGCCGCACACGCAATAACGGCAGCCTGAAAACGGAGTTCGCTAAACCGTTTTCAGGCTGCCGTTGTGTTTGGCTGCTTATGTGGGGTTGATGCTTTTCAGGCTGCCTTTGCTATTGCGTCAAAGGCAGCCTGAAAGCGTGATACCAAATTCCAAGCCATTTTCAGGCTGCCTATTTGGGATAAATAAACTGCACTTGCTTGCCTTCAATTTTCAGGCTGCCTACATCGCCTGTGAGCAAGTTGCCCGTAACATAGCCTTCGGTGCAGCCTGAAATCGGCATATCGTAGCCCATGCTGTGCGCCATCAGCGTGGCAAGTTGCTGGTGAAACGCGGTCTCGCAAGCGGCAAAGGTTTGCTGCGCCAGCTGCTGCGTGGGCGGATGCGGGCTGTATAACACCAGCGGCACGATGTAGTTATCAGGATGGTTGGTGCCTTGGTTATAGGTTTCGCGGCGAACGTATTGCCCGTGGTCGGATGTGTAGGCAAACAGCCAATTGTTTTCAGGCTGCCGCTGCAAATGCGCCAACACGGTTTGGATGAGCTGGTCGGTTTTGTGGATGGTGTTGTCGTATTTATCCAGCACCGTTGCCGTACCAAAGACATTATCTTGCGGGCTTAACAGCGAACCATACGGGATATGCGAGCCGCGCTGGTGCAACACGATAAAATGCTTGCCTTGTTGCAAATTGATTTGTTGAAACAAGGGGATGAGTTTTTCGTCGGGCATATTTTGGCTGCCGTCGTAGCCCATATTGGTGGGCTGAATCAGGTGGTCTATCCAGCGCTTGCCGATCAGGTTGAAAATCGCCATTTCGTTGCTGGCTTGCGCGCTGTAAAAATAGGTTTGATAGCCTTGCTCTTTTGCTAGGCGAAATAGATTGGTGTCGCCGCTGCTGATTTGCTCAAAGCCGTTGGCATGGGGGATGGCGTTGAAAAAGCTGGGCAGCGAAACAGCGGTCATCATGGCGGCGGAATAAGTGGGCAACACCAGCGCGGATGGATCGTTTTTCAGGCTGCCGACAAAGGGCGAAGTATCGCGCTCGTAGCCAAAGATTTTGAGATGCGATGCGCTTTCGCTCTCGCCCATAATCAGGATGATGTTTTGCGGGCTGTTTTCGCTGCTGGTTTTGGCGGGGGCGGCGTGGCGGTAAACAGGCACTTTGCTCAGATGAAAGGCTTGATAGGGCAAGATTCTGCCGACAAAGTAGCCAAAGCTAAAATAATTGGCTTTGACGCGGCTGTATGTGGGCTTGGGCGAAATGCCGTGCTCTTGCGTGGTTTTGAACGAGCGCCCAATGATTAAGGCGATGGCAAGGAAAAACACCCAATCGGCGGCGCGATGCGTTTGGCGGCGAAATTTGCTCAGGCTGAAAAACAACGCGCTTTCCGCTAACCCCCACAACGCAGGCAGCCACACCAGTTGCAACATGGATGCGCCTGCGTTGCCCACTTCGGTGATTTCTTTAAACATCAGCCAATAGTTGATGCCCGTTATCCAGCTTTGATAAACCGCGTAGTGAACATTGTTAGCAATCATGCTGGCGGCAAAGAAGATGAAAATGGCAACACGGCTAACGCGGTGTCGTGCAAACAGATAAAGCGCAGCGACGACGGCAATCAGCACGAATGCTTCCGCCGTTTGACGAACGTTGAGCTGGGGAATATGAAAGACGGCGCGGTAGGCAACTTCGCTTAATGTAAGCAGTGTGCTGTAAACCAGTAAAACTAAGAGCGATTTTTTCATAATGGTAAGACGCATTTTCAGGCTGCCTTTGCTATTGCGCCAAAGGCAGCCTGAAAACGCTTAGGGGCGAAGTTCTTTTTTCAAACGGATGTAAATCACGCGGGTGGCGAGGGCGATGGTTTCGTCGTTTTGGTCAAACAGGCGCACGGTGAACTCGGGCAAGTATTTTTCGCCGCCTGCGGTGGCGGCGCGGATGCGTTCTACGTCGTCGTAGTTCAGCTTGCAATCCAAATACACTTCGCCAAAACCTGGCTTGATGAAATCAATGGCGGCGGATTTGTCCCACACATAATAGTTGTCGCCCAGCGCGCCCAGCAGCATCACGGAATAGATGGGGTCGGTGATGGAAAGCAGGCTGCCACCAAATTGGCTGCCGTTCATATTGCGGGTATAGGGCAGGTTGCGCAGTTTGGCGCGCAGGTGGGTGAAATCGGGTGAAATGTGGGTGATGACGATGCCCGAATAGCGCAGCGGCGCCCAAAGGTTCATGCGGCGGCGCAGGGTGGCGGCGCATTTGGGGAGTTTGCGGGGAAGCGCGGCCATGGTTACTCCTTGTCTTCGCTGGAATTTTCAGCGGCAAAGAACAGATGTTGCACGGCAAAGGCGTTGCCTGCCGCATCGCGCAAGGGGCTGCGGGCGGCGCTGTGTTTGATGACGAGCAAATTCAGGCTGCCTGATGTGTTGAGCACGATGCCTGCTTCTGCGCCTGCTTCGTCTTGCACGATTGCGCCTGCGCTTTGGTTGGCAGGGTTGCTGGCGATGGCGAGCCCGCGTTTCACTTGTCCGCGATATTGGGCGCGGGCGATGACTTCTTGCCCTGGGTAGCAGCCTTTGCGGAAATGCACGCCGCCGATGGTGTGCTGGTTGAGCATTTGGGCGACGCAGCTTTCGCTGGTGGCGGCGCAAATCCACGGGTAGCCGCTTTGGATTTCGTGTTGCTGCCATGCGGCTTCGGCGGCGGCATCGTAGGCGGGCAGCTCGGCGCGTGGGGCGATTTTCAGGCTGCCTGTGTGTGGCAGTTGGATTTCGCCTTGTGCGTTTACGGCAAACGCCAGTTGCGGTTCGCTGGGATGCTGGGGCGGCGTGTTGCTTTTCAGGCTGCCTGCAACGCCCCAATCGGGCAGGATTTCTAATTGCACTTTAGCGCGCAGCACATACATTTTGAGCCGTTTCACCACGGCTTCGGCTAAATCGGCGGCGAGGGCGAGCAGGATTTCGTTGCCTGTGTTTTGCGCAATCAGGTTGGCAATCACGCGCCCTTTGGGGGTGTTGTAGGTGGCGTAGCAGGCTTGGTTGGCTTGCAGGTGTTTGATGTCGTTGGAGAATTGGTTGTGCAGAAAATCGGCGGCATCGCTGCCTGTGGCGCGGATAACGGCGAAAAAGGGGAGTTGGGTTGTTTGCATGATGGTTTCCTTTGTGTGTGGTTAATGGATTTCAGGCTGCCTTTGGCGGCGGTGAACCTTAATCTTGGCTGATTTGGCTGAATGTCAATTCGCCGTTGTCTTCCAAGGCGCATTCGGCAAGCTGCTCGCCCCAGTTGGCGGCGCTCACGGCGAAGTCGCAAAAGCTGGCGTTGTCTTCCAGCCAAAAGGCGGCGTAGGCGATTTGGGGATTCTGCGGCGCGGCTAGGCGGCTGTTTTCTGCGATGAGTTGCAAGATGGCGTTTTGGTGTTGGTCTAGCCATGCGAGCTGGGCGGAGACGGCTTGCAACGCGGCGATGCTGGGGGTGGTTTCGCTGTCAATCAGCAGGGTGCTGTCGGCTGCCCACAGGGTGCATTCGGCTTCTAGGGTTTCTTCGGTGTCGTCGGGGAGATGGGTGATTTGGGGGATGTGGCGTTGGGCTAGGGTGTGGAGGGTGGTCATGGTGGGGGGTGAGGGAGTTGAAAGGCAGTTAGGTAGCCTGAAAAGGGGTTGTGTTTTGGGATTAACCGTTTTCAGGCTGCATCAGGTGTTTGAGGCAGCCTGAAAGGCGAGTTTAATCTGCGGATGTTTAGGCTACACGGCGTGGGTATGGCGGCGCAACGCCATGAAAAGGGTTATCGTGTTGGGCTGTTTGAGGCAGCCTGAAAACTATTCCGCGGGGGCAAAAATCTCAAGGGGCTGTCCTAGATTAACTAGGATAAATTACTTCTTACCAATTGTTTTAAAATGGAAATTTGAACTTTT
>CAUQQW010000038.1:0-17291 GCA_963520365.1 uncultured Kingella sp.
ATTTTAAAACAATTGGTAAGAAGTAATTTATCCTAGTTATCTAGGACAGCCCCTTATTTTTTTACCCCGAACACGGCAGCGCAAGCGGCTACGACCCCAGCGCAGAAGAAGTGGTAGATAAATGCCTCGCCTATCGCCCCATCATTTTGCCGTATAACACCACATAATTAGGCGGCCTGAAAATAATAGGCAGCCTGAAACCCAACTACAACCAAACCCAACAAGGAACACCCCATGTGCCAACTACTCGGCATGAATTGCAACACCCCCACCGACATCGGCTTCTCGTTCGCAGGCTTTTCCAAACGCGGCGGGCTCACCGACCACCACACCGATGGCTTTGGCATCGGCTTTTTTGAAGGACGCGGCTTACGCCTGTTTCTGGACGACAAGCCCAGCGCGCAATCGCCCGTTGCCGAGCTGATTCGCAACTACCACATCAAATCCGAAAACGTCATCGCCCACATCCGCAAAGCATCGCAAGGCATCAACTCGCTGGAAAACACCCACCCCTTTCAGCGCGAAATGTGGGGCGGCTACTGGCTTTTCGCCCACAACGGGCAACTGCGCCCCAGCTTCGCGCCCGATTTCAACGGCAAAGCCTATCGCCCCGTGGGCTGCACCGATTCCGAGCAAGCCTTTTGCTACCTGCTCAACCGCCTGCGCGCCCAATTCCCCGACCGCCCCTGCCCCAACACGCTGTTTGACGCGCTTGCCGAGCTGTGCGCCGAAATCCGCCAGCATGGGATGTTTAACTTCATCCTATCCGATGGGCGCGTGATGTATGCCCACGCCAGCACCCTGCTCTACTACATCACCCGCCAGCCCCCATTCGGGCAAGCCCATCTGATTGATGAAGACATGGCAATAGACTTCGCCAAAGTAACCACGCCCAACGACCGCGTAACCGTTATCACCACCCTGCCCTTAACCGACAACGAAACCTGGCAACAATTCGCCTGCGATGAGCTGATGATGTTTGACCACGGCAAACTCGTGCGCCGCCACCGCCCCGAAAACCCTGTTTACTTAACCCAAGAAGAAGGCTTGGAAATCGCGCGCAAAGCAGGCGTGAGCGTGTAAAATTCTTGTTCACAACCCATTTTCAGGCTGCATTTGGCATGGCTTGGGTTGTGAGCATTTTCATGGCATCTTGCCGCCATACCCACGCTTTAAGAAGCTCACACATTGCTCGGCGATTTTTAATGGCAAAAAATCACCCATTTAGGCAGCCTGAAAAAAGGTTGCCTAAAATCGTTTTCAGGCTGCCTTTTGTTGCCATCGCGCCCACCATTGATGCAGCCTGAAAAGGTTTAACCGCAACATCCCATTGTTTTCCATGCGTTTATTGCATCTCGCGCGCAACCGTTTTCAGGCTGCCACAACCAATGCAGCCTGAAAAATAGGCACTCAACCTTAAACACAGTAAAATAGCGCCTTTTTTTTGGCAGCCTGAAACCGCACAAAGCGCATTTCAGCCCCGCCACAACCTCATCCACAAACGCAAAATAAGGAGAAATCGCATGAAAGGCATCATCCTAGCTGGCGGCAGCGGCACCCGTCTTTACCCCATCACCCGCGGCATATCCAAGCAACTGCTGCCCGTTTACGACAAACCGATGATTTACTACCCCCTGTCGGTGCTGATGTTGGCAGGCATCCGCGAAATTTTGGTCATCACCACGCCCGAAGACAACCACGCCTTTCGCCGCTTATTAGGCGATGGCAGCTGCTTTGGCATCCACATCAGCTACGCCGAGCAGCCCAGCCCCGATGGACTCGCCCAAGCCTTTATCATCGGCGAAGAATTTATTGGCGACGACAACGTTTGCTTGGTGTTGGGTGACAATATTTTCTACGGGCAACATTTCAGCCAAACGCTTAAAGCCGCAGCTGAGCAACAACACGGCGCAACCGTGTTTGCCTACCAAGTCAAAGACCCCGAACGCTTTGGCGTAGTGGCGTTTGACGACAACAAAAAAGTGCTCTCTATTGAAGAAAAACCCAAACAGCCCAAATCCGATTGGGCGGTAACAGGCTTATATTTTTACGACAACCGCGTGGTGGATTTTGCCAAGCAAGTTAAACCCTCCGCCCGTGGCGAGCTGGAAATCACCAGCCTAAACGAAATGTATCTGAACGACGGCAGCCTGAACGTGCAACTGCTGGGACGCGGCTTCGCATGGCTGGACACGGGCACGCACGAAAGCCTGCACGATGCCGCCGCCTTTGTGCGCACCATTCAAAACATCCAAAACCTGCAAGTTGCCTGCTTAGAAGAAATCGCATGGCGCAACGGCTGGCTCACTTCCGAACAGCTGCGCCAGTTTGCCGAGCCGATGAAGAAAAACGAATACGGGCAACACCTGCTGCGTCTCATCAACAAAGAAAACCAATAGGCAGCCTGAAAAAGCATGGCGGATTTCCCATCCGCCCTTTTTTCCATTTCGCATCCCGTTTTCAGGCTGCCTCAACCCTTTTTATTCGCGCCAGATTAAACATGACCCACCCTTTTCGCCGTTCCCGCTTCTTTCGCCACACGCTGCCCGATGCCAACATCTCCGAGCTGGGCAACATCCGTTCCCTGCATCTAGGCACGCCCACCATCCAAAGCTCCATGAACATCCACAACCCCAGCGAGCTGGTGCTGTCATACAGCCGCGCGATGATGAGCTGGATGCTGTTTGCCGACGATGTGCCGCAAAACATCCTGCAAATCGGCTTGGGCGGCGGCTCATTTGCCCGCTGGTTGGCGGAATATTTACCCGAAGCCAAGCAAATTTGCATTGAAATCAACCCGCAAGTAATCAAAATCGCCCGCGCTTCGTTTTGCCTGCCGCCCGAAGGTGAGCAGTTTCAAATCATAGAAGCAGACGGCGCGGAATACGTCCAAATCCTGAATCGCAGCACTGACCTGATTTTGGTGGATGGCTTTGACGGCGTGCAAATTATTGATGAACTGGTGGGCGAGCCTTTTTTCCACGACAGCCAGCAAGCCCTAAGCGAACACGGCATTTTCGTGACCAACTGGTGGAGCGGCGACAAACGCTATTCGCTGTTTATCCAACGCCTGCGCACGGTTTTCCACAACCGTGTGCTGGAAATTCCCGCCGAAACGCATGGCAACATTGCCGTGCTGGCGTTCAACAGCAAGCCCGAGCTGACCTTGGACAAGCTGAAAAAACGCGCCCACAGCCTTGCCGACCGCTTCGGGCTAGATTTTCCGCGTATGCTCGCCGATGCCAAAGCCCGCAATGCGCATAATGGCAAAGCGTTTCAGTTTTAAGCCCAGCACCATGCCGACTGCATTCCAAATTCGCGCCCATCTCTTTTTACTGCCCATTGCCAACCATGCCGATAGCCGCGCCGTCAAACAGCTATTGGAACAAGCCGCTGCAATAGAATGCCTAAGCTATCTGCCCGCGCCCAATGCCGACATCTGGCAGTTTCGTTTTCAAAACGCCAATCTGATTGTTTGCAACGATAGCGCGGAGGGCTTGGGACATTCGTTTTACCCAGCCGCAAGAGCAAGCCGCTGCTGAACAGTTGGCGCGAACTGTGCTTGCCGCATGGCATACGGCAGCCTGAAAGCCTTGTTTACTGTTTACCAGCTAAACCCGTTTTACTGCACGGAACTTCGTTTTCAGGCTGCATCAATCAACCAAAGGCAGCCTGAAAGCCAGTTTCTGCAAAACCCAAACCCATCCCACCCACACATCTCAATCAGAAGGAAAAAACCATGATAACGCTTAACACGCTCCGCGCCATGAAAGCCAACGGCGACAAAATCACCATGCTCACTTGCTACGAAGCCAGCTTCGCCGCTCTGATGAACCGCGCAGGCGTAGAAATCCTGCTGATTGGCGATTCGCTGGGCATGACCGTGCAAGGGCAAAGCAGCACCCTGCCCGTAACGCTGGAACACATGGTTTACCACACCCAAAACGTTGCCCGCAGCAACAGCCACAGCCTTATCCTTGCCGATTTGCCCTTTGGCAGCTACCAGCAAAGCAAAGAACAAGCCTTCGCCGCCGCCGCTGCGCTGATGGCAGCAGGTGCGCACATGGTGAAACTGGAAGGCGGCGCGGTGCTCGCCGAAACCACGCAATTCTTGCAAGAGCGCGCCATCCCCGTCTGCGCCCACATCGGGCTAACGCCGCAATATGTGAACACCCTGAGCGGCTATAAAGTGCAAGGGCGCGGTGATGCCGCCGCAGCCGTGTTGGCGGACGCCCAAGCGCACGACGCAGCAGGCGCAAGCATGATACTGATGGAATGCGTGCCCGCCGCGCTGGGCAAAACCATCACCCAAAGCGTTTCCTGCCCCACCATCGGCATCGGCGCAGGCAAAGACACCGATGGGCAAGTGCTGGTGATGCACGATATGCTCGGCGTGTACCACGGCAAAACCGCCAAATTCGTCAAAAACTTTATGGATGGGCAAACCAGCATCCAAGCCGCGGTTGAAGCCTATGTGCGCGAAGTTAAAGCAGGCACATTCCCCAGCGCGGAACACACCTTTGAATAGTTTTCAGGCTGCCTATGCTCAACAGCGAAAGGCAGCCTGAAACCCAGTTTAGCCAAGTGCCACCCCCGTTTCAGATTGCCCAACCCATCCGAAAGTCCCCCATGCAAGCCACCGTTTACCTAGAAAACCAAGAATACATCGCCCTGTGCGACCTGCTTAAACTGGCAGGACTCGCCGAAAGCGGCGGACACGCCAAAGCCCTGATTGCCGCAGGCAAAGTGCAACGCAACGGCGTAACCGAAACCCGCAAAACCGCCAAAATCCGCGCAGGCGAAATCATCACCTTGCACGGCAACGAGCTGGAAATCCAAGCAGGCAACGACCCCGATGCAGCCTAAAAACCGCAGGCTTCAACGCATTTAAAACAAGCGCAACGCGTTGCCGCCAAGCCCAAACCCATTCCACGCCATGACCGCCGTAACCGAAATCCGCCAAAAATGGACTTTTCCCAAAGCAACACCGCCCCGCGCGTTCTCTATTGGGACGACGGCATCCTACAATGGCGCACCATCGCCCACAGCCTAGACGACTTTTTCAAACTCTTCACTCCCGATTAACCCCAAAGGCAGCCTGTGTAGCAAAGCGGAGTTGCAACCCCCACACGCAGCCCAAAGGCAGCCTGAAAACCACCCCAACCATCATGACCATCCTATCCCTAGAAAACGCCAGCTTCGCAGTCGGACACGTTCCCCTGCTAGACCACACCTCCTTCCAACTCGCGCAAGGCGAAAAAATCGGCTTAATCGGGCGCAACGGCGCAGGCAAATCATCGCTGCTGAAAATTCTCGCTGGCGTGCAAAAGCTAGACGACGGGCAAATCATCGTTCAAAGCAGCCTGAAAATCGTCTATGTGCCGCAAGAAAGCCAATTCGCGCCCGACACAAGCGTGTTTGACATCGTATCCGAAGGCTTGGGCGAAATGCGCGACATCCTGCGCCGCTACCACCAAATCAGCCACGAGCTAGAAAGTAATCTAAACAACAGCTTAATCAAAGAACTCAATAGCCTGCAAAACCAAATTGAAGCGCAAAACGGCTGGCAATTTGATGCCGCTATCCGCCAAACCATCAGCGAGCTTGGGCTGCCCGAACACGAACTTATCGGCAACCTATCGGGCGGGCAAAAAAAACGCGTCGCGCTTGCCCAAGCATGGGTGCAAAAGCCCGACGTGCTGCTATTGGACGAACCAACCAACCATTTGGACATTGACGCCATCATCTGGCTGGAAAACCTGCTGCGCGGCTTTTCAGGCAGCCTAATCGTCATCACCCACGACCGCCGTTTTTTGGACAACATCGCCACGCGCATCGTGGAACTAGACCGCGGCACGCTGCGCTCGTATGACGGCAGCTTCGCCAAATACAGCGAGAAAAAAGCGCAAGAACTCGCCGTAGAAGCCGAACACAACCGCCTATTTGACAAATTTCACGCGCAAGAAGAAGCATGGATACGCAAGGGCATAGAAGCGCGCCGCACCCGCAACGAAGGACGCGTTAAACGCTTGGAAGAATTGAGAAAACAACGCGCCGCGCGTCGCGAGCGGCAAGGGCAAGTGTCGTTCCAACTCAGCGCGGGCGAAAAAAGCGGCAAAATCGTTGCCGAGCTAGAACACGCCTCGTTCCAATACGACAACAAACTGATTATGAACGACTTTTCCGCCATCATCCAACGCGGCGACAAAATCGGCTTAATCGGCGCAAACGGCATCGGCAAAACCACCTTTCTCAAACTCATTCTCGGCGAATTGCAACCCACACGCGGCAAAATCCGCATCGGCAGCAAGCAAGAAGTCGCCTATTTTGACCAATTTCGCAGCGCGTTAAACGACAGCGATACCGTGTTCTACACCATCGGGCAAGGCAACGATTTTGTGGAAATCGGTGGCAAAAAACGCCATGTAATGAGCTATTTAGAAGACTTTTTGTTCCACCCCGCCCGCGCTCAATCACCCGTATCATCGCTATCAGGCGGCGAGCGCAACCGCTTGTTACTCGCCAAATTGTTCACCCGCCCCGCCAATATTTTGGTGCTAGACGAGCCCACCAACGATTTGGACATTGACACGCAAGAATTGCTGGAAGACCTGCTGCGCGACTATGCAGGCACGGTGTTTCTCGTCAGCCACGACCGTATGTTTTTGGATAACGTCATCACGCAAAGCATTGTGTTTGAAGGCAACGGTAGCCTGAAAGAATACATCGGCGGCTATCAAGATTATGTGGATGCCAAAGCCCGCGAAAGCAAAATTCAGGCTGCCGCACCCGCTACCGCGCAAGAGCGGCAGCCTGAAAAAGAGAAACCCAAAGCCAACCGCACGGTGAAGCTATCCTACAAAGAACAGCGCGAATTAGACGCGCTGCCCGATGAAATCGCCGCGCTGGAAAACGAGCAAGCCGAAATCAACGCCGCCCTTTCCGACCCCGAAATATTCAAGGACTACGAAAAAGCAGGCGCATTGCAAGCGCGCGCGGATGAAATTGAAACCGCGTTGCTGGAACAACTGGAACGCTGGGAAATGCTGGAAGCCAAGCAAAGCGGCAGCGCATAAAATTAGGCAGCCTGAAAATGGATAAACCCGTTTTCAGGCTGCCGGCTGCCTTTTATCGTTCGCGCCGCATTCAATCCATTAACAACCCAACTTCGGATTGCCAATCAAGCCGCGCACGACTTCTTGGTCTTTCTTGCGAATTTGCTCCGCCAAAGCAAACAGCCGATGCGTCAGCTCCGCGTCATCTTGGGCGTTGGATTTGGCAGAAATCAAAATCGCCGCCAACTGCATGGCTTGGAATTTATCCAGATATTGCGTGTCTTGCATGATAACGTCCTTTCATTGCACGTTAGAAAAAGGCAGCCTGAAAAAGGAATACGGTTTCAGGCTGCCGATGAAGGCTTATTCAGGCTTGTTGCCACGACGACGCAGCACCGCAGGCGTTTCAAAATCATCAATCACCGATTGACTGGCAAAATCAGCCGCCACCAAATTGGCGCTGTGCACATCGCGCGCCGAACGGAAAATGCTGTTCATTTTGTGGTTGTAATCAGGCTCAATCGGCGCTGCCGTGTGGCGGTGCGTGGTTAAGCTGGATTCGCTTTTCTCTTTCAAACCCGTAGCGATGATGGTGATACGAATCACGTCTTCCGCCATCGATTCATCTTCGGCAGTACCGAATTTCAGCTCAGCATCAGGCGATGCGTATTCGTTCACCACTGCCATGATTTCTTCGTATTCATCCAAAATAAACGCATCGGGCGCGGTGGTAATGTTCACCAAAACGCCGCGCGCGCCGCTCAGGCTCACATCATCCAGCAAGGGGCTGGAAATGGCTTGCTCCACCGCGATGCGGGCGCGGTCTGTGCCTTTAGATTCGCCGATGCCCATCATCGCCATGCCTGTGATGCTCATCATGTTTTTCACGTCGGCAAAGTCCAAATTAATCAAACCGGGGCTGGTAATCATCTCGGAAATGCCCGCCACGCCGTTGCGCAGCACGTTGTTTGCCGCGCGGAACGCCTCGCGCACGGTAACGCCCTTGCCCAACGCGGTGAGCAATTTATCGTTGGGCACAACAATCAGCGAATCAACGTGTTGTTTCAATAAATCAATGCCTTGTTGCGCCACGATGCCGCGTTTGCCTTCGTGCTTAAACGGACGGGTTACCACGGCAACAGTCAAAATGCCCATTTCTTTGGCGATTTCGGCAATCACGGGCGCTGCGCCTGTGCCTGTGCCGCCGCCCATACCTGTGGTGATGAACAACATATTTGCGCCGCTGATGGCAGCAGAAATCGCCTCGCGGTCTTCCAACGCCGCATCACGTCCCACATCGGGATTCGCGCCTGCGCCCAAACCGCGCGTTAAACTTGCGCCCAATTGGATTTTGTTGGCAGCGTTATTGTTTGCCAATGATTGCGCATCGGTGTTGGCGCTGATGTATTCAACGCCTTGAATCGGGTTGTCAATCATGTTGTTGATGGCGTTGCAGCCGCCGCCTCCTACACCAATTACTTTGATAACGGCAGGTCCAGTGTTGCCTTCGGCGAAGTTGTAAACAGAATTGTTGTCCATATAGTTAAGCTCCAAAATGCGCTTGTCGTTATTGTTAAAAGTGAAAATGGATTTTCAGGCTGCCTCATGCGATTTCAAACGTCAATAGGCAGCCTGAAAAAGGATTAGAGATTGTTTTTCATCCAATTGATTGTTTTGCTGAGCCAGCCTGGTTTGCGGGGCGTTGGCTCGGGCGGCAGCAATAAATCATCGGGTTCTTCATCGCGCGGCGATTGCACAGGACGCTTGTCGTTTTTTTGCGCCAATGCTTTGTCGGCAACGGTGTTGCTGGTGCGGCGATTAGGTTTGCCTGCGCTAACGCCATTTTGCTGGGCACGTTTTTTTGCTGCGTGCAGCAAACCGATTACGGTGGCATAGCGCGGATTGCGAATGCGATCAGACAAAATGCCCACTTCTTGCGGCACGCCGATGCGCGCAGGCAGATTGAACACATCTTCTGCCAATTCCACCACGCCGCGCAATAAAGATGCGCCGCCTGTCAGCACGATGCCCGAAGTTAAAACTTCTTCGGGGAAGCCCGCACGGCGCAGTTCGTTTAATGTGAGTTCCAAGATTTCTTCCACGCGCGGACCAATCACGCTGGCGAGCGTGCGGCGCGAAATTTGGCGCGGCAAGCGATCGCCCACGCTGGGCACTTCCACCATTTCATCCAAACCCTCCAAGTTTTCCAAAGCCACGCCGTGGAAAATTTTGATGCGCTCGGCAGCGGTGTAAGGCGTGCGCAATGCTTGCGCCAAATCGCGTGTAATCAAATCGCCTGCAATGGGGATAACGGCGGTATGGCGAATCGCGCCGTTGGTGTAAACGGCGATGTCGGTTGTGCCACCGCCGATGTCAATCACGCAAACGCCCAATTCTTTTTCGTCTTCGGTGAGCACCGCATCGGCAGACACCAGCGGTTGCAGCATGATTTCATCCACTTTCAAGCCACAGCGCTCAATACATTTTTGCACATTTTGCAAAGCAGTTACCGCGCCTGTGATGATGTGCACGCGCGTATCCAAGCGCACGCCACTCATGCCAATGGGTTCGCGCACACCCGGTTGATTATCAATGATGTATTCTTGCACCACGGTGTGCAAAATTTGATGATCGGGCGGGATATTGACCGCTTTGGCGGTGTCTTTGGCGCGTTCAATATCGGCTTTGGTAACTTCGCCGTCTTTGATTTTAACCACGCCTTGCGAATTCAGGCTGCGAATATGGTTGCCCGATATGCCGGTTACCACGCTGGAAATTTTGCATTCCGCCATGCGCTCGGCTTCGCTCATTGCTTGTTGAATGGCTTGGGCAGTGGCATCAATGTTGGTTACCATGCCTGCTTTTAAGCCGCGAGATTCGGCTAGTCCCATGCCTACAATGTTGATTTCATCGGCAACCACTTCGCCAATTAAGGCGATGACTTTGGATGTGCCAACATCGAGTGCGCTAACGTATTGCTTGTTTTCAGCCATATTTTTGTTCCAGTTTATTGTTTTTTGGGTTTGTTTTTTTCTTGATTTTTGGCGACGTTCTTCTTGGATTTATCGCTTTTTTTGTTGGAAGACTGCGTGCTCAGGGCGATGATTTGTTCATCGTCTAACATCATGTCTTCAATATTGGGCTCGGGGGGCGGCGCATCGGAGCGCATCCGCGTGGCAAAGGCATCTTTATAGCGCATATCCACATAATCAATATATTGCGCTTTGGTTTGCAGCTGGCGGGGAAACGCTCGCACAAACCGCGCCATGCGCGCGCTGATGTCTTCTTTGCCTAGGCGAACTTCAATGCCGTTGTTCAGCATCATTGTCCATGCCCCACGGGGACTATATTGTAAACGGATAATCCTTAATCGCAAAGGTTTGAGTTGGTTATTGAAATTCTCGTATTGTTCAGCCATCACTTTTTGTTCGTTTACATCGCCATCAAACTCGGGCAATTCTTCGGCATAGGCAGCCTGAAAAACCTCGCCTTGCGGTGAAACCAGCCCTGCTTGCTCGCCATTGCGTATCCAGCGGGCGGCGGGCTCGTATTCATCTATGGTTACTTTGATTTTGGAAGGCGGAATGCGGTCTATTTTAACGCTGCGCACCCATTCTAATTTGCTGGCGGCGCGTTTGGCTTCGTGTAGGTTTACGTTGAAAAAGCTGCCTGTTAAATAGGGGCGCATGGTTTCAAACAGCTGTTTTTTATCGGCACGGCGCAGTTTTTCCGCGCCATCGGTAGCGACGATGTTGATTTCGGCGATTTGAAAATAGGGTTGGCGCGAGAGCCACACACCGCCTGTCATCAGTAGGAATATGAGCGTTAGATAGAGCAGAAATCGCACGGTGGTTTCCTATTTGCTGAACGCGGTTTGCAAAATGGTAACGCATAAATCGGCAAATGCTATGCCTTTTTGCTGCGCGGCTTTGGGGATAAGGCTGTGACTGGTCATGCCAGGCAGAGTGTTTACTTCTAATATATAGAGCTTGCCTGCGGCGTCTTTCAGGAAATCAACGCGCCCGCAGGTGTTGCCACCGCCGATGGCGGCAAAGGCTTGTTTGGCAAGGCTTTGCATAAGCTGTTCGTCGGCTTCGCTTAAATCGGATGGGCATAGGTAAACGGTGTCGTCGCGTTGGTATTTGGCTTCCCAGTCGTAAAACTCGGTTTGCGGAATGATGCAGATGCTGGGCAGGGCTTGTTGGTTGATGACGCCGCAGGTGTATTCGCCGCCCGACATGAATTGCTCGGCAAGGATTTCGCCGTGTAGGTTTTCGCGGCGCAGTTGGCGGTAGATTTGGGCGAGTTCGCCTGCTTGGTGGACTTTGTGCACGCCTACGCTGCTGCCTTCGGCGGCGGGCTTGATAAACAGAGGCAAGCCCAGTTGCTGTTCTACGGCGGCAAAATCGCTATCGTCGTGCAACACGGCAAAGGGCGGCACAGGCAAACCAAGCGCTTGCCAGATGAGTTTGCAGCGGTATTTATCCATGCCCAGCGCAGATGCCAGCACGCCGCAGCCTGTGTAGGGGATGCCAAGCGCTTCTAATGCGCCTTGCACGGTGCCGTCTTCGCCGTAGGTGCCGTGTAGGATGTTAAAGGCAGCCTGAAAACCTTGGTTTTTGAGTTCGGCGAGGTTGGTTTCGGCGGGGTCAAAGGGGTGGGCATCTATGCCTTTGCTTTGCAAGGCGGCGAGTATGGCCTTGCCGCTAGCTAGGGAGACTTCGCGTTCTGATGAGAAGCCGCCCATTAGGACGGCAATTTTGCCGAATGATTGGGGTTGTTGCATGGATGATGGGGCTTTCTGATGGTGGGCGTGGGTGTTTTATTCGCTTGGCGGAGACTTGCTGCGCTTGTTTTAATTTTCAGGCTGCCTTTGGGAGAGTTTGTTGTGGGGATTATAGGCAGCCTGAAAACTTGGGATTAGGGTTTTGCTTGATATCGGCTTGTTTTGCTGTTTTCAGGATTTTCAGGCTGCATCTGGCAGGGTTAAATCCACCAAACCTTGTGCCACGCGGTTGATGCTGCCTGCGCCCATGGTGAGCACTACATCGCCATCTTGCAACACATGGTGCAACAAGGTTTCGGGCACGGCGTTCACATCGGCGCAATAGATGGGTTCTAGCTTGCCATGCACGCGCACGGCGCGGGTGAGCGCGCGGCTATCAGCGGCAACAATCGGCTCTTCGCCTGCGGCGTAAACATCGGTTAAAACAAGCGCATCTACGCTGTTAAGTATATTGACAAAATCTTCAAACAAATCGCGGGTACGGGTGTAGCGATGCGGCTGGAAAGCGAGCACTAGGCGGCTATTGGGAAACGCGCCGCGCGCGGCGGATAGCGTGGCTTGCATTTCTACGGGGTGATGCCCGTAATCATCAATCACCAAGGCTTTGCCGCCTTGTGGCAGCGCGATTTCGCCGTAGCTTTGGAAGCGTCGCCCTACGCCGCCAAAGGTTGCCAAGCCTTGTTGGATGGCTTCCACGGATGCGCCGCATTCCAGCGCCACGCCAATGCTGGCAAGGGCGTTGAGCACATTATGCCGCCCCGCGCAGTTGAGCGTTACGTCAAATGTTTGCACGCCGTCGGTTTTTTTGACGTTGACGGTGAACTGCATTTGCGCGCCGTGGGTGCGCACGTTGCTTGCCCAAATATCGGCGCTGTTATCGTCAATGCCGTAGGTGGCGAAGGGTTTTTGGATTTTGGGCAAGATGGCGCGCACGTTGGCGCTGTCGATGCACAAAAAGGCTTTTCCGTAAAACGGCATGCGATGCACGAAGTCAATAAACGCTTGGCGCAGTTTGTCGGCATCGTGGTTGTAGGTGTCCATGTGGTCTTCGTCGATGTTGGTGATGACGGTGAACACGGGCGATAGATATAAAAACGATGCGTCGCTTTCGTCGGCTTCGGCAACCATCCATGTGCCTTTGCCCAGCTTGGCGTTGGTGCCTGCGGCGGTGAGTTTGCCACCGATGATGAAGGTGGGGTCTAGCCCTGCTGCGCCGAGAATGGATGCGGTGAGACTGGTGGTGGTGGTTTTGCCGTGCGTGCCTGCGATGGCGATGCTTTCGCGAAAGCGCATGATTTCTGCCAACATCATGGCGCGAGGGATAACGGGAATATGGCGGGCGATGGCAGCCTGAGTTTCGGGGTTGTCTTGCTTGATGGCGGTGGATGCGACCACGACTTCTGCGCCATCAATATGCTCGGCGGTATGCCCTGGGAATACGCGCACGCCGAGGCTGCTGAGATGGCGCGTGGTGGCGCTTTGCGCTTGGTCCGAACCCGACACGTTGAAGCCTAAATTGTGCAACACTTCGGCGATGCCGCACATGCCTGAACCGCCGATGCCGACGAAGTGGATATTTTTGACTCTGTTTTTCATGGTGGTTTGCTTTCGTGTGGGATGCGCGTGGCGCGTGCAAATTTGTATACAAAAAAGGGGCGTATTTTAAGGTGTGTTAAGAAATTGCGCTATGAGCTTTGCATATTTTTTCAGGCTGCATCAGGGCGGGCTAAGGCAGCCTAAAAGTCGGCATACCATTGCACAATAATCTCGCGGTTAGACGGCGAAAACACTTTCTCGGCAGCTTCGGGCGCACTCAGCCATGCGTAGGCGGAATGCTCGCTTAATGTTGGCACACTATCGGCGGGGATTTCTGCGGAAAACCAATGCTCGGTGTTGCGCGTGATGCCTGCGGGATAGCGGTAGCGCCAATGCGGATAGATTTCGTATTCCACGCTGTATTGCCAATCGCGCAATTGGTTTTCAGGCAGCCTGAAACCTGTTTCTTCGGCAACTTCGCGCAAGGCAGCCTGAAACGGTGGCTCATCGGGCGTGTTCAGGCTGCCTGTTACCGATTGCCAAAAGCCATCGGGTTTTAGGCGGTTAAGCAGCAGCACGTTGCCTACGTTGTCGTGCAGCAGAATCAGCACGGAGATGGGGATTTTTTTGGACATGATGAGATGGGTGGTGTGTGGTGGGTTGGGGCAGCCTGAAAATGGTGTGCATAGTTTTCGGGCTGGATTGGGATAAAAATGCTGCGTTCGGTTGAACAAGGGGAGTAGCAGCATTTGGCGATTGCGAATCATCAGGCAGCCTGAAAACCATTTACACAAAAAACCGCTTAACGTGATGCCAACCGTTTTTCAGGCTGCCTTTGTTGATAATGGACGAGATTAAAAGCGCCGTTTCAGTTTGCAGGCTTGCAAAATCTCCACCGCCAATTCTTCCACCGATTTATGCGTGGTGTTGGCAAACGGGATGGCGTGGCGGCGATAGATGGCTTGTGCGTCGGCGATTTCTTGTTTGCAGGTGTTGGGATGGGAATAGTTGGAATTGGGGCGGCGCTCTTGGCGGATATGGTGCAGGCGGCTGGGTTCAATGGTGAGCCCGAATAATTTGTTGCGATAGGGTTTCACCATGCGCGGCAAATCGTCGCTGTCTAAATCGTCGGGCGTGAGCGGATAGTTGGCGGCGCGGATGCCGTATTGCAGCGCGAGATAGAGACAAGTGGGCGTTTTGCCACTGCGCGATACGCCAAGCAAAATCACATCCGCTTCTTGCAATTCGCGGTCGGACACGCCGTCATCGTGGTTGAGCGCGAAGTTCACGGCTTCCATGCGGGCATCGTAGCGAGTGACATCGTAAACACGGCTGCTAACGGTGTGCTGCGCGGGTTTGTCTAATTCTTGTTCCAGCTGCCCCAAAAAGGCATCAAAAAAGCTGAAATGGGCGGCGGTAGCGGTTTTGACGATGGCGCGGATTTCGTTGTTGACCACGCTGGAAAACACCAGCGGATGAATGTTCTCGCGCTCGGCGGTGGCGTTGATTTGCGCAACAAGGGCGTGGGCTTTTTCGGGGCTGTCAATAAAGGGATGGGTGCTGCGCCTGAACGCAAGTTCGCTAAATTGTTCCAGCAGGGCGTTGCCCATGTTTTCGGAAGTGAGACCTGTGCGGTCGGAGACGAAGAATACGGAGCGGGGGGCGGGCATGGCGGTTTCCTTTGCAGATGGGATGAATGAAGACGCAGATGCGCGAGATGGGCGAATTATAGTTTGAATAAGCGGTTGAGGCAGCCTGAAAACGAACGAAGTGCGTTTCGGCGAAGCCAAAACGAGAAAATGAAAATGAGGTTTCAGGCTGCCTTTAACATTGCTTGAACAATCGTTTGAGGCAGCCTGAAAACGAGTTTACAGGATTGGGCGCGACACAAATTGAATGGCGTTTCAGGCTGCTTTTGGTTTTCAGGCTGCCTGCCGCAACACCATGCTGCGGTCAAAAAAGGCTTTCACGCCGCTTTGGTGGCTGATGCCGACTATCAATGTATCAGGCAGCTCAGTTTTGAGCATCTGCATCAGGGCGATGGACGATTCGTCGTCGAGCTGGTTAGTGGCTTCGTCGAGGAACAGGATTTGCGGGCGGGCGGCGAGGGCGCGGGCGAGGCTTAAACGCTGCTGTTCGCCGCCAGATAAGCGGCTGTGCCATTCGGCTTTGGCATTCAAATCGTGTTTCAGACGACCTAAGCCGACGCGTTCCAAAATATCGCGCAACAGGTCGTCTGAAAGGCGGCAGGGGTGCGGATAGCTGACGGTGTCGCGCAGGCTGCCGTGCGGCAGGTAGGGGCGTTGCGGGATAAATAGGAAGCTGCCCCTGATTTGGAAACTGCCGCTGTAATACGGCCACAAGCCTGCCAGTACGCGTAGCAGCGTGGATTTGCCGATGCCGCTGCGGCCTTCCAGCAGCAGCCATTCGGGCGCGGCGGCTTCCAAATTAACGGCTTGCAGCATGGCTTTGCCTGCGGGGGTGTGGACGGTGGTTTGGTTAAGCGTAAGTGCGGGGCGGTTTTCAGGCTGCATTGGGGTTTTGACTTCGCCGAAACTCGCGTTACTCGTTTTGGCTTCGCCGAAACGCACTTCGTTCGTTTTCAGGCTGCTTTTATGGTCGCCTGAAAGATGGTTTTCAGGCTGCATTGGGCTTTTCAGGCTGCCTTTGATGCCGTTTGAAACCTGCTCATTTTCCTGTTCTGGCGTGGAAGTATGAACAGCTTGGTTGTGGGAACAGACATTTTCAGGCTGCCTTTGCACCCTTTCCAAAGCAGCCTGAAACCCGCCCAAACGTTCCACCACCGCCGCCCATTCCACCAGCCTGCGGTAGGAATCGGTAAACCAGCCGAAGCTGTCCTGCACGCGGGCAAACGATGTGCGCGTCTGCATCATGTCGCCGAAAGTGAGCGTTTTGGCGAGATACATCGGCAGGGTGGCGATGATGGGGATGAAAATGCTGATGCGCACATACGCCGCCCAAAAGGTTTCTTGGCGGAATTCGCAGTTGGTGAGCCTGCGCCAGTTGTCGCGGATTTGGCGGTAACGCTGTTGCAGCCGACCTTGTTCGGCACCCGCGCCCTGATAAAACGCCACCTGTTCGGCGTGGTCGCGCACCCGCAACAATGCGGCGCGGAAGTCGGCTTCGCGGTGCTGGCGGTCGATGTTCAAGTCTTTCAGTTTGCGCCCGACCAAGTGGGCAATCAGCGTGCTGACGGCGGAATACACCAGCGCAACCCAAACCAGATAGCCTTTAACGGTAAACGTATGCCCGAGAAGCGTGAAATGCTGCACGCCCGACAAGCCCCACAGCACGGCGACAAACGCGCTGAATTTGGCAACATTATTGATAAACGAGCGGAACAGCACGATGCTTCTGTCGGCAAGCTGGTAGATGTCGTCTGCAATGCGCTGGTCGGGGTTGTCGGGCTCGCCTGTGAGTTGCAGGCGGTAATGTTTGTGGTTGCCCAACCAGTCGGCTTGAAAACGTTCGGTCAGGTGCGTGCGCCAGCGGAAAATCAGCCGCTTTTGCAGCCAGTCGCCGCACACGATGCAGCCGATAATCAGCCCCATATAGCCGCAGTATTCTACGATTAAGGCTGGCATGGCCTTGCCGTTGAACGCGGCGAGCGCGTCGTAAAAACGCTTGTCCCACGCGGCGATTTTCACGCTCATCAAAATGGAAAACAGGGTGAAGCCGATAACGGAAGCGAGCAGTAGCCACTCGCGCCATTGCGATTTCCCCGCCCAAAACGGGTGGGCGAGATGGAAGAATTGTTTGAGAAGGTTCATGTTTATTCTCTTATGGATTGGTAATTCGTAACAAAAGTAACTAGAGAGACTTTTCTGATAATCTTTTATTTTAGGGGCTGTCCTAGATAACTAGGATAAATTACTTCTTACCAATTGTTTTAA
>CAUQQW010000039.1:0-17179 GCA_963520365.1 uncultured Kingella sp.
GGAAATTCTAACTTAATGTGAATTTCCTGAGTTATCTAGGACAGCCCCAAAATTTAACGCATGGCAAGCGCAAACCCAGTTTTCAGGCTGCCTCCGCTTGGCGCATGAGCACTGGGCAATTGCTGAATACTTTGAGGCAGCCTTGCCCCTTTGTCCAAATCTTTGATTTGGGTATTAAGTAAGCATCTAAATCTTTGATTTAGCCATGCGAACTTATGCAAAGCTCAGAGGTATACCGCAGCGCAACGCGCAAGGTTGGAAACCGTATAACCCGTTTTCAGGCTGCCTTAATCATTCCATCCAACCTTTTTCAGGCTGCCCTTGCATCATCGACAAAGGCAGCCTGAAACCATGTTTGCGTTTACACATTGACGCAAAACAACGCCCTATTCCCCACTGCTTTTCTTTTTCCTGCGTCGCCGTCTTTTTTTCGCACCGCCCTCATTTGCTGCCGCGCCGCCTTGCTGCTTGGAAGCATCTGTCATCGCGCGCTTATCCGCATCCGAAGCGTGCTGAAAACGCGTCCACCAATCCGCCAGCGGCTGCAAATCCGCATCCATCTGCGCGCGCAGCAGCAGAAAATCATACGCCGCCCGAAAGCGCGTTTGCGCCAGCAAACGAAACGGACGACCGCCGCGCTGGTGCGCAAACTGCGGCTGCAACAGCCAAATCTCGCGCATGGTTGCCGAATAGCGCTGCGGCACGCCCCAGCCTTGCTCCATATCGTCGCGCAGCTTGTTCACCGCCGTGCCCATAGCCGCGCCTGCCTTGGTGCCACGCGCCATTTCTGCCTGCCAGCGCGTATGCAAATCTTCCCAAAACAGCGCCGCCAGCATAAAGCCCACCGACACCGATTTGCCCGCGCTCAAGCGCGCATCCGTTTGCTGCAACGCCAGCAGCCCAATATGATGCGCGCCGCCATCCGCCGCGCGAAACATCGCCGACACCAAAGGATGCACCGCATCCGCCAAGCCCAGCTGGCGCAGCGCATCCAAGCAGCCCACCGCGTTGCCCGATAGCAAAATTTTCAGCAATTCATCAAACAATCTTGCCACAGGCTCGTGCTGCAACAGTTGCCCCATCTCGCCAATCGGCGCCGCCGTCGCTGCTTCCACCGCAAAGCCCAGCTTGCCCGACAAGCGCACCGCACGCAGCATCCGCACAGGGTCTTCCTGATAGCGTTCCACCGCATCGCCAATCATCACCAACCGCCGCGCCTGCACATCGTCCCAGCCGCCGTGAAAATCCAACACCTGCCGCGCCGCCACATCGTAATACAGCGCATTGCAAGTGAAATCGCGCCGCATCGCATCCTGCTCCAACGAGCCATAAGCGTTATCGCGCATAATCCGCCCGCTGGCGTTTTGCATCACGCTCCCGCCGCTGCGAAACGTGCTCACTTCAATCGTCTCACTCCCCTGCATCACATGCACAATCTGAAAGCGCCGCCCAATAATGCGGCTGCGGCGAAACAGGCGATGCACCTGCTCAGGCGTGGCACTCGTTGCCACATCAAAATCTTTCGGCTCAACTCCCAGCAGCAAATCACGCACCGCGCCGCCCACCAAATACGCTTCAAACCCCGCCTGACGCAAACCATCCAACACGCGCAACGCCGCCTGATTGCGCACTGGCAACTCCACCTCATGGCGCACACAATGCACCTTCGCCGCTGCACGTTTTTTCGGCAGCATCCGCTTCATCCATTTTTTTAGCATACAAACTTCCTTAAACTAAGGCAGCCTGAAACCATCTTTGCCAAACAGTCTTTTAAAGCAGCAAAACCATTTGGCAAAGATTTCAGGCAGCCTGAAAACAATCAAAATCCAATATTCGCAGCACATCCCTGCAAACCATCATCCCGCGCCCCATCCAACCCACAATCTTACCACTTTACGCCCGCGCTCTCCCAACCCAACACGCAACCCACATTCCAGCCCTGCCCATTTTCAGGCTGCCTCAACCGTTGGCAAACGCCGCGCTCTCATACAACAAAAGGCTGAATACCCAAAAGTATCCAGCCTTTATTGATAAGCAAATCAATACAGATTTCGCGTCTTATTTCACCGCAGAAGCTGCCGCAGCAGACACTTCAGAAGCCGCTTCTTTCACCATGGAAGCGCCAGCTGCCATAGCATCAGAAGCTGCAGCTTTAGCACCAGAAACCGCAGAATCCACCGCAGCTTGCGCGTTAGAAGCTGCTTCAATTGCCACGCCTTGCGCTGCAGAAGCCGCAGATGCGCCCTCAGCTGCCACAGCAGAAGCTGCCTCTTTTACTGCAGAAGCCGCTTGGTTAGCAGTCGCTTTTTCGTCGCCGCAAGCAGCCAACATCAAAGACAACATCGCAACAGATAGTAGTGATTTTTTCATATTTAATACCTTTAACTATTTTTATATTGTTGAATCAAAAGCAAAACGAGTGCGCAAAATTCATCATTATCGCGCCCTGCTTGCCGCAAAAGGCGCACATTGTGCATGAAATTAAACCGCCGCGCAATCTTATTCCCCATTTTGTCCGCGCATAAACGCTCCACCATCCAGCGCGACCACCGCGCCTATGCTATACTTCGCCACTTTGTAACCGCGAATCCCAACCGCACAACCAACGCAAAGGAATCCCCATGAGCATCCAAAAAAACTCCGTTGTATCGCTGCATTATGAAATGTATGACGCCGACAACAATCTTCTAGACAAAACCCAAGAGCCGATTGAATACCTACACGGCGGCTACGACGGCATTTTCCCATTGGTGGAAGAAGCCTTGCACGACAAAAACGTCGGCGACGAAGTGGACATCACCATGCAACCTGATGACGCATTCGGCGAGCAAGACCCCGAATTGGTGCGCATTGAAGATGTGAAAGTGTTCCCTGTGGAAGTGGAACCTGGCATGATGTTTGAAGCCGATGACCCCGAACACGGCGGCGTGATTATCTACCGCGTAACCGATGTTGCCGATGGCAAAGCCGTGGTGGATGGCAACCACCCATTAGCAGGCATGAAAATCCGCTTCAAAGGCACAGTCGCCGCCGTGCGCGAAGCCACGCAAGAAGAAATCGCCCACGGCCATGTGCACGGCGCGCACGGGCATCACCACTAATCCCGCCCTTTTAAGGCAGCCTGAAAACGTTTTGAAATGCTGTTTTAGCTTTGCTGAAACGTGTGTTACTCGTTTTCAGGCTGCCTTTTTAGCGCATTCATCCTTTTTCAGGCTGCTCCAATCCGCAAAGGCAGCCTGAAAACCCCAATCCCATGTCTGCACAGCCCACCACCTACCGCACCCTAGCCGCCCCCATCAGCGCCGAATTCAAAGACAAAGGCAGCCGCTTCATCGCCTACGCCTATCCCGTGCGCAGCGCCGAAGAAGTCAAAGCCCATGTAGAAGCCCAGCGCCAAGCCCACCACAAAGCCCGCCATTGGTGCTACGCCTACCGCATCGGCACAGACGGCAACCAATTTCGCGCCAACGATGACGGCGAACCCAGTGGCAGCGCAGGCCGCCCCATTCTCGGGCAAATAGATTCCTTTGAACTCACCGACGTGCTGGTGATTGTTGTGCGCTATTTCGGCGGCACACTACTGGGCGTGCCCGGTCTCATCCATGCCTACAAAACCGCCAGCCAAATGGCGTTTCAGGCTGCCGCCATCGTTGAGAAAAACATAGAAAAAACCGTTTACCTGCGCTGCGACTACCCCATGCTCAACGAAGCCCTACGCATCGCCAAAAACCACCACGCCAGCATCATCCAACAAGACTTGCAGCTAGATTGCCGCCTTACCCTGCGCATTCCTCTCGCCGATTACGAAGCCTGCCTTGCCGCATGGGCGTTCACACGGCAAATCGACACCGGCGAAGAGCCATTCGCCTAAACATTCCGCGCATACAAAAGGCAGCCTGAAAACCGTTTCGCCCGTTTTCAGGCTGCATCTGTTTTATCCGTGCATGAAAAATCCCCAAGAACCGAAATTCTTGGGGATGGAAACCTTGGCGGAGGCGGTGAGATTCGAACTCACGGAGGGCGCAAACCCTCGACGGTTTTCAAGACCGTTGCATTAAACCGCTCTGCCACACCTCCGTCTTGAAGCGGCGAACTATATCAAATTTTCATGCCAGCTGCCAAGCAAATTCGTCCCAACAAAGGCTTGAAAAATACAACATTCTGTTTTCAAACAGAACAAATTTCCAACAATTTGAAAATTTGCGCTTGTTTTTTGCCGAAGCAGCCCTATATCGTGTGCATTGAATCATGCTTTAAACGATAAACAAAAAAGGAAACGAAAACATGAGATACGACAAATTAACCACCAAATTTCAGGCTGCCTTGCAAGAAGCGCAAAGCCAAGCCCTAGCCAGCGACAGCGGCTATTTAGAAGCCGTTCACGTTCTGCAAGCGCTGTTAAACGACAACGATAGCGGCACGGCGGCACTTTTGGTACAGGCGGGCGGCAACATCACCCAAATCAAACAAGGCGTTCAGGCTGCCTTAAACGCGCTGCCCAAAGTATCAGGACAAGGCGGCGAAATGATGGCAAGCCGCGAGCTGCAAAACGCGCTGAATTTAATGGACAAAGCCGCCGTTAAACGCGGCGACACTTATATCGCCAGCGAATTGTTTTTATTGGGCTTAATCCAAGAAAACGGCATCGCAGGCAAAATTTTGAAAGACGCGGGCGTAACCGAAGCCAAGCTCAACCAAGCCATTGAAAAACTCAACCAAGGACAAACCGTGGACAATCCCAACGCAGAAGACCAACGCGAAGCATTGAAAAAATACACCACCGATTTAACCGCCCGCGCGCGCGAAGGCAAGCTAGACCCCGTTATCGGGCGCGACGACGAAATCCGCCGCGCCATTCAAGTTTTGCAACGGCGCACCAAAAACAACCCCGTGTTGATTGGCGAGCCTGGTGTCGGCAAAACCGCGATTGTGGAAGGCTTGGCGCAGCGCATTGTGAACGGCGAAGTGCCCGACAGCCTGCGCGGCAAACGCCTGCTGGTGCTGGATTTGGCGGCGTTGATTGCAGGCGCAAAATATCGCGGCGAATTTGAAGAACGTTTGAAAGCGGTGTTGAACGACTTAGCCAAAGACGATGGCAACACGTTGATTTTCATCGATGAAATCCACACGCTGGTGGGCGCGGGCAAAACCGATGGCGCGATGGACGCGGGCAATATGCTCAAACCCGCTCTGGCGCGCGGCGAGCTGCACTGCATCGGCGCGACCACTTTGGACGAATACCGCCAATACATTGAAAAAGACGCGGCGTTGGAGCGGCGTTTCCAAAAAGTATTGGTGAACGAGCCGAGCGTGGAAGACACGATTGCGATTTTGCGCGGCTTGCAAGAGCGTTACGAAATCCATCACGGCGTTGACATTACCGACCCTGCGATTGTGGCGGCGGCGGAGTTATCCAACCGCTATATTACCGACCGCTTCTTGCCCGATAAGGCGATTGATTTGATTGACGAAGCGGCAAGCCGCATCAAAATGGAAATTGATTCCAAGCCCGAGCAAATGGACAAGCTGGATCGCCGCATCATCCAGCTCAAAATGGAGCGGATGCACGTGGAAAAAGAAAGCGACGAAGCGAGCAAAAAACGCTTAACGCTGATTGACGAAGAAATCGCAGGTTTGGAAAAAGAATACGCCGATTTGGATGAAATCTGGAAAGCGGAAAAAGCGTCTTCCGTGAGCCTGAGCGATTTGAAAACGCAGATTGACAACCTGAAAACCAAAATTGAGCAGGCCAAACGCGTGGGCAATTACGGCTTGGCTTCCGAGCTGGAATATGGCGAGTTGCCCAAATTGACGTTGCAATTGAAAGACGCAGAGCGTTCAGGCAGCCTGAAAAAACACAATACGTTGTTCCGCACCGAAGTGGGCGCGGAAGAAATCGCGGAAATTGTGTCGCGTATGACGGGCATTCCTGTTGCCAAAATGATGGAAGGCGAGCGCGATAAATTGCTGAAAATGGAAGAAGTGTTGCACAGCCGCGTGGTGGGGCAAGATGAAGCGGTGCGTGCGGTTTCCGATGCCATTCGCCGCAGCCGCAGCGGTTTGTCTGACCCAAACCGCCCTTATGGCAGCTTCCTGTTTTTAGGGCCGACTGGCGTGGGCAAAACGGAATTGTGCAAGGCGTTGGCAGGATTCTTGTTTGACAGCGAAGACCATTTAATCCGCATTGATATGTCGGAATACATGGAAAAACACAGCATTGCGCGTTTAATCGGCGCGCCCCCTGGATATGTGGGCTACGAAGAAGGCGGCTATTTGACCGAGCAGGTGCGCCGCAAGCCATACAGCGTGATTTTGCTGGATGAAGTGGAAAAAGCGCATCCTGATGTGTTCAACATCTTGCTGCAAGTGTTGGACGATGGGCGTTTGACCGATGGACAGGGTCGCACGGTGGACTTTAAAAACACGGTTATCGTGATGACTTCCAATATCGGCAGCCAGCATATTCAGGCGATGGGCACGGAAGATTATGCGGCGATTAAGGAAACGGTGATGGAAGATGTGAAAGCGTATTTCCGCCCCGAGCTGATTAACCGCATTGATGAAGTGGTGGTGTTCCACGGCTTGAACCAAGCGAATATTCGCAGCATCGCGCAAATCCAATTGGGCAGCCTGAAAAAACGTTTGGCGGCGCAGGATTTGCAGTTGGCAGTATCCGATGCGGCGCTGGATATTCTGGCAGAAGCTGGGTTTGACCCTGTTTACGGCGCGCGTCCGCTCAAACGGGCGATTCAGTCGGAAATTGAGAACCCATTGGCAAAAGCGTTGCTGGAAGGGCGTTACGCGCCTGAAAGCACGATTCGCGTGGAAGCGCGGGGTGGGGAATTGGTTTTTGATTGATTGGATTGTGAAGTAAGCAAAGGCAGCCTGAAAATGTGTTATGCGTTTTCAGGCTGTTTTTTTGTGTGGATTGGGGTGGGGATTGGGGTTTTCAGGCTGCCTTTGGGGGTATAAAGGCAGCCTGAAAACGCTTCTCGCGCCCCCAGCCGCTAAACCCGCCTGCTATAATGCCATTCAAACAACGCTTTACACGGAGCTTCACACCATGCAAACCCTGCAAAAATTCACCGCGCTTGCCGCCGCCGTTGCCGCTGCGGGCGCGCTTTCCTTTTCCCATGCGGCATCTGCCGCGCCCACCCGTCAGGAGCAGAAAATGACTTTCCCCACAGGCTTTAACAATTTCTATAAAAGCGACAAAGTCCGCATTGAAAAAGTGCGTTTCAAAAACCCCTACGGCATTGAAATTGCGGGCAATCTGGTTTTCCCGAAAAATTTTGACGCGAAAAACGGCAAAGCTAAAGCCATTGTGGTCGGACACCCGCTCGGCGCAGTGAAAGAGCAAGCATCGATGTTGTACGCCCAAGTGCTTGCCGAACAAGGCTTTGTTACGCTGGCGATTGACTTGCCGTTTTGGGGCGAAAGCGGCGGCAGCCCGCGCCAAGCGGTTGAGCCGACTTTGTACAGCGACGCTTTCAGTTCCGCCGTGGATTATTTGAGCCACCGCAGCGACATTGACCCACAAAACATCGCCGTGCTCGGCATTTGCGCCAGCGGCGGCTATGTGCTGGACGCAGCCAAAATCGACCCGCGCATCAAAGCCGTCGCCACCGTGGCGATGGTGGATATGGGCACGGTAACGCGCGGCTTGCTCTCTGACGAAAAAATCGGCGCGGGCATCAAAACCCAAGCGGCGGCGCAGCGCACAGCGGAATTTGGCGGCGCAAAACCCGTGTACACCGGTGGCACGGTTACCGAGTTAAAACCCGACACCGATGCCATGCAGCGCGAGTTTTATGCGTTCTACCGCACCCACCGCGGCGAGTTCACGCCCAAAGGCGCAGACCCGAAAACCACCACCATGCCCACGCTGTCCAGCAATGTGAAGTTCGCCAACTTCTATCCGCTGAGCGACTTAAACCGCGTCTCGCCCCGCCCGATGCTGTTTATCACTGGCGACGCGGCGCAGTCTAAAATGTTCAGCGAAATGGCGTTTCAGGCTGCCGCCGAACCGAAAGAGCTGTTTTATGTGAAAAGCGCGAGCCACACCGATATGTACGACAACGCCGACAAAATTCCTTTCGCCAAACTGGTGGAATTTTATCGGGCAAATTTGAAATAGGTCGTCTGAAAGCAAAAGGCAGCCTGAAAACGTGTTATGTGTTTTCAGGCTGCTTTTTTGTGTTGATTAGATTGGGGTTTTCTGGCTGCCTTGGGCGGCGCAGTAGGTCGGGCATTGATGCCCGACAAATACCGTTTCATTTATCGTGACACGCCAAATTTAAAAATGTCGGGCATCAATGCCCGACCTACTTCGGCAAATATTTCAGGCTGCCTTTGGGAAGATAAGGCAGCCTGAAAACCAAAATGGGGCAGCGACGGCTCGTCGCCAAATGGTGCATTGAACGAGATGGGTTGTGGGGTGGCGAAATGTCGGCGAGCCGCCAACGCTCCATGCGCGAATGAGTTTGGCAAAGGCAGCCTGAAAACGCTATTTCACGTTTTCAGGCTGCCTTTATCACGCGCCCGTTATTCCGCTTTGGGCTTCGCGCTCAAACTCTTCGCCGTATCCACCAGTTCCAAAAATTCCGCCCGCAATCCGTATTCATCGGGTTTGGCGGCGGATTTTGCCAGCGTGATGATGTCTGCCCACGTCATTTTGCCGTTGTATTGCCCGCCTTGCAGGGCTTGGGCGTAGGAAGCGGCGGCAACGGCAAAGCGGAAATCGGCACTCGCTTGCGCTAGGGGGACGCTGCTGGCGGCAATCGGCTGGCTAATGAGCTGGCTTTGGCTTTGGTTGGGATTTTTGTAGCGCAGTTTCACGAAGCCGTATTCTTTCAGGCTGCCTGAAACCTTGGGCGCGGCGGTATAGCGCGAATTATCCAGCCAGCCTTGTTTGCCTGCGGGGATAATTTCGTAAAACGCGGTAACAGTATGCCCTGCGCCGATGTCGCCTGAATCCACGCGGTCGTTGTTGAAGTCTTCTTGTTTCATCACGCGGTTTTCGTAGCCGACTAGGCGGTATTCTTTTACGGTGGCGGGGTTGAACTCTACTTGCACTTTCACGTCTTGCGCCACGGTGGCCAGCGTGGACGATAGCTGGCGTTGCAGCACTTTTTTGGCTTCGTTGCGGTTGTCGATGTAGCTGTAATTGCCGTCGCCCGCATCGGCAAGCTGTTCCATCAGGTGTTCGTTGTAGTTGTCTGTGCCAAAGCCGAGCGTGGTGAGCGAGATGCCGTTTTTGCGCTTTTCTGCCACCATGTCGCGCAGGGTTTCAAAGCGGGTGATGCCGACATTAAAATCGCCATCGGTTGCCAGCAAGATGCGGTTGATGCCGCCTTTGATGAATGATTTTTCGGCTTCGCGGTACGCCATTTGTATGGCTTGCTCGCCTGCGGTGGCGCCGCCTGCTTGCAGCGAATTGACTGCCGCCAAAATGGCGTTTTTGTTTGCGCCTGATGTGGGCGGCAGCACCAGTTTTTCGCCCGATGCGTAGGTAATCAGGGTTACTTTATCCTGCGCGCGCAGCCGTTCGGTTAAGAGACGCAGGGTTTGTTTGACCAGCGGCAGTTTATCTGCGCTGCTCATGCTGCCTGAAACGTCCACCAAGAAGACGAGGTTGGCGGGCGGCAGGGCTTGCTGGGTCATTTCTTTGGCTTTGATGGCGATGCGAACCAGCTTGGCGTTGGGCTGCCACGGCGAATCGGCGGTGTCCACGCGCACGGCAAAGGGCGCGCCGTTTTTGGGCGTGGCGTAGTCGTAGTCAAAATAGTTGACGATTTCTTCCACGCGCACCGCGCCTTGTGGCGGCAGTTGCCCGTCGTTGAGAAAACGGCGCACGTTGGCATAGCTGCCTGTGTCCACGTCCACGCCGAAGGTGGAAACGGGCGATTGGGCAACGGCTTGCACGGGGTTGGCGGGGGTGTCGGCGTAGCGTTCGGTGTTTTCAGGCTGCCTGATGTGTTCTGCGGGCGCAATCATCGGCATAACCATGGGCGCGGCGTATTCTGCAACGGCGTGGTCGCTGCGTTTTGCGGCGGCATTTGCGGCGGCAGGATTCATGCGCGCAAACGTTCCCATCGCCGCGCTGTCAAAATCGGCGGCTTCTGCCGATACCGCGCCCGAGCGCAATTGCCCGTAAAGCGCAACATTGCCGCCAGTCGGCGCGCTGCGATGTGAACAAGCGGCGAGCAAGGCGGTAGATACAATCAATACAATGGGGGTGAAACGCATAAGTCATTCCTTTGCTTAAATAGTGGTTCAAATCGTATTCAGGCAGCCTGAAAGCGAGTTTACGAGCTTCTGCGAAGCTAAAACGCGTTATTTCGTTTTCAGGCTGCCTTTGGCTTAATCTTGCGATGGGGTAAACAAGGCTTGTTCAATTTCGCTGTTCACGCGGGCGAGCAGCTCGGGCTGGTCGGCAAGGTTTTGTCCGTAAGACGGTATCATGGTTTTCAGGCTGCCTTCCCAGTCTTTCAGGCTGCCTGAAAAGCATTTTTGCAGCACTTCCAGCATGATGGCAACGGATGTGGATGCGCCAGGCGATGCGCCAAGCAGCGCAGCAAGGCTGCCGTCTTGGGCGTGGATGACTTCGGTGCCAAATTGCAGGTTGCCGTGTTCGGTGGCGGTGTCTTTGATGATTTGCACGCGCTGCCCTGCTTGCGCCAACTCCCAATCTTCAGCGCGGGCGTCGGGGATAAATTCGCGCAATTCTTGGATGCGCTGCTCTTTGCTGAGCAGCACTTGCCCAATCAGATACTGGGTGAGACTGCGGTTTTTGATGCCTGCCGATAGCACGGTGCGCAAGTTGTGCGGTTTGAGCGATGCGGGCAAATCGCAAATGGAGCCGTATTTCAAAAATTTGGGCGAGAAGCCAGCGAAGGGTCCAAACAGCAGCGCTTTTTTGCCGTCAATATAGCGCGTGTCTAAATGGGGAACCGACATCGGCGGAGCGCCCACTTTGGCTTTGCCATACACTTTGGCGTGGTGCTGGGCGATGATGTTTTCGTTGCGGCACACCAAAAACAAGCCGCTCACGGGGAAGCCGCCGATGTGTTGGCTTTCGGGAATGCCCGTTTTTTGCAGCAGATGCAAGCTGCCGCCACCCGCGCCGATGAAGACAAAATCGGCGGTGTGTTGTTGCAATACGCCGTTTTTCAGACTGGCGATTGTCCATTTTTGGTCGGTGGTGCGGTTGATGGCGGTTACTTCGGTGTTGTAATGAAACTCGGCTTGCTGCTGGGCAAGGTGGCCAAACAGCTGGCGCGTGAGTTCGCCGAAGTTCACGTCTGTGCCGTGCGCGATGTGGGTGGCGGCGATGGCTTGGTTGCTTGGGCGATTGTGCATCATCAGCGGCAGCCATTGGCGCAAGGTTTCCGCGTCTTCGCTGTATTGCATCTGGGCAAACAATGGATGCTGCACCAGCGCGGCATGGCGGGCGCGCAAAAAGCGAACGCCGTCTTCGCCCGATACAAAGCTGATGTGCGGCAGGCGGCGGATGAAGTTTTCAGGCTGCCTCAAATAGCCCTGCTTTGCCCAATGCGCCCACAGTTGCAGCGATTGGCTAAATTTTTCGTTGATGGCAACGGCGCGGTTGATGCTGATGCTGCCATCCGCGCTTTGCGGCGTGTAGTTCAGCTCGCACAGCGCGGCGTGCCCCGTGCCTGCGTTGTTGCTCTCTTGCGAGCTTTCCAGCGCGGGCGCGTTTAGCCGTTCAAACACGGTGATGCTTTTTTCGGGCGCGAGCTGTTTGAGCAGCGTGCCCAGCGTGGCGCTCATGATGCCCGCACCGATTAGGGCGATGTTGGTATGCGGGATGGATGGAGTGGTCATAATGCGTTCCTTAATTTGGCGGGTAACGGATGGGATAAATAATGGCTTTCAGGCTGCCTAACGAATGCGGTCAGGCAGCCTGAAAACGTGTTTTCAAAGATAAAGCGGACGGCTGCGCAGGGTCATTCCAAACCCTTGCCCTTGCGTTGCGCGCCCAAATCCGCCGCTGCGGTAAACAGCACGTCGGTGGACGAATTCAGCGCGGTTTCCGCCGAATCCTGAATCACGCCAATCACAAAGCCCACGCCCACCACTTGCATGGCAACATCGTTCGGAATATTAAACAAGCTGCACGCCACGGGAATCAGCAGCAGCGAGCCGCCTGCCACGCCCGAAGCACCACACGCGCTCACCGTCGCCACAAAGCTCAGCAGCAACGCCGTGCCAAAATCCACCGCAATGCCTTGCGTGTGCGCGGCGGCAAGCGCCAACACGGTAATCGTAATCGCCGCGCCTGCCATGTTAATCGTGGCGCCCAGCGGAATGGACATGGCGTAAGTGTCTTCATGCAAGCCCAATTTTTTCGCCAACGCCATGTTCACAGGAATATTGGCGGCAGACGAGCGCGTGAAAAACGCAGGGATGCCGCTTTCGCGCAAGCAAGTCAACACCAAAGGAAACGGATCGCGGCGAATTTTCCACCACACAATCAACGGATTAAACACAAACGCCACCACAGCCATGCAGCCAAGTAGCACCAAAATCAAACGCCCGTATTCATGCGCCATGCGCACAAAGCCCGTTTCTTGCACGGTAACGGCAACCAAGCCCATGATGCCCAGCGGCGCAAATTTAATCACGCCGCGCACAATCATAGAAACCGCTTCCGCCAAATCGCCGATCACTTTATGCGTGGCTTCGTTGGCATTGCGCAGCGCAAAGCCCAACATCAACGCCCAAGCCAAAATGCCGATATAGTTGCCACTGGATAACGCGCTAATCGGGTTGGAAACCAAATTCATCAACACGTTTTTCAACACTTCGGAAACGCCTGATGGCGGCGCAAGATTGGTATCAGGCGCGGCAACCAGCGTAAGCGTGCTGGGAAACATAAAACTGCCTGCCACGGCAATCACCGCCGCGCCAAATGTGCCGATTAAATACAACAGCAAAATTGGGCGCATATGCGTTTGCGCGCCTTCGTTGTGCTGAGCAATCGCCGCCGTTACCAAAATAAACACCAAAAACGGCGCGACGGCTTTAAGCGCGCCTACAAATAGGCTGCCCAAAATGCCGATGGTAGGCACGATGGATGGGATAAATTGCCCGATAAATGTGCCAATAATCAAGCCGATAATGATTTGCCAAATTAAGCTGATGCGGTTATGCCACACGGGTTTTGCAGCTGGTTGGTTCATGTGATGCTCCTTGAAATGTAAAGATTTAAGCGAGATTTGTTAAGAGTGGTTTGCATTGTAGGGGAAATTAAAATGATTGGGCAATGGAAAATTGCGCCAGATGGTTTTCAGGCTGCCTATATGGCTCAAAGGCAGCCTGAAAACCCTGTGCTGCGTAAAGATGATTGCGCCCTATTTTACAAATGTTTACAATGCCATTACCGTAATCGCTTTGGCTTTGGCGATTGTTGTAGCTTGAAGCGATTACCCCGCTGCAAGCGGACAGCAGCACCGCCCGTTTGCTTATTCCAACTTAACACAGGAGTAAACACAAATGAAAGCAGCACGTTTCCACAACAAAGGCGACATTCGCATTGAAGACATTCCAGAACCCACCGTTGCGCCTGGCACAGTCGGCATCAACGTGGCATGGTGTGGCATTTGCGGCACCGATTTGCATGAATTCATGGAAGGCCCGATTTTCATTCCACCTTGCGGTCATCCCCACCCTATTTCGGGCGAATCCGCTCCCGTAACCATGGGGCATGAATTCTCTGGCGTGGTGTATGCCGTGGGCGAAGGCGTTACCGATATTCAAGTGGGGCAACACGTTGTGGTTGAGCCATACATCATCCGCGGCGACGTGCCAACAGGCGAAGGCAGCAATTATCATCTGTCCAAAGACATGAACTTCATCGGCTTGGGCGGCTGCGGCGGTGGCTTGGCAGAAAAAATCGCGGTGAAACGCCGTTGGGTGCACCCCATTTCCGATTCCATCCCGCTAGACGAAGCTGCGTTGATTGAGCCGCTTTCTGTGGGGCATCATGCTTATGTGCGCTCAGGCGCAAAAGAAGGCGACATCGCTTTGGTGGGCGGCGCAGGGCCAATTGGCTTGCTCACTTCCGCCATTTTGAAAGCCAAAGGCATCAAAGTCATCATCACCGAATTGAGCAAAGCGCGCAAAGACAAAGCACGCGAATCAGGCGTGGCAGATTTCATTCTTGACCCCAGCGAAGTGGATGTGGTTGAAGAAGTGATGAAAATCACCAACGGCGAAGGCGTAGATGTTGCGTTTGAATGTTCCAGCGTAAACAAAGTGTTGGATACTTTGGTTGCCGCCATGAAGCCAACGGGCAAAGTGGTGATTGTGTCTATTTGGAGCAAACCTGCTACCGTGAACGTGCACAGCGTGGTGATGAAAGAGCTGGATGTGCGCGGCACAATCGCTTACTGCAACGACCATGCGGAAACCATCAAGCTGGTGGAATCAGGCAAAATCAACCTGAAACCATTTATCACCCAGCGCATCAAGTTGGACGAATTGATTTCCGAAGGCTTTGAGCGTTTGATTCACAACAACGAATCCGCCGTGAAAATTATCGTGAACCCTAATCTGTAATCCAGATTAAAAAAGGCAGCCTGAAAACGAGAAAACAAGTTTTCAGGCTGCCTTTTACACATCAATCAAACAAAGTAAAGGCAGCCTGAAAAACCTTTATCCGTTTTTCAGGCTGCCCTATTTGTTGGCTTAGTGATCACACGCAGTGCGGTTCAGCGCGCCATATCGTCCCACAATGCTTTGCAACTCACCCGCTTCGTCGTTGCTCACCGACATAAACATAATGTTCATGCGCGCGGATGTTTGGCTGTCGCCTTCACCACCGCCTTGCACCACTTGGCGCGATGCCGCGTGCGGGAATTTGCCCAGCAAGCCTTTGATGCGGTGGTAATCATCTTCAGGAATGCTTACGCGGGCGGAACAAGCGCGGTATTTGGCGCGCGGTTCAGCAACGGCTGATTGCGCGGCAGTGCGACCGCCCGCTGTGGGCGCAGCACCTGTGTTGCCGGGATTAACATTGCGATGCGGACGCACGGTGTTAGCAGTTTTGCCCACAATCTTGCCGATGGCGCTGCCCGCTGGCACGCCGTTGGTGGTTACTGTGCCATTAGTGGAAACGGTGGTGGGCGTACCGTTGCCCGTGTTAATAATAATTTGTTGCGGCGCTTGGGGCTGCTGTTGCGGCATTTGCACAACTTGCGGCTGTTGTTTTTTCGGATTCATGATTTTGTTGCCAACAAATCCCGCAAACACGATGAGATTAAGCGCCACCAGCGTGGCAAATATCCACTTCATTCTTATTCCTTATGGGCTGGTTGGTGTTCTAACCAATTGATTAAGCCAAAAATTACGAGATTATCTACAATTTTTACATGATTGTCCAAACTAAATGCTTCGGGCAAAGCATCCGCAATCTTGCGCGCGCCGCCGCCTGTGATGATTAAGTCGGTGGGTTGATTGTGATTGCGCTCTTTTAGCCTTGCGTGCATCAGCAAAATAGAGCCACACACCGCATCCATCATGCCCGTGGCGATGGCGTTGGCAGTGGTGGTGGGAAACGGATAGCGCTGCCCTTCGGGGCGATGCAGATTCGCCGTTTTTTGCAACAGCGATTCGTGCATCAAATGAAAACCAGGCATGATGCTGCCGCCGAGATAATGGTTGTCCGCGGTGATGGCATCAATGGTTACCGCCGTGCCGCAACTCACCACCACGCTGGCGTTATGAGTAAATTTGCGGCTGCCCAGCGCATTAAACCAGCGATCCGCGCCATGTTCTTCAGGGTTACGATAGTGGTTAATCACGCCAAGCGCGTGTGGCATGGATGTCAGCCATTCAATCGGGCGCTGCAAACGGTATGCCACGGTTTCGCGTTTTGCCGCGCTGCACACAGATGAGCCAACGATGCGAGTGTGCGATTGCCCATATTCCGCCCACTCTTGCGTAAGATGCGATAAATCGCGATAGGGCGCATGCCCCGTATGCAAAATCACACCATTTTCCACCCACGCCCATTTGAGACGACTGTTGCCACTATCCAGCAACAAATAATGATGGCTATTGGCGTGCAATTGCTCAGGACGACGCAGGCTCACTTCGCCACTGGCAATGTGTTGCACGCCACCATAATCGGTTTGCAAACGCAATTCGCCGCGTTCGGTTACGCCAAGCGCGTGCCCATATTGAGCAATTTGCTCGCCGCGCAATAAATAAACGGTTTGATTTTGATCGCGATGCGCCGCTTCATAGGCAGCCTGAAAAGGAGCAAAGCCAATTTGCGCAAACTGAGTAAGATGGCTGTGCAACTCATTGAGCAAAACATTGAAAACTTCGGCTGCGCTGTGTTTCTCGCTAGTGGCAGCCTGAAAAGAAGTGCTGTATTCAGCGTATTCAGGAACAAGAAAATTGATGCCGATGCCGATAACGGCGTGTGTTTGATTATTATGGCGCACGGTTTCAATCAGAATGCCGCCCAGCTTGTTCATACCAATCACCAAGTCATTTGACCATTTAATCTGCGCCGCGCAGCCCAATTGCGCCAAAGCACGATGGCAAGCCAGCGCCGCAACCAACGGCAATGCACTCAACTCCGCTTGCGGTTGTTCAAATGACCACCCAACGCTAAACATCAAACATTCACCAAGCTGGTTTTGCCAACTTTTGCCTTGCTGTCCACGCCCCGCGCTTTGCGTATGCGCAGCAATCACGCGCTGATGAATAGGGCAGCCTGAACGCGCCTCATCCAGCAACAAAGTATTGGTGGATGGCGTTTCAGGCTGCACTTGCACATGAAACAAAGGGTGTTGTGTATTCTCAGGCAAAAGCGCGATAGCCTTAGCGAGTTTCCAATAACCATCATTTTGGCGCAGCAAGCCATGCAAATGCTGCGGCGCTTGTTGCCACAAGCCGTTGAGTTGAGTTGTAGTTGTTTGAACAATGTGAGCAAGATCGGTTACATGACGCGGTTTGCCATCCGACAAGGCAGATAATAGAAGCGAAAAAGACATTGGTTGGTGAAAATATAAAAAGGGCGAATTTTACACTTGTTTATCAAATTTAGGGCGGACTAAAAAGTGTTCAACCTTCTGGCATATGAAAACCCCCCTGCTTAGCAGGGGGTTTTGTTTTCATCCACTTTTTCTTACTTATTACCTTC
>CAUQQW010000040.1:0-17091 GCA_963520365.1 uncultured Kingella sp.
TTAAAACAATTGGTAAGAAGTAATTTATCCTAGTTATCTAGGACAGCCCCAAATATTAATAATATAAAAGAAGGCTGCTTATATTTTGTAGGAGATGATTTTAAAAATAGACCTATACATAGAATAAATGGATATAATGGAAGTTTGTATGGCGATTTATTAGTTACCAATTCTCCTGCAGATATAAAATTTAAAAATAGGAATAGGGGTGCTACTCTATATGGTAATAATGAAATATGGGAGAAGAATTATTGTTACAAAGCAAAATATGTACATGTTCATTTCTTAAATAAAGATTTTAGTTATGTTTATGATTTTATTAACTAGCACAAATAATAAAATAAATGATTTCATCGATACCTGCAGCAGCCTGAATCCTAATTTCAGGCTGCTCTTTTGCTACAATAGGCGCAATTTTGCCAACCGTTTTCAGGCTGCCTTTTATGCGCCCCACATCGACCCTTCTGCTGCTCACCCCCATGCTCACCGCCTGCCAAGCCCTGCCCGATCTCAACCAGCGCGAGCCGTCTATCTACATCCCCACCGTTCACAGCCCCCAGCTAGAACACGCGCTCAATCTGCCGCCCAATGCCGAGCCTGAGCCTGCTCATCTTCCGCCCGAGCCCAAGCCGCAATCTCAAGACGAACCCATTTTCAACGCCCACACCCACATCATCGACCAAGCCAGCCAAGCCTACGCCCTACGCGCCAGCTTGATTGACAACGCCAGTGTTTCCATTGATGCGCAATACTACATCTGGCACAACGACACCACAGGCAAGCAGCTTTTGCAAAAGATCCACCAAGCCGCCGAGCGCGGCGTGCGCGTGCGCCTGCTGCTGGACGACAACAATACCAACGGCATGGACAACATTCTCACCGCGCTCAACCGCCATCCCAACATCCAAATCCGCCTGTTCAACCCCTTTCTGATTCGCAAATGGCGCGCGCTGGGCTATCTTGCCGACTTCCCCCGCGTAAACCGCCGTATGCACAACAAAACCCTTACCGCCGACAATCGCGCCAGCATCATCGGCGGGCGCAATATTGGCGATGAATACCTTACCGACAGCGCGCAAAAAACCACTTTTGCCGATATGGATGTGCTGGTGAGCGGCAGCATCGTAACGCGCATTTCGCAAGAATTTGACCGCTATTGGCGCAGCGATTCCGCCTATCCGCTGGAAAGCATTATCCCGCCCAATGCCAAGCGCCTGAGCCAAGGCAATGCCCAGCTTGGCGCCAATAGCCCGCCCACCGCCGAATCACCCGCCCAAGGCAGCCTGAAATACTATCCCAGCCAAATCCAGCTGGTGAGCGACGACCCCGCCAAAGCGTTGGATCGCAAAGTGCGCGTAAACGTGTGGCACGAAATCCAAAAAGCGCTTGGCACGCCGCAAAGCGAGCTTTATTTGGTTAGCCCCTATTTTGTGCCGACCAAAACGGGCGCCAATATCATGCAAACGATCACGCAAACGGGCATCAAAACCACCATTCTCACCAATTCTCTCGCCGCCACCGATGTTGCCCCCGTGCATTCAGGCTATATGCGCTACCGCAAGCCCCTTTTGCGCGCGGGCGTAGAACTTTACGAACTCAAGCCCGAAAGCAACAACAAAAAACGCAAGCTCAAAGACCGCGGGCTAACAGGCAATTCCAGCACCAGCCTACACGCCAAAACCTTTATCGTTGATCAACAGCGCGTGTTTGTTGGCTCGTTTAACCTAGACCCGCGCAGCGCACGGCTCAACACCGAAATGGGCGTGGTGATCCAAAGCCCCGAGCTTGCCCAAACTCTGCAACAGCAGCTACACCAGCAAGCCCAACACGAAGCCTATCATGTAACCCTTGATGCCAACGGCAAAACCCAATGGCACGACCCCGACCACCCCGAGCAGCCGCCCTACACCACCGAGCCGCAAGCTAGCTTGTTTAAACGCGCCCTGAGCAAATTTTTATCATGGCTGCCGATTGAGCGGCTGTTGTGATGCGGTTTTTGGATTTCAGGCTGCCTTAGCGGTTGCCATAATAGGCAGCCTGAAAATCTTGTCTGACCACCATCCGCACAATGAAGCGGCGACGGCTCGTTGCCAAATATATATTCAGTAGAACCCAGCTTGTTTGCAAAATATCAACGAACAGCCGATGCACCATCACTGACCCATTTTCAAGCTGCCTTAGCTGTTCCCATAATAGGCAGCCTGAAACCTTAGCAAAACCCCAACGGCAGCCTGAAACGCAACAACTGCCGTCATTCTCGCGCAGGCGGGGATGAAAGATATATTGGAGTGGGGGCAGAAAGCCGCTTCCAAAGGGTATTACAAGCGTATAAACCAAGGAAAAGACCAATACAGCGAATATTTTAATGGTATTAAATTTAGGGTTTATGTAGATAAAAACACAGGAGTAGTTAGAAATGTTCATCCAGAATGAAGATTTACCATCATACAATCCAACAAAATCAGACACATTTAGTTTTTTTTATTCGGTAAACCATTTTATGGATAATCCAGATAGAACCATTAAGCAATGTTTTAGCATTTTTTACAATGATGGTGTATTTTTAAAAGCGATTTACTATATTCTAGCAAAACATGATACATTTTTTGTAGAAGGGACTTATTGTTTCTATCCTGATTTTAATAGTCCAGATCCTAGTGATCACTTTCTAGGTATCCAATTTGTCGTTGGCTTTGATGATCCAGAATGGATGGTTTATGTTCCAGAAAAAGTTTGTTTTGCTTATGCCAAGAAAGCCTGCGAGCGGTTTTTAGAACTCCATCCTGAGCAAAAATACCGCGATTTCTTAAATCAGATTTTAGATAATTGGCAACCGCTTGGGGTAGATGAGTTTCCAACTGAATATAAACCTCTTGAATGATGTTACCCCATTTAGGCAGCCTGAAAACTCTCAATTTAGGCTTTTCAGGCTGCCTATTGTGATTTTTTGAAAAATTTAGGGTTTATGTAGATAAAAACACAGGAGTGATAAATAATGTGCATCCAGAATAGAGATATTCCTATTTACAATCCAATAGAACCAGATAATTTTGATTTTTTTTATCCAAATACCAATTATATGGAAAATCCAGAAAGAACAATTAAATATTGTTTTAGTGTTTTTTACCATGATGGCGTATTTTTAGAGGCAATTTATTGTATCTTGGTAGAGCGCGATACATTTTTTGTGGAAGGAACTTATTGTTCCTATCCAGATTTTAATAGTCCAGATCCCGAAGATCATTTCCTAGGTGTTGAATTTGTGTGGGGATTTAACTTACCAGATTGGATAGTTCATGTTCCCGAGAGTGTTTGTTTTACTTATGCCAAACAAGCCTGTGAGCATTTTCTAGAACTCCATCCCAAGCAACAATACCGCGATTTCTTAAATCAAATTTTAGATAATTGGCAACCGCTTGGGGTAGATACATTTCCAACTGAATAGCTAGCTTTTAAATGAAGCAAGAAAAAATAATGTAATAATTAGGGATGTAAATGGAAAAATATATAAATGAAAATAGGAAGATTTATTTTTGTAAATCATGGGCGTATTCATATAAAGAAGCTATTGGGATACTTACTCCAAAACAAGCAATGGCTTTACATAATAAAGGTAAAGAATACACAGTTTTGGTAGATTCTGATATTCATCCGAGCTGCGTTCTTACTATTTTACCTTACCAAGATAGACCAAAATTTATTGAAGTTGGCTTTCTAGATGAATGGTTGCGTAAATATTTAGTCTATTCTTTTAAAGAAATAGAATCAAATAAGTTGTTTTTGGTTCAAATAAACTATCGGGAATATCCAGATGAAGATACAGATGAAGTAATTAGTGCTATGCTGCAATTCCATCATAGTAATGGTATCGCTGATTGCATTGAATGGTTTACTGATGAAGAAGGTAAAGAAGTACAAGAAACTTTTAATATGAAAGTTGATTTAGCACCTTTGTATTCAAGTTTTCCAAAATTTGGTGAATATGATGACCTGATTAGATTAGAACGGAAATAAGCGACAAAAAAATCAGTTTTAATTTTTTATTTTTTTAATAAAACTGACAAATCTCGATTGCGCACCCACAACACATCTTTCTTATCATCATAAGTCAATCGGTAATCAGGCAAATCATTGCTGGCAACCATTGAGCGAACAGCACGGCGAAACTCTCGTAGCGTAGCCATGCTGCCCGATTTTTTATGTAGCAATTCAAGAGAAATAGACCATTCTTTTTGTTTCCCGCAATGTTTAGCACATAGCTCAGCCCGAAAATCTTACCCAACTGCCATCCGCGCATGAAGCATTGGCAGTATGACGACATCTTGGCAACGCAGCCGCACCGCCTATTTAATCCCCCGCCCATTTTCAGGCTGCCTCAATCGCCCCCACCACAGGCAGCCTGAAATGGTAATAGAGCGTCAGCAGTGCCAACATCACGGCAACCAACGCACAGCCCATTCAAGCAACCATCTGGCGACGAGCCGTCGCCGCTCCATTTTAGATTTCAGGCTGCCCCAACCACCCCTTATAATAGGCAGCCTTGCCCCTTTGTCCAAATCTTTGATTTGGGTATAAGTGAGCATCTAAATCTTTGATTTGGGTATAAGTGAGCATCTAAATCTTTGATTTAGCCATGCGAACTTATGCAAAGCCAAAGGGGTATACCGCAGCGCAACGCGCAAGGTTGAAACCCATTTTCTAACCCCACCCCAAGGAGCAACCCCATGACCACCTACCTTATCGCCGGCGCAAACGGACAAGTCGGCAGCCAACTCGTGCAACAACTGCAAGCCCAGCCCAACGCCACCCTTATCGCCACCGACCGCAACACGCTAGACATCACCGACCGCGCCGCCGTTTTTCAGGCTGCCCAAACCCACCGCCCCCACATCATCATCAACGCCGCCGCCCACACCGCTGTGGATAAAGCCGAAAGCGAAGCCGAACTCGCCCGCGCCATCAACGTGGACGGCACGCGCCACCTAGCCGAAGCTGCCCAAGCCATCGGCGCCGCGTTTTTGCACATCTCCACCGACTATGTGTTTGACGGCAAAGGCGAAGCGCCCTACCGCGAAAGCGATGCCACCGCCCCGCAAAGCGTGTATGGGCAAACCAAGTTAGACGGCGAAACCGCCGCGCTTGCCGCCTGCCCGCGCACCATCATCCTACGCACCGCATGGGTATTCGGCGAACACGGCAACAACTTCGTCAAAACCATGCTACGGCTCGGGCGCGAGCGCGACACACTCGGCATCGTTGCCGACCAACACGGCGCACCCACCTACGCAGGCGACATCGCCGCCGCGTTGATAAAAATCGCCCAACACATCGCCGCCGAACAGCCCACCGAATACGGTGTGTACCACTTTTCAGGCAGCCCCTACACCAGCTGGCATGGCTTTGCCAGCGAAATCTTCCGCCGCGCCGCCGAGCAAAACCTGCTGCCGCGCGCGCCTGTTCTCAACGCCATCGCCACCAGCGACTATCCCACCCCCGCCAAACGCCCCGCCAACTCGCGCTTGGATTGCAGCAAAATTCAGGCTGTCTTTGGCATCGCCCCCAGCGACTGGCAAGCGGCATTAGGCAGCCTGAAAGATTATGTTGGCTGATTTGCTGAACACGCGGTAAACAAAGTTTCAGGCTGCCTACTGCTTCATAAGGCAGCCTGAAATTTGCAATGGAGCGGCGACGACTCGTCGCCAATGTGTGTTAAACAAACGGCGCTCAGCTTGCAGGGTGGGTAAACTCGTTGCCCACTGGTGCTTAATGGAACAGGTGGGAAACTGAGTTGCCCACCCTACGACTTCGGCTATTTAGGCAGCCTGAAAATGGATAAAACCGCTTTCAGGCTGCCTTTCGCCATTCTTTCCGCTCACTCTGCCCATTGGTTCTGCCGCAGCTTTTCATCGGCGGTTTGGATGCGCCATTGTTGGTATTGCGCGTCTTGCTGCCATTGCGGGCTGTTGTTGCCATCCAGCGGTTTCAGGCTGCCTTCGGCGAGCTGGGCGATGCCGTTGCTGCTGAGAATGTAGGCATCGTCGCCGTGGTTGAGCATCAGCGGCAGTTCGTTGGCGGGCGTTTGGCGGCTGTTGGTGGCGAGACTGCGCCCGAAGGTGTACACGGGTTGTTGGATGCCGAGCCAATCGGCAAGGGTGGGCAGGATGTCGTATTGGCTGGCGAGTTCGGGGTGTTTTTCAGGCTGCCATTGCGGGTGGTACACAATCAGCGGGATGTGGTATTGCTCACGCACGCTTTCGCTGCGGATGGGTTCGTTGCGGGTGTGGTCTGCCATGAAGATGTAGATGGTGTTGTTGTGCCACGGCTGCTGGGCGGCGTATTGCATAAATTGGGCGACCGACCAATCGCTGTATTGCAGGGTGTTGAGAAAGCCGTTTTCGCCTGTTTCGGCGTGGGGGCGGATGTCAAACTCTTTGCCTGTGCGGGCATAGGGTTCATGGGTGGTGCCGCTGAAAAAGAAGGCGAAAAAGGGTTCGGGCTTACTGCTGATTTGTTTGCCAAAATACATCAGGCTGTCGTAGTCCCAGCCAAAGGGGGGCGGGTCTTGCGGATATTGCCGAATAATCGGCACATCTTCTTTGCCGTAATATTCTTGGAAGCCGATGGCTTTGGCTACGCCGTCGATATGGAACGAGCGGCGGTTGGATGTTTGCAGCATGAGGGTACGGTAGCCTTGTTGCTGCGCGAGTTCGGCGATGCGGCTCATGTTGTTGAGTTCTAGCCCGAAGCCGATGGGTTCGCGGTTGGGCAGGGCGGGCACGGAAGTCAAGCTGGCCTGGATGCCGATGATGCTGCGCTGCCCTGCGGCGTAAAAATTTGTCCACACTTGGCTTTTGGCGATCAGCGCGTCCATATAGGGCGTGGCGCGGTGGTTGTTGCCCGATAGCGCGTCTATGTATTTGTAGCTCCAGCTTTCCAGCAGGATGATGACCACGTTTTTGCGGCTGGGCGGATTGCTGGTTTGATAACGGAAGGGATGGGGATGCGCGGCGGCGATGCGCTGGGCGGTGGCATCGTCCAGATAGCGCAACGGCGCGGCGGCGCGGCGGTCATTGAGCGCTTGCAGGGTAACGAGTGAGCCGTTGAGCGTGAGATTAGCTTGGCTTTGCCCATTGCCGTTGAAGGCATCAATATTGCCCAGCGGCTTGCCCGTGAGCACCATGCCGCGCGCAAGAAACACATAGCCCAGCAGCAGCGCAAGGCTTTGCGGAATTTGGCTTTTCAGGCTGCCTGAAAGCGGGGCGCGGGCGATGCGTATCACGCTGCGCTGCCATAGGTAGGCGAGCGCGGCAAAGGCGGCGAGCGCGGCAAGGGTGTAGCCAAGGCGCGAACCCAAGGCGATGCCAACGATGCTGCCGATGTCGCCGCCGATGTTGAGCAAATCGCTGCCGATATGGCGGCTGACTTCGCCGAAATAGGCTAAATCGGCTATGCCCAGCCCCAACAACACAACCAGCAGAACAAACGCCAGCCATGCCGTTGCCACGCGGGCGCGGCGTATCGGCAGCAGCCAAAGCAGCAAACACGGCGCAAGCGCTATGACGATAAGTTTGAGATCAAAGCGTGCGCCTATGAGCAAGGCGGAGGGCAGTTGGGTGTCGGCAAAATAGTGCGGATAGGCGGCGCGCAGGGCGATGCGCAGGGCGGCGAAGATGAGCGCGGCAAGGGTGAGCACGAGGATGGGGAGTTGCCAGATGGGGCGGGAGGTTTGGGAAGGCATGGTGTGAGCGTTTTTGGTGATGGGAAATGGGGGTGGGTTTGGCTTTCAGGCTGCCTTTGGCAGGATAATTTTAGCTTCGTTGGAACTTTCGGCTTTCAGGCTGCCTAATTGTTGCTGTTGGGGCAGCCTGAAAGTTTGCAAAGCTGTTTTTGGCTTTATTGCAGCCTTGGGTTTTCTACATTTAGCTTTGCTGAAACTCGCGTTGTTCGTTTTCAGGCTGCCTAATTATTGCACTTGAATGTTGCGGTTAAGGCAGCCTGAAAACCTTATGCGCTGCGGTGGCAAGCTGTTGTCGTTTTATGATTTGGCGGGCGTGTGCCAACTTTAATGTTAATAGGTTTGCGCCCATGTCAAACTGCGTTTCAGGCTGCCTTTGGAATGCGCAATGCGGGCAAGGGCGGCAATGCTGGGGCTGCATGGCGTGGGTGTGGCGGCAAGACGCCACGAAATGGCGGAAACAATAGCAAGCGCTGGGGCTTGGCGGAATGTTGGTTTACTGGCAAACCTGTTTTCAGGCTGCGTTATGGCTTGGCATTATGCTTGGGCAGCCTGAAAGCTGCTGGCTTCGTTTCAACAAAATGAAAACAAGTGAAACGCCTTGCAGCTAAGCCAAATCGCGCCGCGCCACGCCGTTTTCAGGCTGCCTGTGTCTTATGAATCTGGCTCGTTGCGCGGCTCGTGCCCTTTGCGCTCGGCTTTGCGTGCTTCGCGTTCGGCTTTGCGCTCGGCTTCTTTTTTGCGCGCGGCTTTGAGCCATGTTTCCCATTGGTTGGGGGTTTCTAGCGTGATGCGCCCGATTTTGCCTTCGCGAAAATCGGTGAGCACCAGCTCGGCGGCTTTTTGGTAGTTGATGCGGTTGCCGCTTAATACGGCGCCACGTTTTTGCGCAATCCATTCTAGCCATTGGGTGTCTTGCCAATGGCTGCTGGGGTCTTTGTCGGCGCTGTATCGCGCTTGCAGCAGGGGCAGATAGTGGCGGCGCAAATAATCCAGCAGTTCCAGCGCGACTTCTTCTTCGTCTAGCGCGTTGCGCCCGATGGCGCCGCTGGCGGCAAGGTTGTAGCCCGATTGTTCTACGATGATTTTGGGCCAGAGCATGCCGGGGGTGTCGTAGAGCCAGAAATCGTCGGCAAGGAATAGGCGTTGCTCGGCTTTGGTGATGCCTGGTTCGTTACCTGTTTTGGCGGATTTTTTGCCTATCATGCCATTGATGAGTGTGGATTTGCCGACGTTGGGAATGCCGCAAATCAGCACGCGCAGGGGTTTGTCTATGCCTTTGCGGTTGGGCATTAGGCTGCGGCAGGCGGCGGTGATTTTGGGTGCGGCGGCTTTTTCGGAGCTGTCTAACGCGATGGCTTGGGTTTGTTCTTGGGCGGTAAAGTAATCCAGCCAGATGGCGGTGCGCTCGGGGTCAGCTAGGTCTTGCTTGTTGAGTATTTTGAGTTTGGGCTTGCCTTTGGCTAGTTGGGCGAGCAGGGGGTTTTCGCTGGATGCGGGCAGGCGTGCGTCAAGCATTTCTATCACCATGTCCACGCTTTTAAGGCGCTCGGCGATGGCTTTTTTTGCTTTGTTCATGTGTCCGGGGAACCATTGGATTGCCATGTGGGTGCTTTCGTGTTGGGGGGTTATGGGGTGGGATGGGCAGCCTGAAATGGCGCGGATTATATCATTTAACGTGTTCCCACCAGTCGTCTGTTGGTGTGTCAAGCGTGAACACTTGCCCGAGCGTTGGCGTGAGCGTGGCGATGTTTTGCGCGCGAATCAGCGGAATGCTGCGGCGCACGGGTTCGCTCCACGGGTGCATGGCTAGGCTAAACATGCCCCAATGAATCGGCATAAAGCGTTGGGCGCGTAGGTCGGCGGCAGCTTGGGCGGTTTCTTCGGGGTGCATGTGGTTGTCGCGCCAGTTTTCGTTGTATTGCCCGTTTTCAATTAGGGCAAGATCTATTTTGGGGAAGCGTTGGTGGATTTGTTGGTAGTGTTTGCCGTAGCTGCTGTCGCCTGAGAAATAGATGGTGTGTTGCGGGGTTTGGATGATGTAGCCTGCCCATAGGGTTTTGTTGAAATCGCGCCAACCGCGGCTGCTGTTGTGCCGCGCGGGGACGGCGTGGATTTTCAGGCTGCCGCTGGCGCTGTGTTGCCACCAATCTAGCTCTATGATGCGCTGGGCAGGAATCCCCCATTTTTGCAGCAGCGTGCCAAGGTTGAGCGGCACGATAAATTGGGCTTGGCTGCGGATGTGGTGTTGCACGGTGAGCTTGTCTAGGTGGTCGTAGTGGTTGTGGCTGTATAGGATGTAGTCTATCGGCGGTAGCTCGCTTAGGCTGGCGGGCGGGGCTTGATAGCGGCGCGAGATAAACGGGATGGGCGAGGCGTATTGGCTGAACACGGGGTCTAGCAGCAGGGTTTTGCCTGCGATGCGAATCAGCAAGGTGCTGTGCCCAAACCAGACGAGACGGGGTTGGTCGTCTTGCAAAAAGGTTGCCCAATCGGGGCTTTGGCTGGGCAGCGGCGCGGGCGGTGCGTATTTTTTGGCATCCAGCGTCATGGCTTTGAGCCAGCGCAGCACGGTTTTGGCGCCGCCTTGCACAGGCTGTTGCGCGGGGGTTACGAAGAATTGTTGGCTGATGGGGTTGTAGTGGTCGCTGGCGGGGTGGATGGGGTAGCGCATGGTGGGTAGTGGGTAATAATGGGGATGATGGGAGCGTTGGGGCAGCCTGAAAATAGGTTTTCGCAGCTTTCAGGCTGCCTTGATTGCGTGGGCTATTGTTTGAAGGCAACGCGTGAACAAATCATGTAAACGGGTAAACAAAAGCAACAAGCGCGCAAAGGCAGCCTGAAAGCCGCAAAAACCTATTTTCAGGCTGCCTTGGCGTTGGCTAATAATTGGATGGCGCAGGCAACGGCTTGCTCGGTATAGCTTTCAATCATGGGCACGATGGAGCGGCGCGGTCCGCCAAAATTGAGCGCGCGAATGCCATGCTGGCGCACAAAATGGGCGATGTTTTGCCCTGCAACGGCGGCTGGCACGGTTTGCGCGTCAATCAACAAAAAGGGTTTGTGTTGCTCCAAGCAGGTTTTGAGCGTGAGCGAGGTGCCGCTGCTGAGTTGGATTTGGGTGTGGTAGATGATAACGGTGGCATCGCTGTCTATCACGTTTTGGCGCGTACGTTTGCGATAGCCCGCGCCAAGCAACGGGGTAACGGGATAATGCGGCGCGATGATGCCGTCTTCTGCGCGGCGGTCTGCGGGACACCAACCGCCGCAAGGGGTTTGGCTGGCAAGCGCGGCATTGAGCGCGCCGCGATCCACGCCTGTTTGCGCGCCTGAGATGATTTTGAGCATAAATATCCTATTCTAGGATGAATGGGCAGCCTGAAAACGGGTTGGCACGCTTTCAGGCTGCCTGATAATGGCTAAACACGTTATAATCCGCCGCTTGATTAACCCCCGCTTTGAAGGAAAAACCATGAGCGAAAACAAAATTAAAGTAAACGATGTAAACGAACAAAAAAACGAGCAAGCCGAAGTGGAATTGCCCGTTTTGAATAACGAGAAAAAAGAGGAACACGGCGAAAGCGGTTGCTGCGGCGTTTGCGGCGGCTAAGGCAGCCTGAAAACTGAGTTACGCATTATTCTGCCACGCGAGCAACATTGCCCCGTGGCGGTTTTATTTTCAGGCTGCCTGAAAGCGCTATGCGGTGAGCGTGCCTTTGGTGGAGGGCATTTTGCCTGCCATGCGCTCGTCGTATTCTACTGCCATGCGCAGGGCGCGCCCAAAGGCTTTGAACACGGTTTCGGCTTGGTGGTGGGCGTTTCTGCCGCGCAGGTTGTCAATGTGCAGCGTGATCATGGCATGGCTCACCAGCCCGTGAAAAAACTCGCTAAACAAGTCCACGTCAAACTTGCCGATGGTGGCGCGGGTAAAGTCAATATGGTATTCCAGCCCTGCGCGCCCCGATAAATCCAGCACCACGCGGCTGAGCGCTTCATCCAGCGGCACATAGCTATGCCCATAGCGGCGGATGCCGATTTTGTCGCCCAGCGCGGCTTTGAGCGCTTGTCCGAGCGTGATGCCGATGTCTTCCACGCTGTGGTGGTCGTCAATATGCAAATCACCGTGGCACACGATGTCTAGGTCTATCAAGCCGTGGCGGGCGATTTGGTCTAGCATGTGTTCCAAAAAGGGGATGCCAGTGTCAAAGCGGGCTTTGCCTGTGCCGTCCAGATTAAGGGAAACGGTGATTTGGGTTTCGCTGGTGTTGCGGGTGATGGTGGCGGTTCGCATGGGGTGTCCTTGTGGTGTTGTGGTTTGGATGGGATGTTTGGATAGGCAGCCTGAAAACGGATGAAGCGCGTTGCCGCAATGCTAACAACGTTTTCAGGCTGCCTCTGTGTCGTTTCAGGCTGCCGCAATCAAAATCAAATTGCCACCACCAAATCGCTGAAATAATGGCTGCACAAATAAATGCTCATCAGCGAAAACAGCGCCACCGCCAGCAACACGCCTTTAATCATGCCTGCGTTCAGCCGCGCGATGGCATCGGCGTTGGCATAAAAGCCGCTTTGTTTGGCGCGGATATGCTCGGCAATCACGTTTGCCAGCACGCGCAGCACTTGGTCGTTTTCCTCGGGCGTGCCGATGGTGAGGCGCAGGCAGTTTTGCAGCAGGGGATGCGCACCGTGCAGGTTTTTCACCAAAATTTTGTTGTCTTTGAGCGCGTTAAACGCCAGCGGCGCGTTGGGCAGGCGCGTGATTACAAAATTGGCTTCGCTGGGGAACACGGTTACATCTTCCAACTCTGCCAGCGCGTTGGCGACGCGGGCGCGTTCGTTTTTCAGTGTTTCTATGTTTTGCGTGAACACTTCGGCATGGCGCAGGGCGAAGGCGGCGGCGGCTAGGCTGAGCTGGTTCATGTTGTAAGGCGGCATGATTTTTGCCAACTCGCCCATCACGGCGGGGCTGCCCACGGCGTAGCCCACGCGCAAGCCTGCGAAGCCGATTTTGCTTAATGTGCGCATCACCACTAGGTTTTCAGGCTGCCCTGCTTGGGCGACAAAGCTGTCGTGGCTAAACGCGCCGTAGGCTTCGTCAATCACCACAATGCCTGTGGCGGCTTGGATAATGGCTTCCACGGCTTCGCGGCTAAACGGCACGCCTGTGGGGTTGTTGGGATAGGCGATGAAAATCAGCGCGGGTTTGTGTTGTTCTATTGCTTTGAGCGTGGCTTCTAAATTGAGCGTGAAATCGGGGTTGAGCGGCACGCCGATGTAGTTCAAGCCAAACAGTTCGGCGTTGCGGCGGTACATCACAAAGCTGGGTTCAACCGCGAGCATGCTGGCGTTGGCTTGGGCAACCAGCAGCGCGATAAATTGGATGATTTCGTCCGAGCCGTTGCCCAGCACAATTTGCGCGTTTTCGGGGAGGGCAAACGTGCGGCGCAATAATTCTGGCAGGGGGCTGGCGGCGATGTTGGGATAGCGGTTAATCGGCGCGGCAGCTAGCTCGGCGGCAAGTTCGGCGCGCAGGGCTTCGGGGAATTGATACGGCACTTCCATCGCATCCAGCTTGATAAAGCCATCGGGCGCATCGGCAACGTGGTAAGCGGTTTGAGCGAGAATATCGGGGCGGATAACGGATGTGGACATGGTTTGGGCTTTCGTTAGAGATGGTTAAATGGTTGAGTGGCTTGGTTAAAGCGCGTTAAATGTATCACAAAACACCAACCACGCCCAAACAGAGTTTACAGCAGCCTGAAACCACCCCGCGCACCCCTTTTCAGGCTGCCGAAGCTGCCTAAATTTGCTATCATAACCCCCTTTCAACCCCATTCATTTTCAGGCTGCCTTATGTCCGTTTACACCAGCGTATCCAACGACGAAATGCGCCAACTGCTCGCCCAATATAATCTTGGCGAATTTCAATCCCTGCAAGGCATCGCCCAAGGCGTAACCAACAGCAATTATTTTCTGCATACCACGAGCGGCAGCTATGTGCTCACCGTGTTTGAAACCCTAAAAGCGCACGAAGTGCCCTTTTTTATGGAGCTTACGCAACACCTCAGCGCCAACGGCGTTGCCTGCCCCGCCCCCATAGCCCAAACCAACGGCGCACTCACCGCCACCCTTGCCAACAAGCCCGCCTGCATCGTAGAAAAACTCAACGGCAGCGACGTCGCCTTTCCCACCGCCGCCCAATGCCACAACACCGGCATCATGCTCGCCAAAATGCACCAAGCAGGCGCAACCTTCCCGCAAACCATGCCCAATCCGCGCCACGCAAAATGGTGGACAGACAGCGCCGCGCAGCTTATTCCCCACCTAGAACCCCAAGACGCGCAACTGCTGCAAGACGAAATCGCCCACCTAGCCCAACACCCCGATACCGATTTGCCCAGCGGCATCATCCACGCCGATTTATTCAAAGACAACGTATTGCTCAACGGCGACCAAGTCGCAGGCTTTATAGATTTTTACTACGCCTGCAACGGCAGCTTTGTTTACGACATCGCCATCGCCATCAACGACTGGGCGCGCACCGCCGACAACCACATAGACCCCACCCTGCAACACGCCTTTTTAAACGGCTACCAAAGCATCCGCCGCCTAACCCCCGCCGAACAAGACTACCTGCCCACCGCCTACCGCGCAGGCTGCATCCGCTTCTGGGTATCGCGCCTATTGGATTACCACTTCCCCGCCGAAGGCGAAATGACGTTTATCAAAGACCCCAACGTATTCCGCAACCTATTGCTTGCCTACCGCAACACATAAATCGCAAAGGCAGCCTGAAAACGCATCCCCAAGCGTTTCAGGCTGCCTTTAATGTTTACTGCTCCACAAGGCCCCCCCCATGTTCACCCCACCCCTATCCCAAATCCCCCCCATGGAAGTCCGACGCCGTGTTGGCAAACGCAAACTGCCCAAAATGTTCTACGAATACGCCGACACAGGCTCGTGGACACAAACCACCTACCACGCCAACAGCGCCGATTTCGCCCCCATCCAATTTCGCCAACGCGTTCTTGTCAACATGGAAAACCGCAGCCTGAAAAGCCAAATGCTCGGGCAAGCAGTCAAAATGCCGCTTGCCATCGCCCCCACAGGGCTAACAGGTATGTTCCACGCCGATGGCGAAATTCTCGCCGCCCGCGCCTGCGAAAAATTCGGCATCCCCTACACCCTATCCACCATGTCCATCTGCTCCATAGAAGACGTCGCCGAAAACACCACCGCGCCCTTTTGGTTTCAACTTTATGTGATGCGCGACCGCGAATTTATGGCGGATTTAATCCGCCGCGCCAAAGCCGCCCAATGCAGCGCGCTCGTTTTAACCGCCGATTTACAAATCGTCGGACAACGCCATCGCGACATCAAAAACGGACTCACCGTCCCCCCGCGCCCCACCCTGCTCAACCTGCTCAACCTCGCCACCAAAATCGAATGGGGGCTAAAAATGCTCAACACCCAGCGGCGCACCTTCCGCAACATCGCCGGCCACGCCAAAGACGTAACCGACCTATCGCAGCTGATGCCGTGGGTTGCCAAACAGTTTGACCCCAAACTCAGCTGGGACGACATCGCCCACATCAAAGACCTATGGGGCGGCAAGCTCATCATCAAAGGCATCCTAGACCCCGAAGACGCCGAAAAAGCCGTGCAACACGGTGCAGACGCCATCATCGTCTCCAACCACGGCGGCAGGCAGCTAGACGGCGCGCCATCCACCATCCGCGCCCTGCCCGCCATCGTGCAAGCCGTGGGCAGCCAAACCGAAGTCTGGCTAGACGGCGGCATCCGCACAGGACAAGACATCCTAAAAGCATGGGCGCTGGGCGCACGCGGCGCATTCATTGGGCGCCCCTATCTCTACGGACTCGCCGCCTACGGCGAAGCAGGCGTAACCCGCGCGCTGGAAATCCTCTACAACGAAATGGATTTAAGCATGGCATTCACAGGGCACCGCGACATCCAAAACGTAACCCGCGAGATATTGGTTAAAGGCAGCTACCCAGAGGCAGCCTGAAAACAGGTAAAGCATTTTCAGGCTGCCCCCAACCCCTGATGCGGCCTGAAACAGAACGTGGCGTATCGCCGCCACACCCACTCTATCACCCTTGCCCAAGCCCAAACCTTTTCAGGCTGCCCCAACCATCGCAACACAGCGCAGCAAAGGCAGCCTGAAACCCAGTCCCCAGCCCTTTTCAGGCTGCCTTTCAACCATCCCAAAGAAAGCCCAACCATGACCCCCATTCCACTCAAAAAACTCTATTCAGGCAAAGTGCGCGACCTATACGAAATTGACGAGCAAACCATGCTCATCATCGCCAGCGACCGCCTTTCCGCCTTTGACGTCATTCTCAACGAACCCATCCCACAAAAAGGTGAAATTCTCACCCAAATCTCCAACTTCTGGTTTAGCAAACTCGCCCATATCATGCCCAACCACTTCACAGGGCAAACCGTTTACGACATCCTGCCAGAAGCAACCGCCCGCGCCATCGCCCAACGCGCCGTCGTCGCCAAGCGGCTCACACCCGTCAAAATAGAAGCCGTTGTGCGCGGCTACATCAGCGGCAGCGGCTGGAAAGCCTACCAAGCCACAGGCGAAATCTGCGGCATCAGGCTGCCTGAAAACCTGCGCGAAGCCGAAAAACTGCCCGAAGTCATCTTCACCCCATCCACCAAAGCCGCAGTCGGCGAGCATGACGAAAACATCAGCTTCGCTCGCTGTTGCGACATCATCGGCAGCGAATTGGCAGAACAAGTGCGCGCCAAAGCCATCCAGCTCTACACCGAAGCCGCCGAATACGCCACCACCCGCGGCATCATCATCGCCGACACCAAATTTGAATTTGGGCTAGACGAAAACGGCACGCTCACCCTAATAGACGAAGTGCTCACCCCCGATTCCAGCCGCTTCTGGGCAGCGCAAAGCTACCAAATCGGCAGCAATCCCCCCTCGTTTGACAAACAATTTATCCGCGACTGGCTAGAACAAAGCGGCTGGAACAAACAGCCCCCCGCCCCCGCCATCCCCGCCGAAGTGCTCGCCAAAACCGTTAGCAAATACCAAGAAGCCTTGCGCTTGTTGACCGCGTAATACTGTTAACGCTTTTCAGGCTGCCTTTTACGACGCTTAAAGGCAGCCTGAAACGTTTGGGCTACGGCAACGCAAAGAGTGGGTATGGCGGCGATACGCCATGTTCTGTTTCAAACTGCGCGAAGGATTGGGGCAGCCTGAAAAAGGTAAAGCCCGCTTTCAGACTGCCGCTGGGAACAAAAAATGACTGCCAGATTATATAGTTAAACAAAATAAGAAACACCCAATAACATTTCCAACAAGCAAGAGT
>CAUQQW010000041.1:0-17013 GCA_963520365.1 uncultured Kingella sp.
CTTGTTGGTGGATAAAGGTGTTCAAATCCAAAGGCCGCCCCTGTGCCTGTGCCAGCGCGGTTAATTTTTGCAACTGATGCAAGGGCAACGAGCCGCGTGTGCGCCATTTATAAATGGCTGCGGTGGAAGCGGCGTTTTCGGGGTCTTGTTGTTTTAAGGCTTCGGCAAGCGTGTTTACGCCGCCAAAGTAGGCGATTAAGCGGTCAATGTCTAATTGCATGATGACTTGTCCAATTGGCAGTAAAGATGGGTAGATTATACAATAATTGGACAAATTGGCAAGTGTATTTTGGATTTTTTGACGTGCTCGTTTGTTTTTGGACAAATTATCGTACTGATGGTTTTCAGGCTGCCTATGCTCATCCGCCAAAGGCAGCCTGAAAATGCTATACTCGCGCTTCCTACATTTCACTACACGAGCCAAACCATGACCACACTCACCCAATTTCTGCGCGACCACACCGCTCAACACGCCATCGCGCCCGATTTAATCGCTACCGTTTCCAGCATCATCCAAGCCTGCACGCAAATCAGCGCACGCGTTCGGTTGGGCGCGTTATCAGGCGTATTGGGCGAAGCAGGCACGGGCAACATCCAAGGCGAAACGCAAAAAAATCTTGATGTGCTCGCCAATCAAATTTTGATTACTGCGCTCCAAGCCACGCCCAGCGTTGCAGGGCTTGCCAGCGAAGAAGAAGATACCTTCGTGCCCTGCCATGAAGATGGCAAGCATCTGGTATTATTTGATCCCTTAGATGGTTCGTCCAATATTGATGTAAACATTTCAATTGGCACAATATTTTCCATTCTGCCCAAGCCACAAGGCAGCCTGAAAACCGAATCTTTCTTGCAACAAGGCAGCGCCCAAATCGCAGCAGGCTATGTGTTATACGGCGTGCAAACCTTGCTTATGCTCACCTTTAAACACGGCGTATATGGCTTCACGCTAAACGACAACAACGAATTCATCCTAACCCACACCCCAAAAATCCCCGAACAAACCGCAGAATTTGCCATTAACGCATCCAATCAACGCCATTGGGAAGCGCCTACACAGCGCTACATCGCTGAACTACTCGCAGGCAAAGACGGCACACGCGGCAAAAATTACAATATGCGCTGGGTCGCCAGCATGGTGGCGGAAGTGCACCGCATCCTGATGCGCGGCGGCATGTTCCTGTATCCCAAAGACAATCGCGACCCCAGCAAAGCAGGCAAACTGCGCCTGATGTATGAAGCCAATCCCATGAGCCTACTCGTTGCCCAAGCAGGCGGTGCAGCCAGCAATGCACACCAAGACATTTTGTCCATAAAGCCCACCGATTTGCACCAGCGCGTTGCGGTGATATTGGGCAGCAAAGAAGAAGTGGAACGCGTAAACCAGCTACACGCAGCCTGAAAAAGGCAGCCTGAAATCGGGTATAATGCCGCGCTGCGAAAAAGGCGTGGTTTTTTAATGGCGGCTTAAAATCCGAAATTTGCATAGTGAAATAGCATTTGAATACCCGAAATAATGTAGCGCCATTACACATAGCCATGCCAACACACCACCAAGATAAAATGGATAAAATCCCAATAGGCAGCCTGAGCAATGCCGACTTAATCGGGTTGTATCAATCGCTAAAATTCCATCAGCAGGAATTTATCGCCTTATTTCCCTGAAAAAGAAATGCAAACGTTTATCCAAAAATCCAACCGCATCACATTGATGTATGGCGATTTTCAGGCTGCCTTAAACTCCATATAAAACAATGATTTTAAATTTTTCCCCAAATCCCAATGCGCATTACAACAGCCAACGACAGCTTATTCGGGAGCTAACAGAAAATTGGTTATCAGATAACGGATATTGCCCTAATTGCGGTAACAATCAGCCAATCAACAAATTTGAAAACAACAGACCCGTTGCTGATTTTTTCTGCTCCATGTGCCATGAACAATTTGAATTAAAAAGTAAAGAAGGGCTTTCCACAGGAAAAAAGATACCAGATGGCGCATACCACACCATGTTGGCACGCATACAAGCAGAAGATAATCCTAGCTTTTTCTTTCTTGCCTACCAAAAACACGATTATTCTGTGCAACAGTTGATTCTTGTGCCCAAACATTTTGTTACGCCCAACATGATTATTCCGCGGAACAGAACATTAAAAGGACGAGAAGGCTATTTAATGTGCGACATGAATATCAGCACGCTGCCTGAAAGTGGAAAAATTCGTTTAATAGATAAAGCGCAGCCTATCCATCCTGAAATCGTACAAAAACAATGGCAAGCTCATTTATTTATGCGTCAACAGCATACTGAAAAGAAAGGTTGGCTACTTGCCATTATGCGCTGCCTTGATAAACTGCCAGAGCAATTTAGCTTGAAACAGATTTATGCTTTTGAAACGGAATTACAGCAACAATTCCAGCATAATAAACATATCCAAGCAAAAATTCGCCAGCAACTACAAATCTTGCGCGACCAAAACATCATTGAATTTGCTGCTCGCGGGCAATACAGAAAAATTGCGATTTAGTTAATTCAACAAAATCCCCCTAACATGGCTTGGTTTGCCAAGCCAATAATTTTTCCCATTTTATTTATAAAGAAAATCCAACCATGCAATTCCCCCACTCATGGCTAACCCAACACGCCAACCCCAACCTATCCCCCGACCAACTCGCCCACCTGCTCACCATGGCAGGCTTGGAAGTGGAAGAAACCGCGCCTGCCGCGCCTGCATTTAGTGGCGTAGTCGTTGCCGAAGTGAAATCGGTGGAAAAACACCCCGATGCCGACCGCCTGAACGTTACCCAAGTGGACGCGGGCACAGGCGAACTGCTGCAAATTGTGTGCGGTGCGCCCAATGTTCGCTCGGGGATGAAAGTGCCGTGCGCGTTGGACGGCGCGGTGCTGCCCAACGATTTTCGCATCAAGCCCACCAAAATGCGCGGTGTGGTTTCCAATGGAATGTTGTGTTCCGCCAAAGAGTTAGGGCTGCCTGAAAACGGTGTGGACGGCTTGCTGGAACTCGCTGCCGATGCGCCTGTCGGGCAAAACCTGCGCGATTATTTGGACTTGGACGACACGTTGTTCACACTGAAAATCACGCCCAACCGCACCGATTGCCTGAGCATCAAAGGCATCGCCCGCGAAGTGGCGGCGTTAACAGGCTGCGCTTTTGTGCCGCAAAAAATCACCACTGCGCCCGTTTCAGGCAGCCTGAAAACCAGTGTGCAAATTCAATCGCCCGAAGATTGCGGACGTTTTCTGGCGCGCGCCATTTCGGGCGTGAATGCCAACGCGCCCAGCCCCGCTTGGCTGGTGCAACGCTTGGAGCGGTGCGGCATCCGCAGTATTTCCGCGCTGGTGGACATCGGCAATTATGTGATGATGGAAATCGGGCAGCCGATGCACGTTTTTGATGCCGACAAACTTTCAGGCTGCCTGATCGTGCGCCGCGCCCAAAACGGCGAAACGCTGCAATGCCTTAACGACAAAACCGTTACCCTGTCCGACAACACGCTGGTGATTGCGGACGAGCAAAAAGCCCTGTCCATCGCGGGCATGATGGGCGGCGCAGAAAGCGCGGTGTCGGGCGAAACGCGCAATATCGTGCTGGAAGCGGCGTGGTTTAATCCGCTGATTATTTCTGGAAAATCAAGACAATACGGCTTCGGCTCAGACAGTTCTTTCCGCTTTGAACGCGGCGTGGACAGCGAATTGCAACGCGATGCGATAGAACGCGCCACCGAATTGGTGTTGCAAATTTGCGGCGGCGCGGCGGGCGAAATCACCGAAGCGGTGGGCAAGCTACCCGAAACGCGCCGCGTGTCGCTGCGAACCGAGCGCATCCGCAAATTATTGGGCGTGGACGTGCCTGCCGAGCGCGTGGAAAAAATCTTGCGCGATTTGGGTTTGCAGCCTGAAAAAACCGCAGACGGCTTTGCCGTAACCGCGCCATCTTTCCGTTATGACATTGAAATTGAAGCAGATTTAATTGAAGAAATCGCCCGCGTGTATGGCTACGAAAATATCCCGAGCGACAAAACATCAGGCGCGTTAGCCATGCTGAGGCTGCCTGAAAACCGCCGACCGCGCTTTGGCGTGTACCAAAAAATGGCGGAACGCGGTTATCAGGAAGTGGTGAGCTATGCTTTTGTGAACGAGGAATGGGAACAAGATTTCGCGCAAAATCAACATCCTATCCGTCTGCAAAATCCGCTGGCGGCGCAATATGCCGTGATGCGTTCCACACTGATTGGCGGGCTGATTGAGATTTTGCAAAACAATTTGAACCGTAAACAAGAACGCGTGCGCGTGTTTGAAATTGCGCGCATTTTCCACGATGAAACGGCAAATGGACAGCCTGAACGCATCGGCGGCTTGGCATACGGCAGCGCAATGCCCGAGCAATGGGGCGACAAGGCGCGGCTGGTGGATTTTTATGATGTGAAAGGCGATGTGGAAAGTTTGTTGCACGGGCAAGAATTGGCGTTTGTGAAAACCGAACATCCTGCGCTGCACCCTGGACGCGCCGCCGAAATCCGCGCGGGCGGCAAAACGGTGGGCTTTATCGGCGAGCTGCATCCGCAATGGCTGCAAAAATACGATTTGCCGCACGCGCCCGTGTTGTTTGAATTGGACATGGAAGCGGTGTTGGCAACCGAGAAAACGCGCCATCAGCCTGTGTCCAAATTCCAGCCCGCGCGGCGCGATTTGGCGTTTGTGTTGGCGGAAGACGTGGCGTTTGACACGCTATTAGGCAGCCTGAAAACGGTGGACAGCCCGCTTATCCGCGAAATCAGCCTGTTTGACGTTTACCGCGGCAAGGGTTTGCCCGAAAACAGCAAAAGCATGGCGGTGAAAATCATCCTGCAAAGCGACAGCGACACGCTGACCGATGAGATGGTTGAGCCGATTGTGGCGCAGTTGATTGCTGCGGCTGAAACGGTGGGGGCGAAATTGCGCTAGGCTTTTGCCTGCATGACAACAGCAGCCTGAAAACGGAAAACCAAGCATTTTCAGGCTGCCTTTTGTGTAAAGATAGAAATTTTATCCCACTATTCTCTTGATTTTTAATACATTATTTAAGATAATCCGCCCTTATTTTTTGAAACGCAAAGGTAACACAAAGATGACACTCACCAAGGCAGAATTGGCTGATATTTTGGTTGAAAAAGTAAGCAGCATCAGCAAACACGACGCCAAAGAAATCGTTGAATTGTTTTTTGAAGAAATCCGCACCACTTTGGAGCGCGGTGAAGAGATTAAAATTTCAGGTTTTGGCAATTTTCAGTTGCGCGACAAGCCACAACGCCCTGGGCGCAACCCGAAAACAGGTGAAGAAGTGGCGATTACCGCTCGCCGCGTGGTAACTTTCCATGCCAGCCAAAAACTTAAAGGCATGGTGGAGCATCTGCATGATAAATAATGCGAATTTGCCTGCTATTCCTGCCAAGCGCTATTTCAGCATCGCTGAAGCCTGCCAGCTGGCGGGCATTGAAGAAGCGCAACTGCATGAATGGCAACAACAAGAAGGCAGCATACTGGGCAAGGGTGCAAACACGCTCACGCGCTTGGATGTCATCAAGCTGCGCCAGTTGAGCCACAGCATCAGCGATTATTTTGCGCAAGGCGCGCTGGACAGCCACGGCAATCCCGTGATTGGAGCGGACGAAATGCGCGATGAGCTGACTCTAATGCTGGCGAAAATTGATTCCGCGCTTGCCAACGAGTGATAATTTGCATATAATCCGCGTCTTTCAGTCGGAGTGTGGCGCAGTCTGGTAGCGCACTTGCATGGGGTGCAAGGGGTCGAAGGTTCGAATCCTTTCACTCCGACCAAAAATTTAAAAGACTTGGTTTTTTGCTAAGTCTTTTTTCGTTGCTAGCGTTTATGGCTCATCTTATGTTGGCAATGCTTTGCAATTGCTTTTCTCTTAAAAAGGCAGCCTGAAAACGAGCGAAGTTAAAACAATATCTTCAATACGTTTTCAGGCTGCCTTTTGTTGTCCATTCCTACTCCACTTTCAACCTGCTCAAAAAACTCTTCGTGCGCTCATGCTGCGGGTTGGCAAACAGGGTTTCGGGTGAGCCTTGTTCTACAATCACGCCGCCGTCCATCACCACCACCACATCAGCAACGTCCAGCGCAAATTTGATTTCGTGGGTTACCACTATCATCGTCCAGCCTTCGGTTGCCAAGGCTTTCATGGTGTTGAGCACGTCTTGGACCAGCTCGGGGTCTAGCGCGGAGGTGGGTTCATCAAACAGCATCAATTCGGGTTGCAGGGCAAGGGCGCGGGCGATGCCTACGCGCTGTTGTTGTCCGCCCGATAGCTGGTAGGGGTATAAATCGGCTTTGTCTGCCAAGCCCACTTTGGCGAGCAGGGCAAGCGCTTCTTCGCGCGCTTGGGCTTTGGGCTTTCCTTGCACCTGAACGGGCGCTTCCATAATGTTTTCCAGCGCGGTTTTGTGTGGGAATAGGTTGTATTGCTGGAACACCATGCCCGATTTGCGGCGCAGGGCGAGAATGTCTTTTTTGCTGTGCTGCGTGGCGAAATCGATGCTGACGATGGGTTCGCGCTCAAAGCAGATGCTGCCTTGCTCGGGGATTTCTAGCGCGTTGAGGCAGCGCAAAAAGGTGGTTTTGCCCGAGCCTGATGGCCCAAGTATCACCACCACCTGCCCTTTGGCAACGTCTAAATCTACGCCGCGCAGGATGGTGTTGCTGCCGAAGGTTTTGTGGATATTGCGGATTTGTATCATGGTGTTGCTTTCGGAGCTGCGGGGGGAATGAGGCAGCCTGAAAAGGTTAAATGAATAGTTTTCAGGCTGCCTATGTTTGCGCTTAGGCAGCCTGAAAACCTGTTACCTTGCCACATGGCGGTCAAAATGTTTTTCCAGCCGCGCTTGGATAACGAATAACACCCAGCAAAACAGCCAATACACCAAGCCCACTTCAATGTAAACGGGCAAAAAGTCGTACGACAGATTGGCGTATTGCTGGGCAACGCGAAACAGCTCGGTTACGGTTACAAACGATGCCAGCGAAGTTTCTTTAAACAAGCCGATAAACGAGTTGCTCAACGGTGGCACGGCAACGCGCAAGGCTTGCGGCGCGATGATGCGGCGGAAGGTCTGCATATAAGTCATGCCGATGGAAAAACCCGCTTCCCATTGCCCTTTGGGCACGGACAAAATCGCCGCGCGAACGGTCTCCGAGCCATACGCGCCCACATTCAGCGAGAAGCCGATGATGGCGGCGGGAATGGGGTCAATAAACACGTTCATCGCGGGCAAGCCGTAGAACACGATGGCAAGCTGCACCACCATCGGCGTGCCACGGATAATGGAGATATACACCTTCAATATCGCCAACACCATGCGGTGCAACCAGCCGCCGCGCGGCATCACGCGCACGAGCGCAACGGCGGTGGCAATCATCATGCCAAACACAAACGATGCCAACGTGAGCGGCACGGAAACCATAAAGCCCGATTTCACCAACGGCACAAACGCGTCCATAACCAACTGGGCGCGTTGCGGGGTCATAAAGGGCAGATTTTGTAGGAAATTATTTAACACTGATGTCTTTTCCGAAGAATTGTTCGCCCAGTTTTTTCAATGTGCCATCGGCTTGCAGCTCTTTCATTGCGCCGCTGAATTTGGCGATGGCTTCGTCGTTGCCTTTGTTGGTAATCAAACCTGAGCCAACGCGTTCTTCTTTGGGTGCGTGCCATACGATTTTCACGTTGGCATTGGCGTTTTTCTTCAAATAATCCAACACGGCAAGCTCGTCGTTAAGCGTGGCATCGGCGCGTTTTTGTTCAATCAGCGTGAGCGATTGCGCCAAGCCATCCACGGGCACAAGCTCCGCGCCTGCTTCTTTGGCTTTTTCGCCGAAATTGCTGGTGAGCGATTGCGCGGTTTTCACGCCTTTAATATCGGCTGGGCTTTTGATTTTGTCGTCGTCTTTGCGCACCACCAACACCGCGCCGCTCCAACTGTATGGCTCGGATTTGTCAAACGTGGCTTGGCGCTCGGGCGAAGTTAAGCCGACTTGGTTGGCAACCACGTCAAAGCGTCCTGCTTTTAAGCCTGCCATCATGCCGTCCCATTGGGTTTCTTTAAATTCTACTTTGATGCCGAGTTTATCTGCCACGGCGCGGGTTACTTCCACATCGTAGCCCGTGAGTTTGCCGTCTTTGTCGTGGTAGGAGAAGGGGGCGTATGTGCCTTCGGTGCCAACGGTAATCGTGCCTTTGTTGTTGATGCGCTCAATCAGGCTGCCTTGTGGATTGGCGGCGGGGGCGACATCGGATGTGGGCTGTGCGGTGCTTGCGCTGGCTTGGCTGGCGCTGTGTGTGTGAGTGGGATTGCTGGTTTGTTCCCCACCGCAAGCGGCTAGGAGCAATAAAGCAGCTGCGGAAAATAAGGTTTTGGTCATGCGTTTTGCTTCCGTTAATATTAGTAAAGATTAAAGCGGCGCATTCTACTGTAAAAATGGATTTTGCCAAAGAATTGCGGGTTATATCTGTTAGATGGTTTTCAGGCTGCCTAAATAGATGCTGTTTTAGGCAGCCTGAAACCTTGTTATTATTCTGTTTTTTTGTTTACGGGACAACTGATGATGCAAGAACCTGCCACCAATGCGCTTAAAGGCAAGCGCGGTTTGCAACGGATTATCAATGCTGCGGGCTATTCCAAAGACGGCTTAATCGCGGCATATCGCCATGAAGCGGCGTTTCGGCAGCTGGTTTGGCTGCATGGGGTGTTGTTGATTGCGGTGTGGTTTGTGGATGTTGAGCCTGTGGTGCGCATGATTTTGCTGGCGGCTTCGTTTGGCTCGTTGATTGTGGAATTGTTTAATTCGGGCATTGAAGCGGTGGTGGACGATATTTCGTTGGAAATCCGCCCGCTGGCAAAACGCGCGAAAGACGTTGGCTCGGCGGCGCAAATGCTGGCTTTAACCCTGCTGGCGATTTTATGGGCGATGGCGCTATGTCTGTAAACGCTGCCACAGCCTTGCCGCTGGAAACCACCGCGCTGCCGATGTTTCGTCTGATGGGCATGGCGATACCCATTTGCCTGAGCCGCGAAGCAGACGATATGGAGCTGGCGTGGGAGCGTTGGCACGAAGGCAGCCTGAAAGACACCCTGCCCGCGTTTAGCAAAAGCGTGTATGTGCTGCGCCATCTGTATCACTCAACGGGCTATATTTTGATTATTGGCTATTTGGTGAGCAACAATGCACCGTTGCCCGAAGGCGCGTGCGAATGGTATGTCGCGCCGCAGGTTTATCAAGTGGCAACCCTGCCCGAAGCATCGCACCATGCAGCCGCAGCGGCTTGGCAACAATTGGCAACGCTGCCCGATCGGCGCTTTGAAGCGGATTTTGAAAGCCATCCCAGCCACGGCGCGAGCAAGATTTATGTCGGGATAACGGGGGATGTGGCAATGGCAGAAGAAGCGTTGGATGATTAGCGCAAGCCTTTTTCCAACACCTATCAGATAAACAAAAGGCAGCCTGAAAACATGATTCCATTGATTACTTTGCCCAATGCGCGTTTGGTTTACGACAATCTGTTTGACCTGCTTACCGCGCCGTTAAACGATGCCGCCTTTATCGCCGCCGTGCAAGCGCGTGGCGAAGATTTGATGCAGATTGAGCTGCCCCATCATTATTTGATTGACGTCGGCTGGTATGGCGGCTTTTCAGCCCATGGCACACTGCGCGTGGTGGCGGTTCACCAGCACGATTGGGAACACTGTCTATTCTCGGCAACCGCTCGCACGGCGGCGCAGACCATCGCAGCGGTGGAACAAGCGGCGCAGCGCGTTTCCTTGCATCAGCGCATTCATCCTTTTCAGGCTGCATCCATCCGCAAACCATAAGGCAGCCTGAAAGCGAGTTTACGAGCTTCTGCGAAGCTAAAAACCACCCCCAATAATCCCCAAACCCATTTTCAGGCTGCCTATCGCGCCATCGCCACAGCCATAAGGCAGCCTGAAACCCAAGCAAAGGACTTCCCCATGCCCAGCCTAGCCCCCCTATTCGCCCCTGCCAACATCGCCATCATCGGCGCATCCGACCGCATCGGCAGCGTCGGACGGCAAGTCTATACCCAGCTTGCCGCCCTGCCCCAATTCCAAAGCGTCATCCCCATCAACCCCAACCACAAAACCATAGGCGGGCAAAAATCCTATGCCAACATCAGCGAAGCCCACGCCGAGCAACCGCTGGATTTAGCCATCATCGTCCTGTCTGCCGACAAACTCGCCAGCATCATCCGCGAAGCCGCCAAAATCCACCTGCGCCACCTTATCCTGATTAACGAGCTAGACTCCGCCCCCGCCGCGTGGCACAACAAGCTCAACCGCGCCGCCGAAGCCGCCCGCAAAGCCCAAATCAACCTAATCTCCCTGCCCAGCAACAGCCTAGCCGAACTCTTCAAACAGCCCAAACACACGCCCAAAGCCTGCGCCTACATCGGACAATCCACCAGCATCGCCGACTGCGTTGCCCGCTACGCCCAAGAGCGCGACATCACATTCAGCCGCTTTCTCACGCTCAACACGCATAACTACCCCGTTAGCACAGGGCAAATCATTGATCACATCGCCGCCGAAAACAGCAGCACCGCCCTGCTGGTGCACATCAGCACGCTCAACGACAACCTGCGCGAGCTCATCAGCGCACTCACCGCCGCCGCCCGCCGCAAACCCGTGGTCGTACTCATCACCTTGCACGACGCCAATCCCCAAGCCGAAGCCCTATTGCTGCAAGCCCTAGAAGGCCAACACATTCTCGTTGCCCACACCCTAGAACAATTTTTCAGCGCAGCCAAACTCATCCACACAGGCATCATCGGGCGCGGCAAACGCATCGCCATCATCAGCAACAGCCCCCAAATCAGCACCCTTGCGCTCAAAACCCTACACCGCAAAACTGATCTACAACTTGCCGAACCCCAAGCCCACACCATCCGCAGCATCAGCAAATACCTGCCCTACAAACCTAGCCACCACAACCCCCTTTACCTGCCCACCGATGCCCTACCCCCCACTTTTCAGGCTGCCACCGCCCAATACCTGCAAGACGACCACATTGATGCCATCTTCATCATCTACGCAGGGCAAAACACCGCCGAAAGCCACCAAGTTGCCCAAATGGTCTCCGCGCTGCAAAAAAACAGCCGCAAACCCCTACTGCTCGTATGGCTCGGCAGCGCAGACACCCCCCAAGTCCGCGCACTATTCAACCAACGCAAAACCCTACACTTCAAGCAGCCTGAAAGCGCATTGCAAGCCCTAGCCCAGCTCAATCTCTACCACCATCACAACCAACAACGCCACCAAACCCAGCCCCCGCACAACTACACCCAAGCCGCCCACGCCGCCGAAGAGCTACACAAACACATCCGCCCCCTGATACCCGTTGCCGTCCTGCCCGCCACCCGCAACAACAGCAACGCCCTGCTCGCCGCCCTAAACCTAACCCCCAGCAGCGACACCCCCGTGCTACAACTCACATGGGCGCGACAAGAACCCATCGGGCAAACCCTAACCCTAGCCACCGCCAGCCACAGCATCAGCCTACTCCCCCCCATCCAACCCACCGCCCTAGCTCACGCCCTAGCCCAACTGCAACTGCCCCCCGAGCACTGGCAAGACTGGCTACTCAACACCAGCGAAATCCTAGCCCAACTGCCCGAAATCCACGACCTAACCCTGCACCTAACCAGCCCCCGCCACCACCACAGCATCAAACTCAACCTACAAGACCCCAACAGCTTTTCAGGCAGCCCCAACATTCTCGCCCCCATCCCACACAGCGCGCAAACCCTAACCCTACGCAACGGCGAACAAGCCACCCTACGCAGCGTGCGCAGCGAAGATGCCGCCCTTATCCAACAGCTCATCCAAGCGCAAAGCGAACACAGCCGCTACACCCGCTTTATGAGCAAAGCCAGCAAAGTACCCCCTGCCCTGCTCGCCCAACTCGCCAGCCCCGACTACCACCGCGACCACGCCCTAATTCTCCACACCAACAGCCCCCACCCCACCCCCCTAGCCCACGCCAACTACATCGCCGACCCCATCCCAACAAGCTGCGAATTTGGCATCATCATCGACGACAAACTACAAGGACAAGGCATCGGCTACCAACTCATGACCCACCTTATCGCCCACGCCAAAGCCCAAGGGCACACCCTAATGCGCGCCGAAATCCTTGCCGACAACCACCCTATGCAAAAACTCGCCCTAAAACTCGGCTTCACGCTGAACAAACACCCGCACGATAGTGGCTTGGTGGAAGCGAAATTGTATTTGGTGTGAACAGATTTTCAGGCTGCCTAATTAGGCATAGCGTTGTAAACCCAATAAGCAGCCTGAAAAAACCGTTAGGACGGACAACTCACTTGCTCCCCCAAAAAAACCAACACAAACAAAAGGCAGGCAAGAAACACCCGCCTTATTTCTCAACAACACACAATGCAGCCTGAAAATGAGCGAAGCTAAAATCAGCATCTAAACCCATTTTCAGGCTGCCTTATTCACAATCTTGCCAGCATCGCCAAAGCCTCCGCCAAGCCATAAGCCCCGTCAATCTTCTGCTGTTCAAACACCATCATATACACATAATTGCGCCCATCGCCCAAGCTGCGGCAGGCGTTTTCCCATGCTTTGCCGAGGCGGATTTTGGTGGCGCTATCGCTGCCGTCGAGCTGGCCGCCTTTGGTTTCCAACAGAACCAGCGTGCCGCGTGCGGTCATCAGCACAAAATCAGGATAGTGGTTGATAAAGCCGTTGATGCAGAAGCCTTTGCGGCCGTCGTTTCTGTGCCACCATTTCAGCGACACTTCTTCATCGGCGAGTATGCGGCGCAGTATTTCGGCTTCAAAGCTGTTCATCTCGCCTTCCCGTTTATACAGGCTGTTGGAAATATCCAATGGATACAGCCTGTTGGGGTTGATGCTTGGCGGCAGCGGGTGATGCGGGCGGATAACGATGTCGCGGGTTTGCAGCCCTTTGTCAAACTCGGTTTCAGCATGGGCGGCGGCGAGGCTGTCTATTTTGCGCTTAATTTCGGTGAAATACTGCGGCGTATGCGCATGGTTGAAACAGTGCTCGCGCCGTTCGGCATCCATGTCTTCCACAATGCGGCTGAGGTATTTGCGGATTTCGCCGTCTTCTATGGGGTAAAACGCTTTTCTGCCGGCCAGTTCAAACAGCTTTTGCACCAACTGTGCCTGCTGGGTGGGCGCAGACTGCTTGGCAAACATGTTCATAAAATGCTGTTTGTCGCTGCCTTTCATCGGCTGGAAGCTGATACGGTCGTTTTGGTCGGTATCGCCCAGCCAAACGGAGCTGTCCATGCTGCCGAAAGGGATGTTGGAATCGCATTTGCCTAGCGCAAAGCCTTGCAGCAGGTTGGCTTTGTCCAGCAGCAGGGCTTCGCCACCGCCGAACAGCCCTTGCGAATACTGGGTAAATACAAACTGCGGCAGCCTGAAATCCGCCAGCTCTTCCGCAAACTCGGGGCGCATGGCTTGGGTGTTCATTTTGTCTTTAATCTCCTCGGGCGGCTGTTGTTGCGCTTCGTTTTGCGCCGCCTGTTTGGCAAACGCTTGCCCTGCGGCGGCAGCCTGCTGTTGCAGGCGGGCAATGTGTTCTGCAACGGGATTTTGGTTTTCAGGCTGCCTTTCGGTCGTCTCCTGCACGCCGTTATCCATATCCGCGCTTGTTTCAGGCAGCCTGAAATCTGCGGGGATGTTCAGGCGGAAACCGTCGTCATCCTGCGCGGCCTCACCAGTCAAATCAAACTCAGGCTGCGCCGTTGCGTTTTCAGGCTGCCTGTTGTTTTCAGACGACCTTTCATCCTGCTGTGCCGCTTCCGCCACGCGGTAATCGTGTTCGCTGAAACCCGCCTTGTTCAAGCCCTCTGCCACTTTGCCGAGCGTGTGGTCAAACTGTTCGGACGAGGTAAACACATAGCTGATATTCAAATCCGCCAAAGCATGGTTGCGGGCATAAGGCTGGCGCAGAATCCGCCCGACAATCTGCGTTACATCGGTTTCAGACGAGCGGTTCGCCAAGCTGGCGAGAATATAAGCGAACGGACAATCCCAGCCTTCTTTAAGCGCGTTTACCGTAATCACAAAGCGTATCAGGCATTCGGGAGAAAGCAGGTTTTGGTTTTTCAACTCGTTAATCTCGGCGGTTTTGACGGCGATTTGTTCGGGTGGAATACCGATGTCGGTAAGCGCGGTTTTCACTTTTTCAAACGTGGCCTTGTCGTCTTTGCTGCGCGGCTCGGCCTGAAACAGCACAATCGGGCGGATATACGCGCCGCCCTGTTTTTGCGCCTCTGTCACCGCGCGTTCCAAATTCGCCCGCAGCGTTACCGCCGCCATCAACACTTCGTTTTGCGTGCGCTGGCGGCTCACGATGACGGGCAGCTTCACCATCTGCTCGTTTTTCAAGGCAATCGCGCCCACATAGCTGATGATGTTGCTGGACTCGCGCGGCGTGGCGGTGAGTTCCAGCACAAAACACGGATTCAGGCTGCCTATCATATCCAGCGACAATGGCGTGGCGGCGTTGTGGCTTTCATCGACCACAATCATCGGATTCAAACCGCGCAACACATTAATCAACGCCGTTTCATCGTATTCGGGCAACAGCTTTTCAGGCTGCCTTTCAGACGACCCCATGCCCGCAAACGAAGCCAGATTGCCGTTTTCGCGAAACGCCCGCAGCGTGTCTTTGCTGCGCCCTTTTAAGCTGTCAAACGTCATCACCAAAACAGAAACGCCGCTTTGCACCGTATCCGCGTCAAAACCGTTGCCGCGCAACACGTCTTCCTTGTCAAACACCTGCACGCGTCCGCCGAAATCCGTGTTTAGCCGCCTGCGGTAAGGATGCTGCACATCGTGCAGATTTTTCAGCGTTTGCGACAAAATCGCTTCTGACGGTACCAGCCACACCACCATTTGCGGCGGCTGCCGCCCGTAGTGCGCACGCGCGTCAAACACAGGTTTGAGCGCATTGACTGCCAAAAACGTTTTGCCGCCCGCAGTCGGTACTTTCAAACACACATTCGGCACACCGTCCAATTTGTCGCAATACGGTGTGATTTTGTCCGCCGCCATGCCCTTATTTTGCCAATATTCGGCAAACACATTTTTCAGGCTGCCTGAATCGGGGCGCAGCAGTAAATCCAAATAATCCTGCAAATCCGCCATCACACGCTTTTGGTATTGTTTTAATTCCATGTTTTTCCCCTTTACAGCTTGGAAATATCGCGCGGAATGCGCTTGAACACGATGTTCCACTGCTGCATCTGCTCGTCTGAAAGCAGCGTGCGGTCGGCATAAATCACCCAGCGTTCGGGTTTTTCAGGCAGCGTTTCAGCGCGTATCGTCTGCAAAAACGCCAAACTCAAATCCGTGGCGCGGTCGGGTTCGTAATGGAACACATATGCCGTGCCATCTTTTGCGCCGAGAAAATAGGGCGAAACGGGGCTTTCAGGCTGCCCTTTGCTGTTTTCAGGCTGCCTTTCGCATTCGGGCAAAGCCGACACAGGCAAACCCTCGGTATAGGCGATATAGCGGCGCACCGATGCCACAGGCGCGGCAGGGTTAAGGTTATGTTCCGCGTCAAACAGCGCGTCGCCCACGCGGTAAAACGCAAAACCGCCGCCCGTGCCGAGCTGCGTTTCGGCTTTTGTGCCGTAGCCGTTTATCACGCGGCGGATGCGCTCGGCGGTGATTTCTTCCGCATAGTCCATCATTTCAATGCCAATAAAACGGCGATTGCCACCGTCTTTGCGGTTGAGGTTTAACATGGCATGGGCGGTGGTGCCGCTGCCGATAAAGCTGTCTAGGATGATGTCGTTGGGGGCGGCGGCGATGGTTAAAATGTATTCCACCAATTCGGTGGGCTTGGGCGTATCAAACACTTTTTCGCCGAAAATCTGCATCAACTCTTTGGTTGCGCCTGTGGCGGTGTTCAGATGCGTCCACACGGTAAACGGATTTTGCCCTTTGCTTTGTGCTTCGCTTAAAAAACGTTTGTATTGCGGTTTGCTGTTGCCCGTTTTGCCGAACAGAATGCGGTTATCCGCTAAGGCAGCCTGAAATTTGTCTTCGGAAAACCGCCAACATCTGCCTTTGGGCGGATAAAAGACTTTGCCTGTATTAGGGTTGGTAATCGGATAAGAAAGATTTTCCCGCACATTGGGCGCGTCCATCGGGTCGGCAACCCATGCGCCGCGCGGGTCGTTATCGGGATTGGAGAATTTGCCCTCGTCGGCGGGCAGCGGATTGAGTTTGAAACGGCTGCGGTTTTTTGCGAAGCACAAAGTGTGGTTGTGCGACAGCGAAACATCGGTATCGTTTTGGCTGGATTTGCGGTGCTGCCAAATAAAATCGGCAACAAAATTCCCGTAGCCGAAAATCTCATCGCAAACCAGCTTCAACGCTGCCTGCTCGTTATCGTCAATCGAGATAAAAATCACACCGTCATCCGCCAAAAGCTGCTTTAACAGCTTCAAACGCGGATACATCATGCACAGCCATTTGTCGTGGCGGCTCAAATCCTCGCCTTCTTTACCAACGACTTGATTCAGCCATTTCTGAATGCGCGGGTCGTTCACATTGTCGTTGTATACCCATTTTTCTTCTCCCGTGTTATAGGGCGGGTCAATGTAAATGCAGTTCACCCGCCCGCCAAACTCGGGCAGCAGGCTTTTGAGCGCAAGCAGGTTGTCGCCGTGTATCAGCAGATTGTCGCGGCGGTTGGCTGGCTTGCTCTCGGCAGCCTGAAAATCGTAGAGCTTGTCTAAAAGATGAAAGGGAACGTGGTGATGATGGTTCTTGACTTTGTCTTTCCCCATCCAAGTCAATTGCGGCATGATTCCCCCTTTGCTTCAAAAAAATAGGAAAACAAACAGCAATTTATTGAATTATTTAGATAATTTGAGTATAATTGCGTGCGTGCGTGCGTGCGTGCGTGCG
>CAUQQW010000042.1:0-16906 GCA_963520365.1 uncultured Kingella sp.
AAAGTGCTGCGTAGATGGTGTGGTATTTAGGGCTTATCTAGTACAGCCCCTAAATAATTGCAACGCAAATCGCCCCCTTGCTGATTGTGTAAACAAACATCGCTGCCCCCTGCCCCATTCCCCATCATCCCAACAAACACTAAGGCAGCCTGAAAACCCATCCCCACGGATTTTCAGGCTGCCTTTTAATCAGCAAAATCTAATCGTCAAACAAAATCAAGCAATCTGCGTTCGATGTTCATCGTCCACGCGCGTGCGGATTTCGCCCAAGCGATACACCGTTTCGCCCTGCTCGCGGAACAAACGCTCCGCCAAATCCGCATGCTCAGGCGACACAATCACCACCATGCCGATGCCGCAGTTAAACGTGCGATACATCTCATCGCGCGCAACATTGCCCGCCTGTTGCAGCCATTGGAACAGCTTGGGCAGCTGCCACGCCTGCGCGTTAATCTGCGCCACGCAATTTTCAGGCAGTACGCGCGGCACATTTTCGGTGATGCCGCCGCCCGTGATATGCGCCATGCCTTTAATCGGCAGCTGTTCCAGCACCGCCAACACAGGTTTCACATACAAACGCGTGGGAGCGATAATCGCTTGGCGCAGCGTGGTTTCGCCGTCAAAAGGCGCATCCAGCGCGGGCTGATCGCGCTCAATGATTTTGCGGATGAGCGAATAGCCGTTAGAATGCGCGCCGTTGCTGGCTAAGCCGAGCACGATGTCGCCTGCGGCGATGTTGCGCCCGTTAATCACGCGCTCTTTTTCCACCACCCCTACGGCAAAGCCTGCTAAATCGTATTCGCCTTCGGGGTACATACTGGGCATTTCTGCGGTTTCGCCGCCGATTAGGGCGCAACCTGATTGTTCGCAGCCTGCTGCGATGCCTTGGATAACGGCGGTGGCGCGGGCAACGTCTAGCTTGCCGCAGGCGAAATAGTCTAGGAAAAACAGGGGTTCTGCGCCTTGCACTAGGATGTCGTTCACGCTCATGGCGACAAGGTCTATGCCGACGGTGTCGTGTTTGTCCCATTCAAACGCGAGTTTGAGTTTGGTGCCCACGCCGTCTGTGCCACTCACCAGCACGGGGTTTTGGTATTTTTTGCTGATTTCCACCAACGCGCCAAAGCCGCCCAAGCCGCCCAACACTTCGGGGCGCATGGTGCGTTTGGCAAAGGGTTTGATGTTTTCAACCAGTTGGTCGCCTGCGTCTATATCTACGCCTGCATCGCGGTAGCTTAGGGAGGTTTGGGTCATGGTGGGGGCTTTCTGGGTTGATTGGAAGGAAGTAGTGAAGCCATGCGGCTGCTGGGGCGGAATTTTACGCAAGTTTACATGGCTTGTATATGTGGGGCGGGGATTGGCGTTTTCAGGCTGCGTTACGTTTAAATTGAGTGATTGAAATAGGCGTGCGGTGATTTTTGGCTTTTCAGGCTGCCTTTAGGCGATGGGTATGTTCAATATTTCGCTGGTTACGCCAATCACTCAAAAGCAGCCTGAAAATCTGTTTACTGGGTTTTCAGGCTGCCTTACACTCCCCCCTTTTACTCGGGAGAACCAACATGGGCTCATACATCACTTACCAAGAATCCATTGATTTGAGCGACGCCGAATTCAGCGAACAAGAATTTGCCGAATGGGAAACACAGCTTGCCGAATGCGCCTATGTGCAGACCTCGCGCAACCTTGCCCAAATCGGGGCGGACAAGCTGAAAAAACTCAACGAACGGATTTTCGCCAAACACCCTCATGTCGCCCTGCGCCTGTATTGGCAAAAAAAGCCCAACCTTACCCTGTTGCGCCATCTGCCCGATTTGCAAAACCTTTGGGTGGAAAACGACAACGAACACCCCGCCACCCACCTGGAAGTACTCGCCCGCCTGCCCAAGCTCAAGAGCCTTGTGCTCACTGCCGACGGCTTGGACAACTTGGATTTCTTGCAGCACGTCAGCCCCGATTTGGAAAAACTCCTGCTGCGGTGCGACTATCACAAAGCCAAATTCAACCTTGCCCCCGTCGCCCGCTTGCAAAAACTCAAATCCCTCAGTATCAGCAACTGCGAAAAAGGCCTGCCCGAGCTGATTCCCCAACTGCCCGAGCTGGAAACCCTGCATCTTCGCAGTCTTTCCAACAAAATCAGCAATCTGGATTTCCTCGCCCAATCCGAAAAACTGCAAAGCCTCACCCTGCAACTGTGCGCCTTTGAAAACCTCGACGCGCTCGCCCGCCTGCCACGCCTGCGCTATGTGCAACTGTGGCGCACGCCCAAAATCAGCAGCCTAAGCCCCATTGCCGCCCTGCCCAATCTGCAATACCTGTTTATAGAAACCCTAAACAGCATCAGCGCCCTGCCCGATTTTTCCCGCGCCGCCAAACTGCGCCGTGTGGACATTGTCGCCTACAAAAACATCACCGATTTTCGTGGACTGCAACACGCCCCTGCCCTGCGCGAGCTGTTGATTGACAACAACAACTTCACCCCACCCGATATTGAAATCTACACCCCCGCCCTGCGCAACCCCAGCCTGCAACGCGCCAGCATCTCCTGCTACCAAACCCGCACTCGCGAAGCCTTAGCGCAACTGGTGGCGCAGCACGGCAAGGATAAAGGCGAAGCACCGTGTTACTGCGACAATAGGTTTGTGTTTGACGATTAAAGCCGCACAATTCAGGCAGCCTGAAAGCGTGTAAATAAACGTTTCAGGCTGCCTTTGAGTGGATAGGTACATTCAACATTTCGCTTGTCGCACCCATCATCCAAAGGCAGCCTGAAAACTATCTCTCACGCTTCAAAAACATTCCCAACGCGCTATTGCGCTGTTCATCGTGCACACAAGCAGCCTGAAAGCTGGCTTCGTCGCCCCAATACACAAATTGCTGCTTGGCGCGGGTGATGGCGGTGTACAGCAGGGCGCGGCTGTATTGGGCTTGCGCGGGGGCGGCAAACCAGACTTGCTCGTATTCTGAGCCTTGACTTTTGTGGGTGGTGATGGCATAGGCGGTTTCGTGTTCGGGCAGGCGACTGAGTGGAATGCTGCGGTAGCCTTGTTCATCGGGGAAGTAGGCGCGCAGGTCGTTGTTGTTGCCGTTGCCGTTTTGACTGCACCCAAACTCGTTCCGCTCGTTTTCAGGCTGCATGATGATGCCGATGTCGCCGTTGTAGAGTTTTTGGCTGGGGGCGTTGCGGGTAATCATGATGATTTGCCCTGCGTACCACGGGGATTGCGGGCGGGTGTGTCCGTGTTGTTGCAGCAGCGTGCGGTAAAGGTTGTTGATGTGTTCGGCATCGTGGCGCAGCGCGGTGAGCACAATCAGGCGGTTTTGTTCGGCAAAGGCGGCGGCGATGTTGCCTGCTTGGATGGCTTGCCAATAGGCGGTGTGATGCTGATAGAGCTGGGCGACAAGGGCGGCGGGGTTGCGCGGCTGGCTGGATAGTTCGCGCGGATGCTCGGCAATGGTTTGCCATGCGCTTTCGCTGCCTTGCTGCACGTCGCGGGCTAGGTTGCCGATGCCACTTTGGTTGTGGAAGCGGTGGCTGATGGTGAGTCGCGCGTGTTGTTCGTCAAGCGTGGGGAAATGTTCCACATCGGGCAGCAGTTGGCGCAGCGCAGCGGTAGTTTCAGGCTGCATCTGGTGATTGTGGCTCAGCGCATCCAACACCGCGCCTGCGCCAACAGATGGCAGTTGGTCGGCATCGCCCAGCAATATCACGCGACAATGGCTGGGCAGCGCGGCGAGCAGTTGATACAGCAGGTGGTTGTCCATCATTGATGCTTCGTCAATCAGCACGCAATCCAGCGGCAGGCGGTTGTGCGCGTGGTATTCAGGCTGCATTTGCGGCGGTTTTAAGCCGAGCAAGCGGTGAACGGTTTGCCCTGTTAGGCTGGCGAGATAATGCTGCGCGGCGAGGTCTAAATTGGGGATGGAGGCGCTGGCGCGGTGCAAGGATTCGGTTAGGCGGGCGGCGGCCTTGCCCGTGGGGGCAACCAGCGCGGTGCGCGGCGCAGGCTCGCGGTGCAACAGCACAAGCAGCTTGGCAACGGTGGTGGTTTTGCCTGTGCCCGGCCCGCCGCTAATCAGCACAAAATTTTTCAGCAAGGCAAGCGCGGCGGCGGCGCGTTGGTCGCGGCTCATATCGTCGGCAAACCAATCGGCTAACGGCTTTTCAGGCTGCCTTGGCGCGTGGGCGGATAGGCGTTGTATTTCGGCAGCAAGCTGTTTTTCCAGATGCCAATATTTGGCGATAAACAGCCGTCTGCCGTGCAACACAAGCGGGCTATTGGCATCACTGCCCACCAACGGCATGGCTTGGGCGAGCGCGGCGGCTTCGGCTTGGTTGATGTAGATAAAGGTGTTGCCATGCGCCAGCGCGGCGAACAGCTGTTCCACAAACGAATCAACCGCAGCGGCGGCTTGCGGTGCGATTTGGGCAAATAGACGATTGATGGATTGCGCGGTGGGATCGGTGGGGATGTCGGATAGGTCGGTGATGTGCATAGCGGCAGCCTGAAAATGGAAAATGACTTTTCAGGCTGCCTCAATCGCCAGCGGGCAATGGCTGATGCGCAGCTTATCCCGCTTAATCGGCAGTCTGAAAACAAAAAAACACCGCCATTTTAGCGGTGTTTTCGGGGAACGAATCCTTATTTTTTCAGCGAATCGCGAATTTCGCGCAACAGCAAAATGTCTTCGCTTGGCTCAGCAGGCGCTTCTTCAACCGCCTCGGGCGCTTTTTTCAGGGTGTTGATGGCTTTCACCACCACAAAAATTGCCGAAGCCACAATCAAAAAGCTGATGATGGTGTTGATAAACGAACCCACATTCATGGTTACCGCGCCATCGGCTTTGGCAGCGGCGAGCGTGGCGTATTCCATGCCTGCGGTTTTGCCGTGTTTAAGCGTTAAAAACAGGTTAGAAAAGTCAATGCCGCCCAACACAATACCAATCGGCGGCATGATTACATCGTCCACCAACGATTTCACAATGCCCGAAAACGCGGTGCCTACCACCATACCGACCGCCAAGTCGATCACATTACCGCGCATGATAAAGTCTTTAAATTCTTGTTTAATAGACATTTTAAATTTTCCTCTTGGGAAGTTGCAAAGCGCGGCATGATACTGGGTTTTATGAAAATGGGAATTTTTAAAATACTATGATTGCCGCACGGTCTATTGTTTTACTCAATACAAAGGCAGCCTGAAACCGCCAATCAACGGTTTTCAGGCTGCCTTTTGATACGCGGTTATTTGCTCAATTTGCTGATTACAAATCCCACCGCAAAGCCCACCAGCGCGGGCAACAACCAGCCCAAGCCAGAGCCATACAGCGGCAGATTCGCGTTGAAAAACGCATCCCAATTGCTCACAAAATCCGATTTCATCTCCATAAAACTTTCAAACGTTTTCCAGCCGTCAAACAACGCCATCACGCCTGTTGCCAGCATGGTGGTGATGTAAACCACGCGCTTACCGCCAAAGAACGGATGCAAAAACGCCAGAATAATAATCGCCATGGTGAGCGGATAAAGCAGCATCAACGCAGGAATGGATAATTTGATGATCTCTTTTAGCCCGAAGTTGGCAAAGCCAAACGACACCAGCGTAAAAATCACCACCCATTTGTGATACGAAAGCTGCGGCATCAAGCGGTTGAAATATTCGCCGCAAGCGGTAATCAAGCCCACGGATGTAGACAAACACGCCAGCAACACAATCACCGCCAGCAACACCTTGCCGCCCAAGCCAAAGTAAAAATCTGCGCTTTTAGACAACACGCTCGCGCCGTTTTCTTGCATGCCCAAGCCAGCCACGCTGGTTGCGCCCATATAAGCGATAAAGATATACACCAGCGCCAAGCAGCCCGCAGCCACCAAGCCTGCGCGCGTTGCCAAGCTCAAAACTTGCTTGGTTTCGCTGATGCCCATGCTGCGAATCGCATCAATCACAATAATGGCGAACACCAAAGAAGCCAGCGCATCCATAGTGCCGTAGCCTTCAATAATACCTTTGGTGAACGCGCCTGCTTGATAGGCTTCGGCAGGCGCTTGCAACGCGCCCATTGGTTTTGCTGCCGCAGTAAACACCAGCACCGCAATCGCCAACAGCAAGGCTGGGGTTAAGATTTTGCCAATCCTGTCCACCAATTTGCCCGGTGAAATCGCCAGCCAATAAGACACGCCAAAAAAGGCAGCGGCAAAAACCGCCAAGCTGATTTGTTTCGCGCTTTCCGATATTTCGCCCAAAAAAGGCACCACGCCAATTTCAAACGACACCGTTGCCGTGCGCGGCGCGGCAAACAGCGGGCCAATCGCCAAATACAGCAACACCGCAAACGCCACGCCATACCACGGCGCAACGCGCGAAGCCAAATCCTGCACATCGCGCGAGCCAGAATAGCCAATCGCAATCACGCCCAGCAGGGGCAAGCCCACGCCCGTAATTAAAAAACCGCTCAACGCAGGAAACAGCGCGCTGCCCGATTGTTGCCCCATCAGGGCAGGGAAAATCAAATTGCCCGCGCCAAAAAACAGCGCGAACAGCATCAAACCAGTGGCAACAAATGCCGATTTTTGTGTATGACTCATGTTTGTTAATTCTAAAAAATAGTTCGTTGAAAATAAAAACAAGCTGCATCACACAGCCTTAACGCAATATAACAGAGTTTTAACAAAAGACAAATGTTTTTACAGAAAGCCACCGCGTTTTAACCCTTTTCAGGCTGCCTGAAACGCATCAGAAACAACACCGCCCCCATTTTGCCGCGCACATTACCGCAAAGCTCTGCCCAATATTTCGCCATTTCACGCGTTGCGCCGCGTACCACGCCGCCCAGCCCCAGCATCCGCTTTCCAAATTAGGCAGCCTGAAACTTGCCCCCGCGCCGCCCAAATCACTATAATCCACCCCCTAAAAATTCCCACGCAACGCCCATGCAACACACCCAATTTCTCCCCGATGAAGCCGCCACCCTAGCCCTCGGCGAGCGCACCGCCAGCCTGTTTCGCGCCCCCTGCGTTATCCATCTGCAAGGTAACCTCGGCGCAGGCAAAACCACTTTCACGCGCGGCTTGCTGCGCGGCTTAGGGCACACAGGCGCAGTCAAAAGCCCCACCTACGCCATCGTAGAAAGCTACGCCCTGCCGCCAACCACCGTCCACCATTTTGACCTATACCGCTTCACCAGCCCCGAAGAATGGCTAGACGCAGGGCTAGACGACCTAATCCCCAACAGCATCGTGCTCATAGAATGGGCAGAGCAAGGCGGCGAATACGCCCCCGCCCCCGATTACATCATCCACCTAGAACCCCATAACAACGGGCGGCAATGCACCATCCAAGCCTGCACCCCAAACGCCCAAAAGGAACTCACCCAATGGCAAAAATAAGCCGCCGCGCCCTGCTCGCGCTCGCCGCCCTATCCTGCACCATCCGCAACGCATGGGCAGCCAGCGCCAACACCTTTTTATCAGGCAAAATCGTTCCCAGCGGCAAAAACACCCGCATCACCCTAGAAAGCGCCCAGCGGCTCAAATACACCTATTTCATGCTAGACAAGCCCAACCGCCTAGTTATAGACATGATAGACATCGCCAACAACAACGCCCTAGCCGCCCTGCCCAAATCCATCAAAAGCAACGACCCCTACATCAGCAACGCCCGCATCGGGCAAAAAAATGCCACCACCACCCGCATCGTCTTTGATCTCAAACAAGCCGCCAATCCCAAAATCACCGCCCACAACCCATCGGGCAGCCTGAAACACCGTTTGCAAATTGATTTGGGCAACGAAGCCAGCAGCACCACCCCCGCGCCGCAAAACGCACAAGCCAAAACACCTGCGCAACAGCCAACCCAACAACCCACACCCCACGAAGCCGTTGCCACCACGCCCGCCGCTGCCAGCGACGATCCACTAATGGATTTGCTCAACAGCAAGCAGCAGTCTCAACAACAAAATCAACAGTCAAATCAACCACAAGCTCAACAAACACCCCCGCCCGCGCAAACACAACAGCCACAAGCCTCCGCCATCCCTGCCAAAACCCACCGCAAGCCCGTTATTGTGCTAGACGCAGGGCACGGCGGCAAAGACCCTGGCACCACAGGCGTAACAGGCATTCAAGAAAAATCCATCGTGCTCGCCACCGCGCTGGAAACCAAACGCCAGCTTCAAGCCAAAGGCTACACCGTTCACATGACCCGCAGCGGCGACACCTTTATCCAGCTTGCCCAGCGCCGCGCCCTTGCCCAACGCGTTAAAGCCGATTTATTCATCTCCATCCACGCCAACGCTTCACCATCTGCCAGCAGCCAAGGCGCAGATGTTTACGTTTGGGGCAAAGCCAACAGCGAGCAAGCCCGCCAAATCGCCCTTGCTGAAAACGCCGCCGACAAAATTGACGGACTGCCCGATGTAGGCAACAAAAATGTCAACGCCATCATCAGCGACATGATGCAAGCGCAAACCAGCACCGACAGCGCAAAATTCGGCAAACTGCTGCTCGCCCAATTTGGCAAATTCGCCAAGCTGCGCAAAGGCAGCGTGGAAACCGCTGATTTTGTTGTGCTGCGCTCTATTAACGTGCCATCGGTGTTGATTGAGCTGGGCTTTTTATCCAACCCCGACGAAGAAAAACAATTGAGCAACAACAACCAACGCCGCCGCTTTGCCATCGCCATCGCCGAAGCGGTGCAGCAATATTGGAAGACCGCCGCGCGGTGAGAAAAGGCAGCCTTATCCCTTTGTCCAAATCTTTGATTTGGCAACAAAGGGATATACCGCAGCGCAACGCGCAAGGTTGAAACAGCTTATGCTTTGCGTTTTCAGGCTGCCTTAAAGCAGATTTTAATTGACCAACCTTCTTAGAAAGACCGCCCAAAATGATACATTTAACAGACGCCGAAAAAGCAGAAATGCGCGAAGTCATCAAGCAAGTGGATGCCATATTCGCGCTTGAAGGATTTGAAAAAACAGAACAAAGCAGAAAGATAGATGAAGCAATATTGGCAGGCAGAGTTTCCAATCAACAAGTTATAGACGAAATGATTGCCTATGTGAAGGAACACAAAACAACGGATGGCTTTATTGAAAGCCGAGAGTGAAAGTAAAAAGGCAGCCTGAAAATGCAAAAGCACATGGCATCGTTTAAGCTGCCAACCCAAATGCCTTATCTCCATTTTCAGGCTGCCTCAATTTGATTCCCTTTATTCAAACACGCTCATTCCATAACCTCATTATCCCGTCCAAAGGACACCCCATGCCCAAACTCCTCCCCCTAGCCTTAACCCTGTTCACCCTCTCTCTAACCGCCTGCGGTTTCAAAAGCGATCTCTATCTGCCGCAAGAAAACGACAAACACAAATTCGGTGTTATCCAAACAGGCATTGATTTCCGCCGCGACGCATCCGAGCCCGCCGCGCCCCAAGCCAACCCCAACGATTTTATCCGCAGCAACCCACACACCGAGACCCCACATGACTAACCCCGCCATCGCCTACCCCCAACTCGCCCAGCAATACCAAACCCCGCTTTACGTTTACCAAGAAACCGCGCTCAACCAAGCCTTTGCAGCCTATCAAACCGCATTTTCAGGCTGCCAACCGCTGATTTGCTACGCCGTTAAAGCCAACAGCAATTTAAGCATCATCCAACACTTCGCCCGCCTTGGCGCAGGCTTTGACACCGTGTCGGGCGGCGAAATTGCCCGCGTGTTAGCCGCAGGCGGCGATGCGAGCAAAATCATCTTTTCAGGCGTGGGCAAATCCGTTGCCGAAATGGAATACGCGTTGGGCGCAGGCATCAAATGCTTCAACGTGGAAAGCCTGCCCGAGCTGGATCGGCTGAACGAAGTGGCGGGGCGGCTGGGCAAAATCGCCCCCGTTTCGCTGCGCATCAACCCCGATGTGGACGCCAAAACCCACCCCTATATTTCCACAGGGCTTAAAGCCAACAAATTCGGCATCGCCATGCAAGATGCCGAACGCGCCTACGCCCATGCCGCCCGCCTGCCGCATTTGAAAATTATCGGCGTGGATTGCCACATCGGCTCGCAGCTCACCGACCTTTCGCCGCTGGTTGATGCCTGCGAACGGCTGATTGCACTGATTGATAAGCTCGCCGCGCAAGGCATCGCGCTGCAACACTTAGACCTCGGCGGCGGCGTGGGCATTGTGTACCAAGACGAGCAAACGCCCGATTTGCGCGCCTACGCCCAAGCCGTTGAACCGCTGATTAAAGCGCGCGGCTTGTCGCTGATTTTGGAGCCCGGCCGCAGCTTGGTGGGCAATGCAGGCGTGCTGCTTACGCGCGTGGAATATGTGAAACAGGGTGAAGAGAAGAATTTTGTGATTGTGGATGCGGCGATGAACGATTTGATGCGCCCCGCGCTGTATCAGGCGTATCACGCGGTGGAAAATGTGTCCCACCCCGATGCGCCCGCCATGCTTGCCGATATTGTCGGGCCCATCTGCGAAACAGGCGACTTTATCGCCAAAGAGCGGCAAATCGGCGCGCAAGCAGGCGACATTCTTGCCATCCGCAGCGCAGGCGCATACGCCGCCAGCATGGCAAGCAACTACAATACCCGCTGCCGCGCCGCCGAAGTGATGATTGACGCGCAAGGCAACAGCCGCCTGATCCGCCGCCGCGAAACGCTGGATGATTTGTTGGCGAACGAGCGGGCGTGTTTGCACCAAGCCTAATCCACCGCCGCAAAACGTTGGACGATTAGATTATTCGCTTGCCAACAAGCAACCCGATTGTTCATAAATGCCCAAAGGCAGCCTGAAAATGTGTTAAGCCGAAACAAGTTCGCGAACCCATTTTCAGGTTGCCTTTGCAATCGCACAAAGAAAGCCCGATAAAAAACGCCTGATGATTTGCGCCACCGCTTTCAATCTACCAGCGCAAACTATTAGGCAATTATTGGCTTGCCAACGCGCACGATTGTCTACATCTCATACTCAAAGGCAGCCTGAAAACAAATGAACCATTTTCAGGCTGCCTTATCTATTGATTTTCACGCCAGCAATCGTGCAGAGAAACCGACAACGCCCGATGATTGGCACCATTGCCCCAATCTGCCAACGCAAAACGCTGGACGATTATTTGCTTACCAAAGCACACGAAAGAAAGCACAATCAAAACGCCTGATAATTTACACCGCCACTTTCAATCTACCAGCGCAAACTGTTAGGCAATTATTTGACGCCAACACGCACGATTGCCTACGTCTCATACTCAAAGGCAGCCTGAAAACAAATGAACCATTTTCAGGCTGCCTTATCTATTGATTTTCACGCCAGCAATCGTGCAGAGAAACCGACAATGCCCGATGATTTACACCGTCGCCCCAATCCACCCACGCAAGCCACCAAACAATTATTCGCCCGCCAACACACACGATTACCTACATCTCACACTCAAAAGCAGCCTGAAAAAAGCAGCCTGCACAGCAAAGCGAAGTTGCAAAACTAAAGCCAATAAACCCTAACCAATCCGCCCTCCATTTTCAGGCTGCCTTCCCCCCTAACCAACACCCGCCCCCACCCTTTAATGTATAATCGCCCCCTTTTTTCAGGCAGCCTGAAAACCCCAACCCCCGTTTTCAGGCTGCTTTATCGTTATCAAATCAACAAATCATCAGGAGTAAACACATCATGTCTGCCACACAACACGGAATGGACGTCACCCACGTTGTCGCGCTTTTAGGCGCGGCGGTGGTTGCCGTGCCCTTGTTCAAGCGGCTCAGCTTAGGCTCGGTGCTGGGCTATTTGGCGGCGGGGCTGGCGATTGGCAAATTTGGGCTGGGGCTGTTTGCCGATGGGCAAACGATTTTGCACGTTGCCGAGCTGGGGGTGGTGATTTTTCTGTTTGTGATTGGCTTGGAGATGAAGCCGTCGCATTTGTGGCATCTGCGGCGGCAGATTTTTGGGCTGGGCAGTTTGCAGGTAGTGCTTGCGGCGGCGTTGCTCACCGTGGTGGGCATGGCGTTTGGCTTTGCGTGGCAGGTGTCGTTTGTGGGCGCGGCGGGGTTTGTGCTGACTTCTACGGCGATTGTGATGTCGGTGCTGGGCGAGCGCAACGAAATCGCCACGCCATCGGGGCAGAAAATCGTATCTATTTTGCTGTTTGAAGATTTGCTGATTGTAAAGCCGCCGCCGTGCGCGAAGCCGATGCCATTGATGAGCAACGCGCCGTGTTGCAAATTGGCTTTGGGCGATTTGGGCAAATTGTGTATTACGTTTTGGACGCGGCGGGCTTTGCCGTTACGCTGATTGATAAAGACGAAAACCTGATTGCAGGCATGGAAAAATACGGCGTGAAAACCTATTTTGGCGACGGCTCGCGCCCCGAATTGCTGCTCACAGCAGGCATTGAAAAAGCCACGGTGCTGGTGGTGGCGATTGATAACAAAGCCGAAGCGGCGCAGATTGTGCGCTTTGCCCGCGAAGCCAATCCGCATATCAAAATCGTCGCCCGCGCTTACGACCGCACGCATACGTTTGAACTGCACCGCGCGGGCGCGGACGGAATTATCCGCGAAACGTTTGACTCGGGCGTGCGCGCGGGCAAACGGGCGTTGGAATTTCTCGGCTTGCCGCGCGATAAGGCGGAATGCGCGGGCAATATTTTCTACCGCATGGATAGAAACGGCATGCGCAAAATGGCGTTGCTGTACGACCCTGAGCATACAGCCGCGTTCTCCAACAAGGCGATGATGGACGAAGCCAGACGGCAAGATGCGCGGGTGAAAGAAGTGGTGCAGGCGATGTTGAATGGGGAGAAGGATTGGGACGAGCGGGTGTAGCGGGTGGGTTTTAGCTACGCTGAACTGCGTTTCAGGCTGCCTATATGGGCGGGATAAAAGGCAGCCTGAAAATGGGAAACATGATTTCAGGCTGCCTTGGCTTTATCAGCACAACCAAAGGCAGCCTGAAAACGGGATGAGGCGTTTTCAGGCTGCCTATTTATGTAATATCCGCCAACCAAGCACCAAACAGCCGCAGCGATGCAGATAATCTGTATTGCTGCGGCTGTTTGGCTTTGCTTTATTTCTGCTCCGGCGGGAAAAACAAAGCCGTGCCTTCAAACGCAAGCCGCACGGTGTCGCCGCTGCAAACGGGCGGCGCGTGCACGGTGTCGAGCGTGAAGCAGACACCGTTGATGTTGAGGGCAACGGCGGTATAGCGGCCTTTGAACTCGATGCTTTCCACTTTCGCGCCGAACACGGGCTGCGTGCTGTGCGGCGGCACGTTGGCTGTTTCCGTCAAAACAAACTGTTCGGGGCGGACGAGCAGTTTGCCTTCAATGGGATGTTCGGACGGCGTTTGCGGCGCGGCGGCCAGCGGAAATGTGCCGAGGGCGCATTGCGCCTGCGTGCCATCGCTGCTGCGCTGTGCGTCCAGCACAATGCTGTCGCCGATAAACTGCGCGGCGGTGAGGCTGCTGGGCGACCAATAGAGGCGGCGCGGGGTGTCGGTTTGCAGGATGCGGCCGTCTGAAAGCACGGCGATGCGGTCGGCATGGCTGAGGGCTTCGTCGCGGTCGTGGGTAACGAAGATGGCGGACGTGCCGCTTTGGCGCAGGGCGTGCAGCATTTCGCGGCGGATTTTCTGCCGCAGGTGTTCGTCGAGCGCGCTGAACGGTTCGTCAAACAAAATCAGCTCGGGTTCAGGCGCGAGGGCGCGGGCGAGGGCGACGCGCTGCTGCTGACCGCCCGAAAGCTGGTGGGGGAAGCGGTTGGCGAGTTCGCCGATGCCGGTGAGCGACATCACGGCTTCGATGCGCTGCCTGTCCTGCAGGCTGCTGCCTTTGCCGTTGCCCAAGCCGTAGGCGATGTTGCGGTAAACCGAAAGGTGCGGGAACAGCACGCCTTCCTGCACCACATAGCCGATGCGCCGCTGTTGTGTCGACAGGGAAAAGCGGCTGTTGAAAATGCAGCGGTCTTTGAGCCAAATTTCGCCGCTGTCGGACTGCTCGAAGCCGGCGATGGTGCGCAGCAGGGTGGTTTTGCCGCAGCCTGAAGGGCCGAGCAGAAACAGCATTTCACCCTGCCGCAGTTCCAGATTGATGTCGCGCAGCGCGGCGGTGGTGCCGAAGGTTTTGTTCAGGTTTCGGATGTGCAGAACGGGATTCATGTTATTGGAAGGCATATTTTTTCAGTAGAAACACGGGGATGCCCGAAAACAGGATGAGCATGGCGGCGTAGGGTGCAGCGGCGGCGTATTGCGCGTCGCTGGTGTACGACCACACGGCGGTGGACAGGGTTTTGATGTCGTTGGGCGTGAGCAACAAAGTGGCGGTGAGTTCTTTCATCAGGTTGAGAAACACCAGCGCAAACGCGGCGGTAATGCCCGGCAGCATGGCGGGGACAACCAGCGTGCGGAAAATATAAATGTTGCCGCGCCCCAAGCTCTGCCCGACTTTTTCCATGTTTTCGGGAAGCAGCTCAATCGGGCTGCGCAAAGCCGTCTGCGCCACCGGCAGGTAGAGGATGAAATAGGCGGCGATGATGACGGCAAAGGTTTGGTAGAGCGGATAGGCGTAGTTGATGGTGAAATAAATCAGCGACAGCGCGATAACCAACCCGGGCACGGCGTGCAGCAGAAAAGGCAGGCGGTCGAGCCACAGGGTGAACCTGCTGCGGTAGCGCACCGCGCACCACACCAGCGGCAGGGCGGCGACCACGGTTAGCAGCGCGCCGAGCGAAGACATCATCAGCGAGTTGCCGAAGGCTTCCGCGAAGTCGGACAGGCTGTCGAGGCTGTTTTTGGAATTGCCCTCAACCAGCCAATAAGCCAGCGTGCCGACCGGAACGCCGATGCTGACCGCAAACAACGCCGTTAAAAACAACACCGCGGCGGCCTGCTGCCAGCCTGTGAGCGTTTTCACGGGATAGGGGCGAATCACGCCTTTGCCGCTGTGAAACAGCTTGGCTTTGCCGCGAAACAGCATTTCGCCGCCCACCACGATAAAGCAGATAAGCATCAATACGGCCGAAAGCAACGCGGCGGTATTGTTGTCGAAAGACATATCGTATTCTTGGAAAATGGCGGTGGTGAAGGTTTGGTAGTTCAAAATTGCCACCGCGCCAAACTCCACCAGCATGTGCAGTGCAATCAGCAGAATGCTGCTGCCGATGGCGGGTTTAAGCTGGGGGAAAACGGCAAACCAAAATGTCTGCACAGGGCTTTTGCCCAGCGACAGGCTGACTTCCTGCAAGGAGCGGTCGAGCCGTTTGAGCGCGGCGGCAACGGGCAGATAGGCGAGCGGCGCGTAGCTGAGGCTCAAAATGGCAATCGTGCCGAACAGCCCTTCCATGCGAAAAGTCAGGCTAATCCAAGTAAAACAGCTCACAAAAGCGGGAATGCACAGCGGCAGGGCAACGGTCGTCTGAAAAAACGGTTTGCCCCAAAAACGGCAGCGTTCCAGCAGAAACGCACAAACCGTGCCGACGGTAACTGCCACGGCGGTTACGCCCATCATCAGGTAAAGCGTATTGAGCAGCAGCTCCGCCATGCGCGGCCGCCATAGCAATTCGATGCTGCGTTCCAGCCCGACTTCGTAACTGCGGAATATCAGATACAGGAAAGGCAGCAGCAGCGGTAGGCTGATGAAAACTGCGGCCAGCATCAGCCACAGAGGGGGGCGGGGGTGTTTCAAATCGGGCTTTCTTTCAAAACGGGTTTCAAGGGCGGATAACGGCTGCCGCAAAAAATGCCCTTTTGCGGCAAAGGGCATTTCGGCTTACCGGCGGCAGGCTTATTTCAAACCGGCGGCCTCGATGAGTTTTTTCGCCAAGGCTTCGTCTTCGGCGGTGGTAGCCGATACGACGGGGGCTTCCAGTTTGGCGTAAGGCTCCAAATCAAAGCCTGATTTCACGCCTGCGTGCAGCGGATATTCGGCGCGGGCGGCAGCCAAGACTTCCTGTCCTTTTTTGCCTGCCATAAAGGCGATGAATTTTTGCGCTTCGGCTTGGTTTTTAGAAGATTTCAACACCGCCGCGCCCGAATAGGAAACCAATGCGCCGGGGTCTTGGTGGCGGATAAAGTGCAGGCGAGAATTGAGGTTGGCCGCGCCTTTTTCTTTCGCCAGCGAGTACCAGTAGTAGTTGTTAATCAGTGCGGCAGGCACTTCGCCCCGTTCTACCGCCTGCAATGCCACGCTGTTTTTGGCATACAGTTTGCCATAGGCTTTCAAGCCTTTCAGCCAGTCAAGCGCGGCTTTCTGCCCTTTCATTTTCACAATGGCGACCACCTGTTCCAAAAACGCGCCCGAAGTCGGCACATAGCCGATTTTGTCTTTCCAAGCGGGGGTGGCGAAATCCAATACCGATTTGGGGAAGTCTTTTTCGCTTAATTTGGTGCGGTCGTAAACCACCACGCGCGCACGACCGCTCAACGCAATCCAGTCTTTTTTAGCGGCGGTCGGCACGCCTTTTTGCGCGGTTTGCGCAATCACATTGGCAGGAATCTGCGCCAGCAAACCCGCTTTGGACAAATCGGCAAACGCGGCGGTCTGCTCGGTATAGAAAACATCGGCAGGACTTTTTGCTCCTTCTTCTTTAAGCTGCCCCGCCAACTGCGCGCCTTTGCCGCTGTTGAGCGTTACTTTGATGCCCGTGTCTTGGGTGAAGGCGGCAACGAGCGCTTTGGTGGCTTCAGGATGCTGGCCGTTGTAAACGGTGATGTCGGCGAAAGCGGGGGCAGAGCAGAGCAATGCGGCTGTGAGGGAAGCCAGTTTTAATTTGCTTTTCATGTTTTTTCCTTTGTTGGGTTTTGTAGGGAAATGTTAATCGGTGCAACAATTACGGGCGAAATTGTAAAATAATTGCACAAAAAATACAAATTATTATTAGACCTCTTGCGAAAATATTCATCCCATCGCATTAACCAGTCCTGCAATC
>CAUQQW010000043.1:0-16898 GCA_963520365.1 uncultured Kingella sp.
AGTGCTGCGTAGATGGTGTGGTATTTAGGGCTTATCTAGTACAGCCCCTTAAAATAAGCCCCTGCCATAGGAAGCATAGTAATCAACAGCATAGGAAGCAGTAACTCCAATTCAAGCTGCTGTGTAGCCGATTGCATCACTTCAGTTATCTCTAGTTTTTAAAATTTTCATAATTGGAAGCAGATAAGCAGCCTGAAAAATCATTCCGTTTTTCAGGCTGCTTTTAGTTGGTATCTAAAAAGCACAACTATTAAAAACAACCTTGCAATTTTTGTAGCCTTTTTTCTTGCAAGCAGCAAAGCCTTGGTCTATGGCATCAGGAGTAGTAGCAACAAACAAAACATCACTTTTATTGTCATAACCCTGAATACCCGTAGCACAAGTTTTAGTATAGGATGCGATTACTTTACAAGGTGTTTTTGTTTTATTTTCACATTTTTCTTTTGCATCGTTTTCTGCCATTTTTTTACTCGTATTCCATTTAGAATAAGCAAAACTTTCTATCATTTTTGATGTATCACTATATGCCACCGCGCCCCAGTTTTGCACACGCGGAACATCTGGGGTATAGGATGTTGGAGGAAAGAAACCTCCGCCAGTGGAATACCCGCCAGTAGATTGCCCACAATTAGGGTTGTACCCATAAGCACACAAACTTGGGTCATTCTGTAATGCACCTTTTGTTACATCATAAGACATAACTTGCTTGGATAACGATAAAAATATGATTGTGATTAATAATTTGTACATTTCTGTTTCCTTATCTTTTTTTTCCTACGCCTACAATGCTACTGGAATGTGTTTGGGGTTGAACGTCATTCTGTGAAGGGATAGTGACTCTTGCGCCCATCGTTGATATATGGGTAGATGTATTAGAAGCGCTATTATGTTGAGTGGTGTCACTGTTATTTACACCTCTTCCATTCGCCACACTCGGCGGCAATACCGCATTAGCAGCAGTGTTAGAATTAGAATTATTCCATCCCGCAAACACCGAATAAGGGCTATAAGCTGCCATTAACCCATTAAAATAAGCTCCAGCCATAGGTGGTACGGTAGGTAACCAGCAGTATGGACAGTAATAGCCCCAATCCTAGCTGTTGCGTAGCTGATTGCATGATTCCCGTCATCCCTGCTTTAAGCGATTCCACGCCCCCAAAACATCCCCTATCTCCGCTACCGCGCCCACAATGCTCACATTAGCCACCAAATCCATGCAAATGTCTGCCATCACACCCAACATTACGCCGGAAAACAATGTGGCTAAGCCGTAATTCAGCCATTTTTGGAACAACGGTTCGGTTTTTTTAAACAGCAAGCATAGAATAAAAATATTTGAAACAAATAGGCAGCCTGAAAACTCTATTGAGCTTTCAGACTGCGATTAGTGGATTACGGTTTTGTACCTGTATCTAAAACACAACTACTAAAAACGACCTTGCAATTTTTGTAACCTTTTTTCTTACAAACAGCAAAACCTTGGTCTATGGCATCAGTAGTAGTAGCAACCCAAAATTCATATTTTTTATTGTTATAACCCTGAATGCCAGTAGCGCAAGTGTCGGTATAGGATGCAATTATTCTACAAGGTGTTTTTGTTTTATTCTCACATTTTTCTTTTGCATCGTTTTCTGCCATTTTTTTACTTGTATTCCATTCGGAATAAGCAAAACTTTCTCGCACTTTTGATTCCTTACTATCACTAAATGCTACTGCCCCCCAGTTTGGCACATACGGAACAGGGGTATAAGTTGTCGGCGGGAAGAAACCTCCGCCTGTGGAATATCCATTATCATATTTAGTTGGATTGTAAGTGTTTCCAGACCAGCCTTGGTTACCACAGGCTCCTGAACCGCCATCTTGGCAGGCTAGTGCAATAGAGTTAACGAGTAGAAATAATACTAATAAATATTTTTTAGCCATTGTTATCTTCCTTTTCGGGTTTAGCTACTCCAACCAAAGCGGTGTTTGGTGGAGCAGCTTTGCCATTGGGTGTATTACTTGGTGTTCTAACCCCTAAATTATGAATATTATAATTTGAAGTATTAGTATTATTCGGCTGTTGTATCGCACCTAAATTTCCATGTGCTCCACTCCCAGCACCTGAACCCATAGGAGGCTGCCCACTTGGGTTATTCCAACGCTCAATATAATTAGAGCCATAATAAGCTGCCATCAGCCCATTAAAATAAGCCCCCGCCATTGGTGGCACAGTAATCAACAGCATAGACAACAATAGCCCCAAGCCAAGCTGTTGCGTAGCCGTTTGCATGATACCTGTCATCCCTGCTTTAAGCGATTCCACGCCCAAAACATCCCCTATTTCCGCCACAGCGCCCACAATGCTCACATTAGCCACCAAATCCATGCAAATGTCTGCCATCACACCCAACATTACGCCGGAAAACAATGTGGCTAAGCCATAATTCAGCCATTTATGGAACAACGGTTCGGTTTTTTTTAACAGCAAGCACAGGATAAAAATAGGACCAAAGCCGATAAACATTGCCAAACTAATGCGGAAAATAATTAGCATGCCACCTGCCACAATGGCAGGACCTGCTGTGCCTACGCCTGAAAACCAACGCGCTTCGGTGATTTTCTTTTCTAGATATTCATCGTCTGCTGTGTCAATTTTGCCCAGTATATTCATTACGGCTTGGGTAGAAGCTAAGTTGGCATCTATTTTACAGCCGATGATGATGGGGCTTTTTTGGGTTAGGCATTTGCCTACATCGGTGTCGCCTGTCATCATTTTTGATATGCCGTTAGAAAGGTCTTCGGTAAGCGATATTAAGGCAAAGTTGCCGCCACTAGCAACGCCCAACGCCATGCTGATGATGAAATAGGCTTTGCCTAGCTGGAAGGTGAAGCCTTTTACGCCCTCTTGGCTGCGTCCGGTAGCAATCATGAAACCTTGCACCAGCACCCACAGGGTCATCAGAGCAGTGATGACGGCAAGCGCGGTGGTTAGATTGTTAGAAAGCACCTGTTCCATAAAGTAGCTGATACGGGCATAAATATAGCCTCGTATGGAGCTGTATAGCAGAAAATCATCCATAGTGTTTCCTTTTTAGGTTAGGGTTGAGAAATAGATTTGCTTTTGTTGCGAAGTTCTTGGGCTTTGTTTTCATAGCGTTTGGTTTCCCGAAGCAGCCACCCTGCGGCGATACCTTTTAACACGGTTTGGGCTTTTTTCTCTTGGCTGCCTTTTAGCTGATTTTTGGTCAGCATAATTCGGGCTTGTTTGTATTGTTGGATAAGGGTGTCTTTGGTTCGCATCAATGCCATTTGTTGTTCTACTTCGGCATCCAATTTGTCCATTATTTGTGTTATTTCTTGTTCTATTTTAGATTTTTTGCCTGAGCCTTCGGTATTGCTTATTCTGTTGTATTCTCTTTGCTTCGCTTTTACTTTGTTAAAAGCTTCAGCTACTTTTTCATCAATTTTCATCAAAATGTCAAATTTTTCTCGTTCTAATTGAACAGTGCGAGTGCAATAATTCTTAGTTAGCCTATTGCTTAGGTTTTCACATTGTTTTTCACGCTCTTTAAATAGTTTATCCGCTTCGTATTTGAGCTGTGCGCTAATTACTTTTTTTACGATGCCGATTTCTTCCAATTTGCCACGAATTAGGTTTTTTAGGTTTTGTTCCCAATTTAAAAGCTGCTCGCCTAGTTGCCATATTTGCATGGCGCGGTCAAAGGCACTGGATATGTCGTAAATAGGCACGCCTACTCCTGGTCTAGGAGTGAGAACAGGAGGAACAGCGGTGCTGTTTGCATTGCTGGCTACCAGCAATGAGCTTATGCTGACAACGATAATATGGCGTTTTAAGTGATGGGCTTTTTTCATGCGATTACCTTTGTTGCTAAGTGTTTAGATGTGTATATAATCGTTAAGTTTATTTTGCTATTTTCTTTTTTGTCAATGAATTATGTATTTTATAGGGGTGGATGTTGGCTAATTTAGACGAAAAGATGTGAATTTTTTGGGAAATTATGTTATGAATGGTGAATAAAGAAGCAGTGTTTATTTAACGTGTATTGGCAGCCTGAAATAAATGATAACGGCGGTTTCAGGCTGCCTTTTAATGATAAGCAGAAAGCAAATATGAATTTATTAGCAGTTTTGGCGCGGCTCAGCAGCATGACTATGCTCTCGCGCATCATGGGATTTATCCGCGACGCAATTGTGGCGCGCTATTTTGGCGCAGGGGCGGCGATGGATGCGTTTGTGGTGGCGTTCAGGCTGCCTAATTTGTTGCGCCGTATTTTTGCCGAAGGCGCGTTTTCGCAGGCGTTTGTGCCGATGCTGGCGGATTATAAACAAAACAAATCGGATGCGGAGACGCGATTGTTTGTGCAACACGTTGCGGGGATGCTGACATTTGCGCTGTTTATTATCACGGCGGTGGGCGTGTTTGCCGCGCCGCTTGTGATTTGGGCGACGGCAAGCGGCTTTGCGCAAGATGGCACGCGCTTTGAAATTGCGGTGAAGCTGTTACCGATTATTTTTCCTTATATTTTGTTGATTTCGCTGTCGTCTTTTGTGGGCAGTATATTGAATACTTATAATAAATTTTCCATTCCCGCGTTTACGCCTGTGTTGCTGAATGTGTCGTTTATTGTGTTTGCGCTGTTTTTTACGCCCTATTTTGAGCCGCCGATTATGGCGATGGGCTGGGCGGTGTTGGTGGGCGGGCTGCTGCAATTGGGCTTTCAGCTGCCGTGGTTATACAAGCTGGGCTTTTTCAGGCTGCCTAAGCTGCGCTTTGGCGATGCGGCGGTGAACCGTGTGATGCGGCAGATGTTGCCGTCTATTATCGGCTCTTCGGTGGCGCAGATTTCGCTGGTGATTAACACCACTTTTGCGTCTTATCTGGCGGTGGGCAGCGTGTCGTGGCTGTATTATTCCGACCGCTTGATTGAGCTGCCTTCGGGCGTGGTGGGCGCGGCGTTGGGGACGATTTTGCTGCCGAGCTTGTCTAAACACGCGGCAACGAATAACGCAGCGGAATTTTCGGCACTGGTGGATTGGGGGCTGCGCTTGTGTTTGCTGTTGATTTTGCCTGCGGCGGTGGGCTTGATGGTGGTGGGGTTTCCGCTGGTGGCGACGTTGTTTATGTATCGTGAAGTGTCGCTGCACGATGCTTGGATGATTCAGAACGCGCTGGCGGCAGCGGCGCTGGGCTTGCCTGCAATGATGATGGTGAAGATTTTTGCCCCTGCGTTTTATGCGCGCAAAAATGTGAAAACGCCAGCCAAGGTGGCGGTGATTTCGCTGGTGTGCACGCAGTTGTTTAATTTGCTTTTGGTGTGGCACTGGCAACACGTTGGGCTGGCGCTGGCGGTGGCGCTGGGGCAGGTGGTGAACGCGGGGCTGCTGTTTACCATGCTGCGCCTGCATGAAGTATATGCGCCGCAGATGGAATGGAAGCGCTTTTTGCGGCGGCTGGCGATTGCGCTGGCGGTGATGGCAGGGGGATTGTGGGGCGTTCAGGCTGTCTTTCCTGTGGATTGGGCTGCGCTGGGCGGCGGGATGCGTGCGCTGGTGTTGGCGGGGCTGATGGCGCTGGCGGTGGTTTTGTATTTTGGCACGCTGGGGCTGCTGGGCGTGCGCCCGCGTGAGTTTCGGCGGCGTGAAATTGCGTAGCAAAGGCAGCCTGAAAGCCGCAGGCTTCAACGGAGTTAAAACGAAATTCAGCGCAGCAAAAAACACGTTAGGCGATGGGCTTAACGTGTTTTTTGTTGGGCGACAATGACGCGTATTTGTTTAGCAAAAGCTGCAACCGTTGGCGCGTCGGCAGCTTGCCGACATTTTGGCAAAACAATCATGCCTTGTTTGATAAAAAATTTGGTGATGAGCCGCCGCCGCGCCATTTTGGGCTTTCAGGCTGCCTTGGGCGATAAAAAGCGCAATCGCAAATCATCGCGCGTGTTGCCCGATAGCTGCCAAACGGCGGTGTTGGGCATGGGCAGCGCGGTTTGAAAACGGCGAAAGGCGCTCATTTGCTCGGGTGTGGCAGCCTGAAAACCGAGCAGCCGCCATACCAGCAGCCCAATCCAAATGCCATGCCCAAACAGCAAGCTGCCATCGGGCAGGCTGTGCCATTGCTGCAAAAATTGCTCTATCCGCTGGTTGAATTGGGCGAAGCTATCCGCGCCGCGCCCTGTGCATTCGTTTACATCGGCGCGCTGCCAATAGGCTTGGGCAAGCGGGCGGCGCTGTTCGCCGTTCATGCCGCCAATCAAATCAATAGACAAGCAGGAAAATTCGTTTAACACGGGCAAGATTTGCGGCGTGATGCCGTATTGGGCGCAATAGGGCGCGGCGGTGTCGTGCGTGCGGCGCATTTCGGACACAAACACGGGGCGGTTTTCAGGCAGCCTGAAAACGAGTTGCGCGGCTTGTTGTTCGCCCAATTCACTTAATGGTATTTCGCGCTCGGGCAGGCTGATGCCGCCTGCGTTGGCGGCGGATTGGGCATGGCGGATAAGGTAGAGTGTTTTCATGATGCTGGATGCTGTGGGTTGAATGATGTTGTGGTTTTAGCGCGCTACACAGGCTACCTTTGCACGATGTCAAAGGCAGCCTGAAAACGGTTAAATACGGTTAAATGGCTAAACGGCGTTAGGCTTTCCATGCCAACGCGAGGTTATACAAGGCTTTTTTGTTTTCGCCTGTGATTTTGGCGGCAAGCTCGGCGGCTTGCTTGGTGGGCAGTTCGGCACTCAAAATCCGCATCACGTTTTGCGCGTCTTCTGGCAGCGCGGCGTGTTTTTGCGGCGGGGCGGGATGGATTACCAACACCATTTCGCCGCGCGATTGATTGCTGTCGGCGGCTAAGGCAGCCTGAATTTCGCTGACGCTGCCTGTTAAAAAGGTTTCAAAGGTTTTGGTGATTTCGCGTGCCAACATGATGCGCCGTTGCGGAAAAACCGCCGCCATATCGGCAAGCGTGTCGGCAAGACGATGCGGCGTTTCAAAGGCGATGATGGGGTAATCGGCGTTTTGCCACGCGGCAAACAGCTTGGCGCGCTCGCTGGATTTGGGCGGCAAAAAGCCGTGGAAATAGAAATTAGGCTCGGCGATGCCTGCCACGCTCAATGCGCCCATCACGGCAGACGCGCCCACCACGGGCACGGTTTGATAGCCCGCTTCGCGCACACGTTGCACCAATTTTGCGCCAGGGTCGCACACGGCAGGCGTGCCCGCATCGGAAATTTGCGCGACGATTTGCCCTGCTGCCAGCGCGGCGATTATTTTGCCCGCCATTTGCTGCTCATTGTGTTCGCGCACGGAAACCAGCTTGCCTTGAATGCCGTAAGCAGAGAGCAGCTGGGCGGAAACGCGCGTGTCTTCGGCGCAAATCAAATCGGCGCGTTGCAGCACGGCAAGGGCGCGCAGGGTGATGTCGGCGAGATTGCCGATGGGCGTGGCAACGATGTAGAGCGTGCTGGGGGCGAGAGCGGATTGGGCTTTTTGGAAGTGTTTTTGCATGGTGTGGTGTGGTTTTCAGGCTGCCTTGGGTGTGGCGCACGGCTTATTAAGGCAGCCTGAAAACGGGGAAACAAAGGAAGGCGGATTTTAACGCGAAATGGGGTTTCAGGCTGCTGTGTGGTTGGGATTGAAAGGCAGCCTGAAAACTATCCGCGCTATAATCCGCATCTCAACAACGCCCCAACGAAAGGCAAACTATGACCGCCCCACCACTCGGCATCTACCGCCACTACAAAGGCAACCTTTATCAACTGCTGCACATCGCCCGCTACAGCGAAACCGAAGAGCCGCTCGCCGTGTATCGCGCGCTGTATGGCGATTACGGCGTGTGGGTGCGCCCGCTGGCGATGTTTAGCGAAAGCGTGGTAACGGAGCGGGGTAGCGTGGCGCGGTTTGCGCTGGTGAAGGCGGTGGATTAGTGGCGGCGCGACGCGATAAAAGGCAGCCTGAAAATGGTTTTAATCATTTTCAGGCTGCCTAATCTATCGGCTCACAACACCACATTGATTTCAGGCGGCGGTGGGGGCAATTCGCTTGCGCCTGCGGGGCTGCCCACGCTCACGCTGCTTTGGGCAACGGCGGCGGACACCCATTGGAAAAACTTGGCAAACGATGCCGCGTCCATGGTGTCCAGCGAGACTACATTGTCGGTGAGCTGTTTTAAATAGCTGGCATCGGCTTTGGGCCCCGCCGCGCAGGCGACGATGTTGCCAAAGCCGAGCTTTTTGATTTCGGGCAGCACTTCGCTGTATGCCAAAAGGTCGGTGGGCTTGCCATCGGTGAGCACGATTAAAATCGGGCGCCAATCGCCTTTTTGCTCGCTGTTGCCGACGATGCGGTCTTGTTTGACGGCTTGCACAATATGTTCCAGCACGCCGCCGAGAAAAGTTGCGCCGCTTTCGGGGCACACGATTTCGGGCAGCACCACTTGCTCCAACGGCGTGAGCGGCAGCACGGTTTTGATTTGGCTGTCAAACGTGATAATGCTCAAATGCACGCTTTCTAGCGCGTAGGGATTTTGGCGCAGCGATGCCATCAGCGCGTGCAAGCCTGAATTAACGGCTTCAATCGGCTCGCCGCGCATGGAGCCTGATGTGTCGATGCAGATATAGGTAAGCAGTCGTCGGTTAGACATAAATTTTCCTTGTTGTGATAAAGGGCGAAAGGCAGCCTGAAACTTAATACGGCATGTATTTTTCGCGCAATAAATCCACAAAACGATCGGTTTGGGCAAACTCGCCCACCGCGCGGAACACCCATTCGCCTTGTGCATCGCGGTCGGCGCGGGCAAAGGTCATGGCGCAATAGGGCGCGTTTTGCGCATCGCCGCCAATTTCGTAGCGGCAGATTTCGCGCTCGTTGGCATCCAAAGCGCGGATGTGGGCTTTGTTTACCCCTGCGAATGATTGCCCGCGCTCTTTGCCTTTGAAAATCACCACGGCAAAAACAATTGCGGCGTATTCGCGCGGTAAATGGTCTAAATCCACTTCAATGGTTTCATCATCGCCATTGCCCGAGCCTGCTCGGCTGTCGCCGCTTAAACGGATTTTGCCGCTGGGATGCGCCAGCGAGTTGTAAAAAACAATATCGCCGCCCACCAGTGTGGGCTTGCTGTTGTCGCCGAGCTTGCCTAGATTGCGCACTTTGCCCGCGTCATCCAACACAAAAGCCACCGCGTCTAAATCGTATTCGGGCGTGCTATTGACCACGCTCCAACCCAAGCCGATTTTGAGCCGCGATAGGTTAAAGCCTGTGTCTTTGCGCAGGTTTACGCCTTGCCCTTTTTTTAACGAAATTGCCATGATGTTGTCCTTGGGGATGATGGTTGGCAGTGCCAAACGGTGTTTCAGGCTGCCTTGTATTACGCGCGGCGACGTGGTTGCCAGCAGAAAAGGCGCAATTTATACGCCTTGTGTTTTGGCTGCGCCCAAGCCGTCCGCTCGTTTTTTCGTTTTCAGGCTGCCTTAGTGCGCCCAAAGGCTGCCTGAAAAAGGGCGGCTTAAAGCACCACGTTCAATTCGGGCGGTGGCGGCGGCAGCTCGTCCAAGCCGCTCACTTCTTTGCCGCCGCTTTCAATTTTCTGGCTGGAAACCGAAATGGAAGCCGACACCCATTTAAAGTAGGCTTTGATGGAATTGGCATCCGCTGTATCCAGCGAGACCACAATCTCGGTAATTTGTTTCAGCGTGTTGGCATCGGCAGACGCGCCCGCCGCGCAGGCAACAAACGTGCCAATTTTTACCGATTTCAACGCTTCAATGCCCTTGCTGATGCTGTCGGTGGGCGCGCCATCCGATAGCAGGAACACCACAGGCTTCCAGTCGCCTTTCACTTCCGCGCTGCCTTGCACCACTTCGCGCTTGATGCAGTCGGCAAGCAGGGTGAGCGCTTCGCCCATTGCGGTTGTGCCGCTGGCTTGGATGTCGGGCACTTGGAAGTTCATCAATTCGGTTAAGGGGATGATTTGCTGGGCGCTGCTGTTAAAGGTAATCACCGAAAGATAGGCGGTTTCCAGCGCGTAGGGGTCTTGGCGCAGGGCGGAAACCAATACTTGCAAGCCGTTGCGCACGGCTTCTATGGCTTCGCCGTGCATGGAGCCTGATGTATCAACGAGTAGGTAAACGGGTAATCGGCGCATGGTTGCTCCTTATGCTGGGGGTGGATTAGGCAATGACAACGACAACATTTTGCTGGTTTGCCGCGCATTGGCGATAAAAATCTAACAAGTTTTGAAAATGCTCGGCGAGCTCTTCGGCGATTTCTTCAAATTCGTCTTCGTTTTCTTCATCCCAAATATCGGGATAGATGTTGTTTTGATGCAAGCGGGCAAACGGCGTGGCGGCGATTTTGGCTTCTATATCCACCGCTTCCATTGCCGCGATGATTTGGGGCAGCTTATCGGCGCTGGTGTAGGTGTTGAAAAAATCTTCATCGTCCACCAGCTCCAAATCGCCCAAAATGGCGATGCTCAATGGATTATCTTCAATCGGATTGCTGGCGCTCACGCCTGTGAGCATAAAATGCAAGCCATCCCACATTTTGTCTATATCGGTGCTGGGCAGCGATTCTGTTTCTTCTGCTTCTTCCAGCGCATCAATCAAATCATCAACCGAAAGCGTTTTCCATTGGGCGAGCGTGGCATCATCGCATGCGGTGTATTGGGCATACATTCCCATAGACGCTCTCCAAAACAAGGATGGGCAACAAGATAGGCAGCCTGAAAGCGAGTTTACGCGCTTTGGCGAAGCCAAAACAATTTTACGGGTTTCGGCAAAGCCAAAACGGGCAGGACAGGTTTCAGGCTGCCTTATCGGGTTTATAAATGCGGAATGATTTTGGGGATGATGACATCGGGCGTTGCGCCTTGGCTGTTTTCGCCGATGGCGTGCATTTTCCATTCGCCGTTGTGGCGATACACTTTTGCCATGATTTGCGCGGTGTGGCTGCCTTGTGCGGATAAATCGTAACGCGCGATTTCCTGCCCGTTGTCGCCGTTAATCAGGCGGCAGAAGGCGTTTTCCACCTTGCTGAAATCTTGCCCTGTGTAGTTGCTCACGGTAAACACCAACGATTTGATGTGCGCGGGCACGCGGTTAAGCGCCACGGCGATTTGTTCATCGTCGCCATCGCCATCGCCTGTGCGGTTGTCGCCGCTGTGTTGGATAGAGCCGTCTTCGCTGCGCAGGTGGTTAAAGAACACCAAATCCACCAGCTCGTTTTGCTCGTCAAACATAAAGCATGAGGCATCCAAATCAATTTCGCCGCTGCCGCCACCAAATAAGCCAGACAAAAAGCCGCCTTTTTTAGCCGCATCCCAACCCAAGCCCATAACAACCGAGTTGAGCTTAGTACCTGCTTCTTTTTCCAAAGAGATTTTTTGACCTTTTTGCAAATTAACTGCCATGATGATTTCCTTTATGGGGTTGTGAAAAAAATAATCAATAAACAAGACATTAAGGCAGCCTGAAAACGGCTGTTGCTTGTCGTTTGCCGAGCATGGCGTCTTGCCGCCATACCCACGCTTGGCGCGCGCAACGCCAACCGTTTGTGCTTGCCTGTGCCCATCAAGCGCCGCGCTGGCTGGCAACCCAGCTGGCAAAGTTTTTCAGATTGCGCGAGCAAATGATGACTTTGCCCCTGCCCGAAAACTTCAACACAATGCCTTCGCCGCTGGTAACGCTGTTGATGATGTTGCCCAGCAAGCCGCGCTCCTGCCCTGTGCTTAGCGAGATTTTGTATTCCAAGCTGCTGTCCCACGCGACAACGTGCCCGTTGTCCACGGTGATGGGGTTATCGGGGGTAACGTCTAGCGTGAACAGCGTGCCAAAACCGCACACGGCAACTTGCCCCTTGCCCGAAGTTTGCCCAATAAAAAAGCCGCCTGTGCCTGCAAACATCGCCGCGCCCAGCTGCTGCATTTGCGCGGTTACGGCAACATCGGCAGTGGCTGCCATATAAGCGCCATCCGATATTTTGTATTGCACCGCGCCCACATCCAACACTTCAATGCCGCCGTTCATCATCGGCGCGAGCAGGCAATCACCATCGCCGCGTGTGGCGGTGATGTGTTGTTGGAAAAAGCTCTCGCCGTTTGCCAAGCGTCGCGCTAGGGCGCTGAAAAAGCCGCCTTGCATTCTGCCTTTCAAATCCAAAGTGCCTTCCATCATCACCATCGCATCGCTTTCGCATGAAATGCTTTCGCCTTGGCGCAGCGAAATGTGCAGGAAGGGGTCTTCGTTGCCAGTTATGGTGAAAGTGGGCATGGGGTCTCCTGATGGTTGAGGATTGGATTGAGGCAGTCTGAAAACGCTGGTGGCTTGGTTGGCACACTTGTTTTGGCTTCGCCGAAGCTTGTAAACTCGCTTTCAGGCTGCCTAATCTGTTTAAACGTTCACGCCGAAATGCTGCGCCAACGCACCCAAGCCGCCTTTGAAGCCTTGCCCGATGGCTTTGAATTTCCACTCGCCATTGTGGCGGTAGATTTCGCCGAAAATCATCGCGGTTTCCACCGAAGCGTCTTCCGACAAATCAAAGCGGGCGATTTCCACATTGCCATTGGGGTTCACGCAGCGGATAAACGCGCTGGATACTTGCCCGAAGTTTTGCTTGCGGGCATCGGCATCGTGGATGGTTACGGTGATGGCGATTTTTTCTACATCGGCGGGCACGGTGGCTAAATCTACTTCAATCACTTCATCATCGCCTTCGCCTTCGCCTGTGCGGTTATCGCCTTGATGCGCGACTGCGCCGTTGTCGGATTTGGGCTGGTTGTAGAAAATAAAATCGGCATCGGAGCGCACTTTGCCGTTGGCGTTGAGCAGGAACGCGCTGCCGTCTAAGTCAAAATCTGCGCCATCGGTGGCGCGCACATCCCAGCCCAAACCGATAAGCATTTTGGTTAAACCGGGGGCTTCTTTGCTTAAGCTGACGTTGCCGCCTTTTTGCAAACTGATTGCCATGTTGATACTCCTGTGAGTGGGGTTGAAAAAGAACGTTTCAGGCTGCCTGAAACGCGGTGCTGCTAAAAGAAGGGGTTAAGTTTGTAATGCTCGGTGAGGTAATCGTTGAAAGCCGCGCCGTCAAAACCGATAAAGTCCAGCAGGATTTTGGCTTCGCTGATTTTTGCCAACGAAATCTTGGCAGATGCACGCCAACGGGTTTTGCCGTTGGCTTTGATTTTATATACATACAGCCAGCCGCCGCCGACTCGTGGTTCGTATTGCTGCCAGCCGTAATGTTTTTTGTTTAGCCAAATGCCCGAAGCATCCAACTGCACGCCGCCAAAATCCAGCGTTTCGCCGTTTTGATAGGCTTCGTGCAGGCGCGGCACGGTGTGGACGAGCTGATATTGGCGCAATACGCTTAACACACGCTCTTGGTTTTTCCAGTAGGGCGACAGTTTCAATTTTGCGCCGTTTCGCTGCTGCAAGATGATTTGAATGCGCGGCGCGGTTTTCCATGCGGCAAAAATCACGCTGTATCGCCATTTTCGCACAAATACGCGCATATCGGGCTGGAAATAGAATGTTTTGTCGGCCAGCAGCAGGCGGCGGCAAACGATGCCGTTGTGGTGCAAAATCATGCGGTTTGTGTGCCAACTGGCGAGACAGTAAACCACCCATAGCAGCCCGAAAATGGCGAGAACCCATAAAGCGGCAAAATTTTCGCGTGCATCGGGAAAAATCAGCGCGACAATCAGCACAAGCGCCAAGCTAGCCAGCAAAGGCAGCCTGAAAAATTCCATGCGGTGTTTGTCGTATGCTTGCCCTAAATCGGGCGCGGCTTTGGTGAAGCGGTAATCCATTTTCAGGCTGTCTATCCCATCAGCCCACGGCTACGCCATATTGGTTACACAACGCCAACAGCCCGCCTGCATAGCCTTGCCCGATGGCGCGGAATTTCCAATCGCCGTTGTGGCGATACACTTCGCCGAACACCATCGCGGTTTCGGTGCTGTAATCTTCGGATAAATCAAAGCGCAGCACTTCTTGCCCTGTTTCGTGGTTCACCAAGCGCACAAAGGCGTTGCTCACTTGCCCAAAGTTTTGGCGGCGCGTTTCGGCATCGTGGATGGTTACGGTAATGAACAGCGATTTGATGTTGGCGGGCACTTTTTCCAACTCCACAATAATGCTTTCATCGTCGCCATCGCCATCGCCCGTTAGGTTGTCGCCCGTGTGTTGCACCGAGCCGCAGGGCGATTTGAGCTGGTTGTAGAACACAAAATAATCATCAGACGGCACTTTGCCGTTATCTGCCGTCATAAACACGCTGGCATCCAAATCAAAATCTTGCCCATCGCTGCTGCGCGCATCCCAGCCTAAGCCGATAAGAATGTGTTTTAACAGCGGGTCGGTTTTGCTTAATGAAACGTTTTGACCTTTGCTTAATGAAACTGCCATGTTTTTCCTTTCTGCGAACGTTGGGATGAATGGGGTGCAAGCAGTTTTCAGGCTGCCTTTGCCGCGCAAGAAAAGCGACTGCACGATGGATATAAAAAGGCAGCCTGAAAACGGGTGAAGCGCGGTTTAGCCAAACTAAAACAACATTTCAAATACGTTTTCAGGCTGCCTTGACTGCTTTCAGGCTGCCTGAAAGAGTGGGCTGCTTAATCGGATGCGCCGCCGTCTGCGCCGCTACCAGCATCGGAAGCCGCTTCAACAGACGTTTCAATAGATGATGGCTCGGCAGGCGGTTCTGCGGATTGTTCCACCGCAGGCTGTTCGGCGGCTTGTTCTGCGAACTGCCCCGCAACTTGCGCCGCCGCGGTTTTTTCCTCTTCTTTTTCGGGGAACAGCAGCGAAGCCGCCACACCTGCCGCCAGCACCACCAGCACCACAATCAACGAAGCATTGGGCGAAATATCCCAGCCGTGGTGGAACATATGATTGGTTGCCGACAACGCCAGCTTAAACGCGATGAAAAACAGCAACACAATCACCGCTTTTTCCAAATGCACCAGATAGCCTTTCAGCGCTTCCAGCACAAAATACATCGTCCGCAAGCCCAAAATGGCGAACATCATCGCGCTGTACACAATCAGCGGCTCTTTGGATACCGCAATCACCGCCGGCACGCTGTCAAACGCAAACATCACATCCGACAACTCAATCACCGCCAAACACAAAAACAGCGGTGTCGCCACCCATTGCCCTTTTTTCATCGCGTGCGGATGGCTGTTTTCAGGATGCTTCACATCCTCGCCCGCTAATTCCAAATGTGCATCGGGATGGCTGGCTTTGGCTTGCTCCAATTCTGCCGCGTTCAAAAAGAAATTGTGCCCATACAAGCGCGGGAAAACGGGGAAAAATTTATGCACCCAGCGGTATGCCAAGTGGTCGGAATAATCCTCGTTTTCCTCTTCTTCCTCTTTTTGGTTCAGCATCATCACGGCGGTGTAGCCCACGATAACAGCGAAAACTAGCTCCACCCAAGAGCTTAACGCCAGCAAGCCCGCGCCAATGGCAACAAAAATCATGCGGAACACAATCGCGCCGATAATGCCCCAATACAACACGCGATGGCGTAGCCCTTCGGGCACTTTAAACCACGCAAACACCGCCATCATCAGGAACAGATTGTCCACCGACAACACTTTTTCCAGCGCATAACCCGTGAAGAACAGGCTTGCCACTTCGCTGCCGTGGTGTATCCACAAATAAACGCCAAACAAAATGGAAACGAAAATCCAAAATAAAGACCACATGGTGGCGCTTTTGAGCGACATGGGTTTGTCGTCTTTGTGGGCAAACAGGTCAATCGCAATCGCGCCAACCGATAAGATGATGAAAACGGCAACCGTTTCTACGGGGAAACCGAGATGTCCTGTCATAAGAAATCCTGTGTTGAAATTGAAGAAATTTTAGCGCTCACGGCAGGCGGCAGCTAAAACGAAATGATGTGTTGGATTATAAAGGATTTTGGTGGGTTTTTAACATGGATTGGGGAAAAACTTTCAGGCTGCTTTTAATGTAGAAGACAGCCTGAAAAAGGGTAGGGTGTTTTCAGGCTGCCTTTTAGTTTTATGATGGTGGCAGGTTATTGGTAGTTTCAAAGGAAATAGAATTAAATCAGCATCCTGTTTTCACTAAACTGGCTGTTGCGCTTGCCGTATTGGTCGGCAAATTCGCCGTTGATGATGGCGGAAGTGGTAACTTGCATGATGGTTCTCCTTGTTTCGGGTTGGACGGTAGGGGGATTTTAGCGGAAAAAGGCCGTCTGAAAACGGGGTTTTGGGTTTTCAGACGACCTTTGATATTGAGTTTTGTTGGGCCATGACCCAAGCTGCGTTTGCTGCCGACTGGATTATGGCATGGTTTGGAATAATTCGGTAACGACAAAACCGCGTGCGTGCGTACCGCACACACCCTACACCTCAATCTTAAGGTTTGCGTCGCCCGCCGGTAGAGTGTGTGGCGTAGCCACGCACGCGGCTGGCATGGATGCAGGCTACGGCTTGCTGCGCCTGGCCAACAACAAAGCCGAAGATTTAAGCGTGAAAAAACTCACCCGCAAAAACCCCACCATGAAAGCCAAGTTTGACGCACTGAAAAACGGCGGGCAGGAATAGATACGGCAAACATAGCGGTTGGTATTGGCCACGCCATTCCCAGGCAGCATGAAAAGAAACGCGTAAACAACGAGGCATCTCCGCCTTGCTACGAATTCGCTTTTTCTCCAAACATCTCTTCTGCCAAGGCTTTGGCTTTTTCCAAACCTTCGGGGGTGAGATAGGCGGATTTGGCTTTGCCCCAAGGCTGGCTGATTAGGCCTTGCTCGTGCAGGCTATTGAGCAGGTCAAAATCGTAGCCTTTCCAAAAACGGCCGTCTTCAAATTCCAATGCGCCGATTAGGGCAAGCAGGGCGTTTTCCATTTTTTGGCGGTTGTAGGGCAT